>JBDTNQ010000152.1:0-7983 GCA_039933635.1 Acidobacteriota bacterium
CCTCAAGCCTTCTTTATGAACAAGACCGTCGTCCTGAACGTCGTGGGCCTCGCGCCGGCGCTGATCGGATCGGCGACGCCCGCGCTTGCCCGCTGGGCGGCGAACGCCCGCCAGGCGCGCATCAAGCCGGCCTTTCCGGCCGTCACGTGCACGGCGCAAGCGGACTATCTGACCGGCCGCTATCCGTCCGAGCATGGCATCGTCGGCAACGGGTGGTACTCGCGTGAGGACTGCGAGGTGCGGTTCTGGAAGCAGGCCAATCCGCTGGTTGAGGCGCCGAAGATCTGGGACGCGGCGCGCGCGCACGACGCGACCTTCACGTGCGCGAATCTCTTCTGGTGGTTCAACATGTATTCGACGGTGGACTACGCGGTGACGCCGCGGCCGATGTATCCGGCCGATGGACGCAAGCTGCCCGACGTCCACACCTATCCCGGCGTCCTTCGAGATGAGCTGCAACACGCGCTCGGGCAGTTTCCACTGTTCGAGTTCTGGGGTCCACGGACGTCGATTCGCTGTTCGGAATGGATCGCGGCGTCGGCGAAATTCGTCGAACAGAAGCACAACCCGACGCTGACGCTCATCTACCTGCCGCACCTCGACTACAACCTGCAGAAAGTCGGCGTCAACAGCCCGGCGATTCAGGCGGATCTCACCGCCATCGATCGCGTGGTGGGTGATCTCATCCAGTTCTACGAAGGCCGCGGCGCGCGTGTGGTGGTGCTGTCCGAGTACGGGCTGACAGACGTCTCACGGCCCGTCCATCCCAATCGTCTGCTCCGCGAGCACGGACTGATCGCGGTGCGCGAGGAGCAAGGGTGTGAGTTGCTGGACGCCGGCGCCAGCCCAGCGTTCGCCGTGGCCGATCACCAGATCGCGCACGTCTACGTCAACGACCGGTCACGGCTTGCGGAGGTTCGACGCGTGCTCGAAGCGCTGCCCGGCGTCGAACAGGTGCTGGGGGCCACCGAAAAGGCGGACGCGCACATCGATCACGCGCGCGCCGGCGATCTCATCGCCGTCGCCAACGCCGACTCGTGGTTCACCTATTACTACTGGAACGACGACGCAAAGGCGCCGGACTTCGCACGGACGGTGGACATCCACCGCAAGCCGGGCTACGACCCGGTCGAACTGTTCCTCGATCCGGCGATCAAAGTACCGCCCGTGACCGTAGGGTGGAAGCTGTTCAAGCGCAAGCTCGGCTTTCGCGGCCTGCTGGACGTCATCCCGCTCGATGCCACCCTGGTGCGCGGATCGCATGGGCGATCGAGCGACTGGGACGAGCACGGTCCACTCGTAATGAGCCGGCAGGCAGACCTGTTCGACAGCGATCGGATGCGATCGGTCGACGTCTTCAGTCTGCTGCTGCGGCACCTCAAGCAGGCTTGAGGATCAGGGCGGAAGAAACATGCGCTGGGCGCTGATATCGGTTCTGCTTCTCGCGCTCATCCTCGTACCGTTCTTTCTGTTCGAGGATTTCTTCAACACGCTGGCCGCGCGGTTCGCGAGCGGCGAAGGCTCGTCGTGGTACGCCGCGGTCGGGATCGGCGGACTCCTGGCGTCGGACGTCGTGTTGCCGATTCCCTCCAGCATCGTGTCGGCGGCGGCCGGCGTCCTCCTGGGATTCGCGGGCGGCACGGCGGTGATTTGGGCCGGCATGACGATGTCGTGCGGGATCGGCTATTGGATTGGCGCGCGATCAGCCGGGGCTGCGCGGCGATTCGTAGGCGAGCGCGGCCTGGCACGCGCGGCGGCCATTGCTCAACGCTATGGCAGCTTTGCCGTGGTGCTCTGCCGACCGATTCCCGTGCTCGCCGAGGCCAGCACCGTTTTCGCCGGGCTGGTCCACGCGCCGCGGCAGCCATTCTTCTGGGCCTGCGCGCTCTCCAACCTTGGCGTCGCGATGGCCTACGCGGCCGTCGGCGCATTCTCCATGCGCGTGGAGTCGTTTCTCATCGCCTTCGCCGGCGCCCTGGCCCTGCCCGCAATTGGCTTCCTGGCCGCACGGCTCTGGCTTCGCCCGCCGTCCTGATCCTCAAGGCAGCGCAGCCCCTGACCGACCGTTCCGTATTGAACGGCGTCGCTTCGCAGGCTCGTGACACCATCGGCGACGATTGGACACGAGCGGAATGCCCTCAGAGCCATTGACGTCTCAATCGGGATCCTCTGCCATCGCCCGTACATGGCAGCCCATCGCATCTACGGCCGCCTGGCTCAGCCTGTTCGCCGTGAATGTTCTCGGGATCCTTCCGTGGGCGCGGATCAAGTTTCCCGTCGTGGATCTTGCGGACATGGTCTACGGAGTGCGCCGCCTCCAACTCGGCTACGTGCCGTACAGGGACACGTTCACGCACCACTTCCTGGGGTACATCCTCCCGTTTTACGCGCTGGGATCGATCGTCAGCCTGACTCCCCTGGTCCTCAAGATAGCGGGCGTGTGCTTCAACTTCGCCACCGCGGTGCTCTTGTGGTTGCTCCTGCGAGATGTGGCCGACCGGCGAACGGCGTGGCTCGGCGCCTTTCTCACCGTCACCGTGGGCTGGTTCTGGAGCTGGCAGGGCGCCGCGTTCAATGTCCAGTCCTGTCTCGCCCCGCTCGTGGCCGCCGAGTTGCTGCTGGTCGTCCGAGCCTGCCTCTGGCAGCGTCCCGCCTGGCTCTACGCCGCCTCCTGCCTGGCCGGAGTGCTCCTGACTTTCGATCAACGTGCCGCGGCGTTCGCCCTTCCGGGGATCGCGTCATGGTTCCTCGTCCGCCACTTTCGCCGCTGGACGACCACGTCGCTGGCGATCCTGCTGTTCCTGCTCGCCCCAGGTGTCTGTCTTGGTCTGCTGTGGTGGGCCGGGGCATGGCGCGACTTCGTCGATCAAACGCTCGTGTTTCCGCTGTTCTATCGAAACCAGGGCGTGCCGGTCGACGTGGGCCAGTTTCTCTCCGCGTGGTTCGGCACGTGGCTTGGCGCAGAACGCATCGTCATTCCGATATTCATCCTTGGACTGGGCATCGCCCTGCTGCGCGAACGCCGCCGCGCCATCACCACGACATGGCTCACGGCGTGCGCCGCGGCCGCGCTCGCGGTGGCGATCGGTGGACGGCCCTATCCCAACTACTTCATCTCACTCGCGCCAATAACGATTGTCGTGGTCAGTCTGATTCCCTGGTATCTCCGGCCGTGGTCCGATGCCGCCAGTGGCGCCGCGCGCGTCGCGCTCGTCTCCCTCGGACTGTTTTGCGCGCTGCGCCCCATGGTCCTGCTGGCGGTCACTGGCTCGGTCACTCTGGCAGGAAGCGAGCAGACGCTCGATGCGGCCTCGGCCTATCTGCGAAACGAAACGACGCCGAACGATGGCGTGCTCGTCTGGGGCTATGCGCCACAGATCTACGTCATGAGCGACAGATTCCGCACTTTCCGCGATGCTGGACTGCTGTCTGTCGGGGGCGGGAACTTCGCCTCGATGTCGGGCGACGGCCGGCTGCCGCACATGGTCCACGAGTTCGATCGGTACCTGGCCGAGACTCCGCCAAAGGTCATCGTCGTTTACACGATGACGACGGGCGCCTGTGCGGGGATGACGCCGATTCTGCATAACCTGGACTACGAGCACGCCGCGTATCTGCAGGGATTTCGGGACTTCATCGCGAGGTCCTATCACTCCGCCCTCATCGTCCGTGGCAAATGCGACCGCGCCGAACTCCTCGTTCGCCAGAGTTTCGGCGTGAGGTGAACATCGTCGGTGCCGTGCGGCCTCGTGCGAGCCGTCATCCGCTACGTGCATCATTGGAATCGGACGACGAAGCGCCCGATACGACGCGATGAAGGGAAGCGCTGCTCGAGAAGCGCCAGGACAGCGGGCTCAAACGGCTTCGAGAACAACGGCGCCGTGTTGATGACCACAGCGCGGATGGGTGCGCGGGCCAGCAGCGCGCTGGTCCACGGAACATCCAGCTGATCCGGAGTCAGAAACTCGAAGATGATCCGCGTGGGATTCTGAAAACCCGAGAGGAAATACACCTCGGGACAGTCGGGGCCCGCGTAGATCGTCCCGCCAGCCGCGTGCTGGCGAAGGACCCGGACGAGTTCTTCATACACGTTCGCGTCCTCGGCCGGCACGCGCAGGCCTCCCCGGTCGATGTCGAGGCGGCCCTGGGGGGCATAGGGGATGAACGCGGTTCCGAGATTCCAGCCGTACGATCGGTTGACGAAGACGATCGCGAATGCGAGGAAGAAGATGGCCACCACCGCGTGCGCGTGGCGGGGGGCCTGGGGCTGGCCAGCGACGAGCGCGGCGATGGCCAACACGGCGATCGGTGCGCCGTAGCAGAAATACGTTGGCGTCGTGTACGGGAACTGCACCAGTGCGAGGAACGCCGACATCACCACCAGCAGGACCGCTCCGGCGCGTTGTGGCGGCGGCCAGGACGCGTCGACGTTTCGTTCGCGAAGCATCCAGACGAGCGTGCCCGCGGCGAGGAGCGGAACCGATCGAACAATCGCCCAGGTGACGCGGTAGGGCATCGGCATCGTACTGGCGTAGACCAGCATGCCCAATCCCAGTGCGAGGAGCGTCGGCAACAGCCACCGCCGCCGCGGACCGGATGGCTGACGCGCCACGAGCAATACGAAGTACGGCAGGGCCAGACCGAGGACGGTGATCGGCGGCGGATCAATGCTCGCCTCAGTCAGACGCCGCGTCGGCAACACGAACACGCCTCGCATCAGATCGTCCACGGCGCCGTTGTGCCAGTACCACAGCAGAAACGCGCCAGTCGGAAGGGCAACGCCCAATAGGAACGGCCACATCAGCGTAAACAGTGAACGTGTCCGAGCGACCACGCTTCCCCTGCCGGCCGCCCGCTCCCGCCAGATCACAAAGATGCTCACCACGAGCGCCGGCAAGAACACGGGAAGGAACTGTGGCCGCGCGATCGCCGCCCAGAATCCGCGCGGAATCAGGAGGAACAGGATCACGACGGGCGTCGCGAGCACCAGCCAGAATCTCGACCGCGGGGCGCCGGGAACCACGCGGACCGGAGCCTGAAACTGCTCGAGGTAAACCAGAAAGAGCAGGGACGCCAGGACGTAGTAGAGCCCAGTGATCTTCATCAGGATCGACACGCCGCCCCATCCACCGGCGACAACGAGCCATGCGCGGTGGCCCGTATCAAGATGTCTGAGAAGGGCCAGAAGGCCAAACGTCGCGAAGAACAGCGTGTACCACGAGGGCAGACCCGCGAAGTAGTTGGGCACACTCCATGCGACCACCAGCGCCACGGTGATCATGGCACCCCACCCGGGCGTGAGACGCCACGCAATGTTCGAGGCCGCTGCCACGAACGCCATGAAGCAGCCGAACAGCATCCACCGTGGCGCCAGCAGGTTGACGCCCGACACGCGCATCGCTGCCGCATCCAGATAACTGAGACCGCCCGTGTAGACCTCGTCGAAGTCCCGGTGCGGAATCTCTCCTCGAAGCGTGCGCTCCGCGCTTTGCCCGATCGTGCCTTCGTCGTGTGCGATCCATCCCCGGGTGACAAACGGCGCGGTATAGGCGGCACAAGCGACCCACAGGACGAACGCCGCCAGCCGGGTAAATCGCGTCTGGGTCAGCACGTCTACGGCCCGGGAAAACAGCGCGGCACGGGCGAGGGACCTGTCACCGCGAGAAACGGCCCACGTCCCGCTCGGGCAAAAATACGCGACACCGGACTGGAGAAGATCGGCGTCCAGCCGCGCTCGTTCAGCTCGTGCGCGATCGGCAGTGCACTCGAGACCCAGATGTAGTCCGGGTTCAGCGCCTGGAGGAACGATGGCGCCGACTCGTCTGCGGCGTAGAGGCGCTGGTGCGCTTGAATCGTGCGATCGAGATACACCGTCTCGCGGCGGCCATCCATCGAGACCTGGAGCGCCGGACCAAAGTGCCAGATCGCGTACTCGCCCCAGTCGAACCACGTCAGCATGCGGCCTTCAAGGCGGTTCAAGGCAATGAACCGTCCGGCGTCGGCGTCCGGCGCCCACGCTCCACCGATCGTGATACACCCGACGCTGGGTCGGACAACACCCAACGCCGATGCCAGCATGGCCACAAGCGCCATCACGGTAATCGCCATCATGCCGATGCCCGGCCGTGCGCCCGCCGGCTGCTGTTCGCGCGAGGGCCATTGAGCCGACCAGGCGCGACCGGCCGCGGGTGCCAACAAGATCGCGACGGCAAGCGCGAGAAATGCGTCGAGCCGGCTCACACGAAACGACGCGAGCGCCGTGAGACCGACGATCACGACGTAGTCGATATGCCGCGGTCGGCCGCCGCGCGCCAGCGCCACAACGGCGACAAGGCAACTGAGGGCCCACGGCACGCCAAGGATGGCCGGGTGCGTGAGAATGGATCCCCACTCCTGAATGTCGGCGCGCCCCAACCGTACCGTTTCGGCCAGGAAGCGCCACAGCTCGACGCCGTAGGGATTGATGAGCGTCGCGGCAACGGCCGTAACACCGACCATCGCCACGAACGCACGCGCTGAATATCTGAGCCGCCGGTCGACGCAGCGGAAGGCCACCCACAAGCCCAGCACACCCAGGCCGACGATCCAACCGCCGTGCAGGTTGACCCACAGCGCGATCATCGGGGGCACGATCAGGAGCAGCCTTCGTCGCCCCTCGTCGGCGCGCGCGATCACGACCAGCAAAACGGCAAAGAAGAGCACCGAGAACAGCTGCGGTCTGATCGAATGGGTACGCCAGTACGTGCCAACGAATGCGAGCACGACAATCCAGAACGTCGCGTGCGATGAGGGGGCGACGTTTCTGACCTGCCGCCAGACGAGGGCGAGCAGCGCGCTGATGATCAGGAGCTTGAGCAGAATCAGACCGGTCGGGCCGGCGACGCGGTAGGCCTCGGCAAAGAGGACCTCAGACAGCCATTCGTGGTTGATCCACGGACGATCGCTCGTGAACGAATACTCGTCCACGTGCACGATCGAGCCGGTTCGCACGATGTCCTGCCCGAAGCGGAGATGGCCCCACAGGTCGGCGTCGGCAGGCGTGCCCACCGCCGCTGTCAGGAGAATCAAGAACAGGCCGAGGCGGACGAGCAATGCCGGTCCAGCGCGCACACTCGCCTCCCCCGGATTCGCACCCGCGGGCATCATAGGCACGCCGGTGCGGGGAGACCCGGACCTTCACATCGTGCCCACAACCGGGGCTCACCCGCCCGTCGCAAGTTGCAGATCCTCGAACTGTTCCAGCACCCTGAAGCGGGTCTGGTAGCGAGACAGTGGTTCCCCGCGGTGCTCAATCCGCGACGACGCCAGATTGCCGAGGAACGCCGATGCGTCGGCAAGGTATCGAATGCGAGCCGGATCCAGCCCAATGGTCCGTGCGCAGGTCGCGTCGACCGCTACGAGATCCGCACCCATGGCGATCATCCCGATCGGCCGCGCGTCGCCCATGATCGGCCCATCGCCTTCCATCGCGACGATCGCGTCGACGATCGTGAAGTGCGGCCGCAGGGTCGCGTTGATGTCGACGATGGAATTGTCGATGCCATGAAAGTGCAGGACGTTCTTGGGCCAGCCGTAGATCGCGCCCGGCACCGCACCAAACAGGTTCTTCATGCTGGCCGTCATCGCGGCCCAATGATGCGTCTTCAGCTTGGGCATCGACACGATGAAGTCCGACCGCAACAGATCCGCCGGGAACGCCATGCGGTCCAGGCCCGTGAACCGGCTGCCCAGTGAGACCACGCGCACATCGTCGTGATTCAGGTCGACGAAACGGACCTTCAGTTCGCGCAGGTGATCGGACAAGCCCGTGACGCGAAGGAGATACTCGATGTCGCGGCGATGTCCGGGACCTTCGCCCACCACGACCTCGCGGGCGCCTGCCCGGAGAAAGGCCGTGGCCGCGCCGGCGACCATGAGCGGATGCGTATTGATGGCGGTACCTGGCGCGTACTCCACAAGATTCGGCTTGAGAAGGACGGAACG
>JBDTNQ010000153.1:0-7766 GCA_039933635.1 Acidobacteriota bacterium
AGGCGGATGTTGCGGGCAATCGCGAGGTCCACGGTCTTGTCCGGGCAGCCGAGCATGATGTTGCGGCCCGATTCGAGACCGTCGCTGAAGTAGCTCGGGCCCGTGACCGCATTCATGTTGAACTGCGCGTACTGGTTGTTCGAGCAGCCCTTGCCAGGGTCGCCAACGAACTTGATGCGGGCGCCGTAGTCCGGCGAACCGGTCAGGTTCTTGTTCGCGCCATTGGCGTTGTAGCTGTAGCTCAGGTCGTAGTGGCTGGCGGACCCGGCCGTCAACACGCCGGAGAGCTGCCAGTCATTGACCACGTAGCCAATCGCCCGAAGTCCCGCGTTCTCGGACTTGAGGTCGGGCATATCCCACACCCAGTTGGCGCGCAGGACGTGACGGCGGTTGTCGAGGGTCTTGTTCAGTTCCTCATACTTGGCCTGATCGGCACGCACCGACACTTCACCGGTGGTGTAGTTGTGGTCCTGCCGCAGCTGCAGCCCCGTGTTCCCGACGAACGACAAGCCCAGGGTGTAGTTCAGACCGAACTGGACGCCGTTGCGGAACCGGCGGTTGAACGACGTCTGGATCGAGTGGTACGTGTCGTAGAACGCCGTGGTCTGGCGGTTGATGTTCGCCAGGCCGCGGTAGGGACGCAGCAGGTTGTCCACGAGGGAGTCCGCACCAGGCACCGCGCTCTTGGTGGCCTTGGTCGGATCCTGGTACGCCGCTGCGTAGGCTGTGCCGAAGTCGACGGCGTTCAGGTTGACGGTCGTGCCACCCTGGAACGAGCCCATGCGGTTGTAGCCATGGTTGCCGACGTAGGACACGTCCAACGACGAGGACCAGGGCAACGCCATCTGGACGCCGCCGTTCCACTGCACCGACGAGGGGACCTTCGCGTCGTACTGGAAGATCGACATGCCGGGCACGCCGCCGAGGGTCAGGCCCTTGCCCAACGACTGAAGCGTGCTGTTGCGCAGGTCCGTCGAATTGGCGAACGGCGGGTTGAGCGGAATCGAGAACACCGTGTTGCCGTCCGGACGGTCGTAGAAGAGTCCACCACCGCCGCGCACGACAATCGACTGGTTCCCGGTCAGGTCATACGCCGCACCCACGCGCGGGCCGTAGACCACCGTCGGCCACACGTACGAGTACTTCGAGATGCCCTGCCCCGCGGCCAGAATGCCGTTGGTCGTCAGGCTGCCCGTGCCGAGCACCGGCGTGCCGATGGCCGCCTGCGTGTTGGCCGCGCCCGCCGCCGTGAGGATCTGGCCCGTAGCCGGGTTCTTCGCGTTGAGCGTGTTCCCCGAGCAGGTCACGGCTCCATTGCTACAGCCCGGCACGTAGAGCAGCGGCGCGTTGGCCAGCGTCCACTTCTCCGGGAAGAAGTTAGACATGTTGCCCTTCGAGTCGTACTGGGGCTGCTGGCGCGTGAAGCGCATCCCGTAGTCGAGGGTCAACCGGCCGTTCACCTTCCAGTTGTCCTGGAGGTAGAACTCCGTGTTGTTGTAGAGCATGTTGCCCTCGATGAGGATGTCCGCCTGCCGGTACTGCGTGAACACGCCGACCAGCGCGTTGGCATAGCCAAAGCCCGTGTCGAGCGGGTTGTTCGAGTCGTTACCGAAGTTGACGTTGCCAGCGAAGTCCACGCCCAAGCCGCCGGCGCCCGTGTTCTGCGCCTTGAAGCTGTGGTTGTTGTAGAAGCCGGCCTTCATCGTGTGGTGACCCGCGACCTTCGTCAACGACGCCGCGAAGTCCTGCGTCTTGTTGACGTTCAGCCAGCCCGGGTACTGCTGGTTCGGCGGCGCCGCGCCAATCAGACCACCCCAGCCGAAGCTGGGCGGCAGGTTGACCGTGCCGTTCGTGTACCAGAGCGGGCTCAACGCATTGAGCGCCGTCTCCTGGTAGGAACCCGCCGTGACCTTACCCGCGTTTGGATAGATCAGCGGGAAGTCCGCCAGCCCGTTCAGACGGCTCGAGCTGTCGTTCGTCAGGATGCCACCCGAACCGCCACCCGCCAGTTCGTTCTTGATCGAGCCATACGTGGCCTCGAAGAACGTCGTCGAGTTGATGGTGTAGTTCGCCGTGATGCCGTAGTTGGAGATGTACGGGTAGGGAATCAACACGTCGTTGAAGCCCGGCAGCGACCCCTGCTGCACGCGCTGTTTCTCGCGCTGGCCCGAGAACTTGCCGGTCACGCGCAGTGACGGCGAGAACTGGTAGTCGATACGAACCGCGGGCTGCTGCAACAGGTTCTTGTCAGCCGGACGCGGCACTTCGTAGTTGTAGTTTTCGCCCGAACCCTGCACGCGGTTCGGCAGCGGGTACCGGTTCAGAATCGCAAGACCCACCGCGTACTGACTCGACACGGGAATCTGGTTGTTGGCGAAGGTGCCACCGGCCGGGTTCTTCAGGGCCGGGATCAGCTTGCCGTTGTTATCGAGCGAGTTGGCGAAGTTGCCCAGACGCTCTTCGGCCGTCGGCATGCGGAACCGGCTGAACGTGTTGCCACCCGGGATGCTCGTGCTGGGACGGTATTCGTGGCTGTAGAAGAAGAACAGCTTGTTGCTCCCACCCGGCTTGCCGACGGGACCACCGAACGAGTAGCCCTGAGTCGTATTGCGCGAGCGCGTCTTCGGGTCACCGTTCTTCTGGTTGACCCAGCTGTTCGCGTTCCACTTGGAACTCGTGTCGATGCGGTAGAGCGAACCATGGAAACGGTTCGAGCCACCCTTGGTGACGGCCGTGATCTGCATACCCGAGGACCGGCCATATTCGGCCTGGTAGCCCTGGGTCAAGACCTTGACCTCGGCAATCGACTCGATGTTCATGTTGAGCATCTGGCCGTTGTTGCCGGTATCCATGGCCGAGATGCCGTCCATCTGGATGTTGTTCTGACCCGCGCCACCGAGACGCGTGCCGCCCGCCGACGCGCCGCCCGACACTACGCCGGGGACCATCGCCGTCAAGTTCGTGAAGTTGCCGTGACCGATCGGCAGGTTCTCGATTTGCGCGCTCGAGACCGAGAAGGACCGTTCACCGGACTGCGCCTGAATGAGTGGCGCCTCGGCCGTGACGTTCACGATTTCACTCGTGCCGCCGGCTTCCAGCGTCATCGCCGTCAGGGACACGCGTTCACCACCGCTGACCGCCACGTTCTTGCGGTTCAGCGTACGGAACCCGCTCATCGTCACTTCGACGGTATAGGTGTCCGCAGTGATGTTCGGGATAACGAAGTCGCCCGAAGCACTCGTCACAACCGGTGTGGACCGGGTGGCGCGTGCTTCGCTAATGAGAACTACCGTCGCACCAGGGATAACACCGCCCTGTGCGTCTTTGATCGTGCCTGAAACCGTTCCGGTCGTAATCTGCGCCGAAACGGATGCTGCCATGGCCAAGAGCAGGGAAAGGGCCACAGCAAGCACTCGCGTGCCTGTGCCTCTGATCATTTACACCTCCAGAACCGGAAACCCAGAGCACCCCGAGCGCAAGAAATCGAGCGGTCGCACGCTACTTCGCGTGCGCGACGCTCTACGCGCTCACCCCAGGTCGACCGATCCTCACGGGAACCTGGCGTTTATAACACGTGTGCGGCAATGGTCAAACAAGTTTTTAAGGCGAAGACACGGCGAATCAGTGCAATCTCGCGCCCATAAAATCGGTTCGATGTGTTTTTCGCCCAAATACACCACACCGATTGACAGGGACAGCCGGCGGCCCGGTCCGCGGTTCAGGGCTCACGACCCCGGCTTCACGCCTGGGGGAGCTGAATCCGCCGAAAATCGCCCAGCGCCAGATACGCCACCAGCACACCCGCCAGCGGCATCAGCGCCGCCATGAAGAACACCGGCGTGTAGCTCATGCGGTCGACGATGACGCCCGTCAGCCAGGGGAAGAAGATGCCACTGAGGCCGCTCGCGACGCCCGTCAAGCCCGTCACCCGCGCGACAGCGGCATTCGGAAACACATCGGACACCGCCGCAAACATGTTGGCGGAGAGAAACGTGTGCCCAAGGAGCACGATGGAGATCGCAGCAATCGCCAGCGGGATGTTGACGAGCAGCGGCACCGCAAACCCGACCAGACACAACGCTGCCCCGCCCGACAACGTGGCAAGTCGCGCCCGACGCACGCCAAATCCCCGTGCAATCAAGGCACCCGCCACCACGCCGCCCGCCACGCTCCCGATATCGCCAAACAAGAACGTGATGGCGCTCAGATACGACGCGCCAGGCACGCTGAGGCCGCGCACGTCGCGCAGATAGTTCGGCAGCCAGTAGATGTAGAACTGGACCACGGGGCCGACCCAGAACCGGCAGATCATCAGGCCCCACGTCTGGCGCAGCCGCAACAGATCGCGCGTCCGCGGCGCCGCCTCCAGGTCAGGCTGACCATCCTCGATGTACGCCACCTCGGCCCCGGAAATCGTGGGATGCCGCGCGGGCACACGGTAGGTCCACCACCACACCGCCACCCACAGCAGGCCGAGCACGCTCGGCACCAGAAAGCCGGCGCGCCAGCCGTAGCGTTGCGCCACGGGGATGACCAGAAACGGCGCGAGAAACGACCCCGCCATCGACGCGCTGTTGAACACGCCAATCGCCAGCGCCCGTTCCTTCACGGGAAACCACTGCGCGACGACCTTGTTGCCGCCCGAATAGTTCCCGCATTCGCCCGTGCCCAGCCAGAAGCGGAACAGCCGGAACTGCCACACGGACCCGGCAAACGCGTGCAGCGCGTTGCCAATCGACCACCACAGCACGGCCAATCCCAACCCGATCCGCACGCCGACGCGATCCATCAGCATGCCCATCGGAAATTCGCCGACGACCATACCGAACTGGAACCAGGACACGATGGTGCCGTACTGCGTGTTGGAGAGATGGAAGGTGTCGCGGATGATCGGCGCGAGGACCGAGAGCGCCTGGCGATCGACGAAGTTGATCACCGTGATCGTGAACAACAGCGCCAGCACCCACCACCGCTTCTGACGCCACACCGGCGGCATCCCCTCCGCCGCGCGCGCGGCGTTCGTGGTCATCGGACGCCCGGCCCGGCGTGCAGTTCGCGCGTCAACGTGTCGCGATCCAGCTCGCCTTCCCATCGCGACACGACAATGGTCGCCACACCGTTGCCGACGAAGTTGGTGAGGGCGCGCGCCTCCGACATGAAGCGATCGATGCCCAGCACGAGCGCCAGGCCGGCCACGGGCACCGACGGCACGACGGCCAGCGTGGCCGCCAGGGTGATGAATCCGGCCCCGGTCACGCCCGAGGCGCCCTTCGACGTCACCATCGCGACGATCAGCAGCGTGATCTGCTGACGCAGCGACAGATCGATGTTCAACGCCTGCGCGACGAACATCGCCGCCATCGTCATATAGATGTTGGTGCCATCCAGGTTGAACGAGTAGCCCGACGGCACGACGAGACCCACGACCGACTTCGAGCAGCCCAGTCGTTCGAGCCGGTGCATGAGCGGCACCAGGCCGGCTTCGGACGACGAGGTCCCGAGGACGATGAGCAGTTCGCTGCGAATGTACAGAATAAAGCGGACGATGTTGAAGCCGGCGAGCGCCGCGACGATGCCGAGGACGCCGAGGACGAAAATCAGGCACGTCAGATAGAAGCTCGCCATCAGCGTGGCGAGCGGCGCCAGCGCGCCGACGCCGTACCGGCCGATGGTGAACGCCATCGCGCCGCCAGCGCCGAGCGGCGCGAGTTGCATGATCGCGTTCATCATGGCGATGAAGATGCCTGACGCGGATTCGATGAACCGGTGCACCACGTCGCCCGCCGTGCCCATCCGGAGCATCGCGTAGCCGAACAGGACGGCCACGAGCAGCACCTGAAGAAGATCGCCCGAGCCCGTGAAGGCGTCGGTGAATGTCTTCGGAATGATGTGCAGCAGCACGTCGACCGTGGACTGCTCGCTCGCGGCCTTCGCATAGCTGGAGACCGCGGACGGATCGAGGGTCTGCGGATCCACGTTGAACCCCGCCCCCGGCCTAATCACGTTCACCACCACCAGCCCGATGAGCAGGGCCATCGTCGACACCAGCTCGAAATAGAGCAGCGCCTTGCCGCCGACGCGGCCGACCTTCCGCATGTCGCCGGCGCCGGCGATGCCCAGCACGACGGTGCAGAAGATGACGGGCCCGATCATCATCTTCACCAGCGCGATGAAGCCGTCACCGAGCGGCTTCAACTTCACCGCGGTCGACGGCGCGAAGTGGCCGAGAAGACCGCCCGCAAGAATGGCGAGGAGGACGCGGAGGTAGAGGTGCCCGAAGAGCCTGCGCATGAAGCGGGGCCATTATGGCATCGGGTGCGGGGTTCGGTCGGGTCCGCACGGTTCATCAGGTCCGCAGGGGTTCACACAAAGCGTCCGGGACCGGTTCCGGACGCCATCTCGCGCGACCTGTCGTACTGTTCGTGTCTGTGTCCGACTCCGCGCCCGAAGCCCACATCATCGTCGTCGGCGCTGGCGCGGCGGGGCTCGCTGCGGCGATCTTTGCGAAGCGGCGATCGCCTGACCTGCGCATCGCGGTCCTCGACGGGGCCAGGATGCCCGGCGCCAAGATCCTGGTGAGTGGCGGCGGGCGGTGCAACGTCACCAACGTGTCGGTGGACGCCCGCGACTTCAATGGCGGCCGGCCCGGATCGATCCGCCACATCCTACGCGCCTGGTCGGCGTCTGACACCGCGACGTTCTTCCGCGAACTGGGTGTGCCGCTGCACGAAGAGGCGAACGGTAAGCTCTTCCCTGATTCCAACCGGGCGCGCGATGTGCTCGATGCGCTTCTCGGCGAATCGCGCCGCCTCGGTGTCGAGCTGCGAACGGACTGCCGCGTGACCGCGGTAACCGCGGGCACGAGCGGATTTGCGCTGGAGACATCCCGCGGCGTCATGGAGACCGCGCTTGTCGTGCTGGCCACGGGCGGTCTCGCCTTGCCGAAGACCGGCAGTGACGGCGCCGGATATGCGTTCGCCCGCGCGCTGGGTCACACAATCGTCGAGGCGACCCCGGCGCTGGTGCCGCTCCTGGTCGACGCGTCAGCGCCGTTGCAGTTTCACGCCGAGGTCAGCGGCGTCTCTCAGCCAGTAAGACTGACGGTCCACGCCGCCACGCGCGCGCCGACGCGCGTGGATGGCTCGCTGTTGTGGACGCACTTCGGGATCAGCGGTCCGGCCGCGCTCGACGCATCCCGGCACTGGCTGCGCCATCAGGTCGAGGGACGGGCACCACTACTCAGCGCCAATCTGGCGCCAGGGACCACCTTCGAGTCGCTCGAAACCCGCTGGCTCGATCTGTCGACGCGACAGCCGCGCGCCACGGTGTCCAGAACGCTGGCGACCATGGTGCCGGCATCTGTCGCAGAGGCCATCGCACGGCATCTCCACATTGACGCGGGCGAGACGCTTGCCGGCTTCACGCGTGACGATCGTCGTCACCTGATCCACCGGCTGCTGGAGTGGCCGATCGCGGTGACGGACTCGCGCGGCTACACCTTCGCCGAGGTGACGGCCGGCGGCGTACCCCTGACCGAGGTGGATCCGCGCACGATGGCGTCACGCCGGTGTCCGGGCCTGTTCCTCGTCGGCGAAGTGCTCGATGTCGACGGCCGGCTCGGCGGGTTCAACTTCCAGTGGGCCTGGAGCAGCGCCAAGGTCGCTGGAGACGCGGCGGCGGCGCGGATATCCTAGTGCGCATGACGACACGCATTGCCTGGATTGGAACCGGCGTCATGGGCGCCTCGATGTGCGGACATCTGCTCG
>JBDTNQ010000154.1:0-7677 GCA_039933635.1 Acidobacteriota bacterium
GACAACATCCCGGTGCTGTCGCGCCTCAAGGGCTGGAAGTACGGATTCGAGTCGCCGTTCAAGGCGGACGTCTACTACGTCATCACGCGGCTGTTCACGGGCAACAAGTGGGGCACCTCGAATCCCGTGATGATGCGCGACCAGGACTTCGGCATCGTCCGCGTCCGCGCCTTCGGCACCTACGACTTTCGCATCGTCGAGCCGGCGAAGTTTCTCAAGGAGGTTGCCGGCACCGACAATCACTTCCGGCTGGACGAGTTCGCCGACGTGATGCGGTCGCGGCTCGTGAGCGTGTTCAGCGAAGCGCTGGCCACGAGCAAAGTGCCGGTGCTCGACGTCGCGACGCGCTACAGCGAGCTTGGTGAAGCGCTGCTGCCGGTGCTGAATCCGATCCTGAAGGGCAAGTACGGCATCGAGGCCGCGAGTTTCGTCATCGAGAACGTGTCGGTTCCGCCCGAGGTTGAGCAGGCGATTGACAAGCGCTCGAGCATGGCCGCGGTCGGCAACCTGAACGACTACGTCAAGTTCCAGCTGGCGCAGGGGCTGGCGAGCGGGACGGCAGGCGCGGGTGGCGTCGGTGCGGAGATGGCCGTAGGCTTTGCCATCGCCAAGGAAATGATCAATCAGACGGGCGGGTTGTCCGCGCAGGCCACACCGGGTGTCGCCGGCGCGGCACCGGTCGCCGCCGCCCCTCCAGCGGCCAGCATTCCCGAAACACTCAGCCCGGCCGACGCCGCGAAGGCTCTGGGCGTTTCTGAAACGGACGTGGTTGCCAGCCTCGAGGCCGGCGATCTCAAGGGCAAGCGCATCGGCACGCAGTGGCGTATCACGCGCGCGGCGCTGTCGGACTTCCTCAAGTAGCGCGCATTCATCGTGGGCGAGTCCCCTCAGACACCTGTCGCGGACGGGGCCACCGGCACGGTGGCCTCGGCTCGCGAGAAGTTCCATTGC
The DNA here is from genome assembly GCA_039933635.1 of Acidobacteriota bacterium. GTDB lineage: Bacteria > Acidobacteriota > Vicinamibacteria > Vicinamibacterales > SCN-69-37 > JBDTNQ01. The sequence continues at coordinate 952 of JBDTNQ010000154.1, forward strand.
CCCGCGTGCGGCGCGGAGGCGAACTGGAATCCCGCGAAGCAGAAGCTGATCTGTCCGTTCTGCGGCACGGAGTCACCGGCGACGCTGCAGATGCGCGGCGCCGACACGATCATCACCGAACACGATCTCGTCGCGGCGCTGCGCGCGATTCCCGACTCGGCGCGCGGCTGGCAGGCCGAGAAGGTCTCGGTGCAATGCCAGAGCTGCAAGGCGATCTCGGTCTTCGATCCCGGCAAGATCGGCCAGCGGTGCGAGTTCTGCGGGTCGACCGCGCTCGTCCCCTACGAACAGGTCAAGGACGCGTTCCGTCCCGAGTCCCTGCTGCCGCTCAAAATCGCCGAGTCACAGGCGCGCGATCTGATTCGTGCGTGGTACGGCCGGCAGTGGCTCGCGCCGAATCGCTTCAGCGCCAAGGCGCTGACCGATACGGTGAAGGGCTTCTATCTTCCGTACTGGACGTTCGACGCGAAGGTGTTTGCGCGATGGACGGCGGAGTCGGGGACCTATTACTACGTCGGTTCTGGGAACAAGCGTGAGCGGCGTGTCCGGTGGACGCCCGCCGCCGGCGAGCTGTCCCACTTTTACGACGATGAGCTGGTGTGCGCGTCCGTGGGGGTGAATCCCGCGCGCCTGCGGGGCATCGAGCCGTTTCCAACGGAGACGCTCGTGCCGTACGATCCGGGCTACCTGGCCGGATGGACCGTCGAACGCTACCAGATCGATCTCGTCGGCGCCGCCGCGCGATCACGCCGGCAGATGGACGCGACGCTGCGTGCGCTGTGCGTCAGGGCAATACCCGGCGATACCTACCAGAACCTCGTCGTCGATGCCACCTACAGCGATCAGACGTTCAAGCACATCCTTGCGCCGGTGTGGCTGCTGACCTACGTCTATGGCGCCCGATCGTTTCAGGTCGTGGTCAATGGTGTGACCGGAACGATCTCCGGTTCGCGGCCGTGGAGCTGGATCAAGGTCACCCTGCTCATTCTGCTCGCGCTGGTCATCTTCGCGATCATCAAGTCCCAGAATTAGGAGACCGGGTCTCCGCGATGATTGAGGAGACCCGGTCTCTTCTGCTGCTTCTATCGCAGCCACCGCATGACTGCCGTCAGCCCGGCGCCGACGAGGCCGGACGTCGACACGTCCGCGTACCACGACGGCTGCTGATCGAAGGCGGCGAATGACGCGTCCACGTCGCGGCGCGCCTGCTCGAGGCGGAGGGGAAGCGCAGGATCGATGTCGACTGGTACAAGACCGGGTCTCCGTGATGATTGAGGAGATCCGGTCTTTTCTGTCAGGCCTGATGTTTCAGGAGACCCTGTGTTCTCTGGGTGTGTGAGCTGTTCAATGAGTCTTGCGGCCTGTTTCATGTCCAGCATCGACAACGGCGAGCCGCAATGCGCGCACGCCGACGTTTTCGCGAGATCGATCGACGCGCCGCAGTTCGAGCAGTTCACGAACTGGACATTCTGCTTGAGCGCCTCGACCTGATCCGGCGAGAGCGGGGTGATGAAGTTCTTCTCCCGCAGGAAATCGAAGAACCCGATCAGGCGTCCGTGACGGGCCGGGCAACGGAGGTACTCGAAGCGCGTCGCGCGCTGGAGGTCATGGACCGGCGCCATGCGCATCTCACAGCGTGGACACTTGCAGACGGCCGGAAAAGCTTTCCGCGCCTGGGACACGCGCTCGCCGACGACGCGGAACAGTCGCAGGGTTGAGCGCGGTGTCAGCTGCAGGCTCTCCTTGTCGTCGAACCAGAAAGCCTGGCAGTCGAGGCACACGTCGATCGTGACGGAGGTACCCAGATGCCCGTCGAGCGTCTGGGCGGTCATGGGGCCGTGGCAGGCGGGGCAGATCGTGGACACCGATCGTTATATCGGCAGGTCGCGCCGTGGCCCCACGGTACGGCCCCTCACTCGACCGGCCAGCGCGCGGACTCGACACGCGCCGTCTTCAGATATGCCTCGATCTTCGCGACCACGGCCGGCTGCTGCCCGGCGACGTCGTGTTCCTCTCTGAGGTCGGTGTCGAGGTTGTAGAGCTCCAGCGGTTTGTCTTTCGCCACGCGGACGGCCTTCCAGGCGCCCATACGTACGGCCTGCCGGAATCCGCCTTCATGAAACTCCCAGTACAGGAAGTCGTGTGCCGGCTGTTGCTGACCGCGCAGCGTCCGCAAGATCGACATGCCGTCGAGCCCCGACGGTGTCCGGAGACCAGCCACTTCCGCCAGCGTCGGGAACATGTCCCAATGCGCCGCCGCGAAAGCGCTGGTTCGACCCGCGGGCACCGTGCCGGTCCAGCGCGCGATCATCGGTACCCGGATGCCGCCTTCGTACATGTCGCGCTTGACGCCGCGCAGGCCGCCCGAGCTGTTGAAGAAGGCCGGGTCGCCGCCGGCCTCCACGTGCGGGCCGTTGTCGCTCATGAAGAGAATGAGCGTGCGACGGTCGAGGTTCCGCGCGTGCACGAGATCGACGAGTCGCCCGATGTCCCGATCCATGCGGGTGATCATCGCGGCATAGGCTGCGTGCGGCGCGGGCTGTGATCGATAGCCGGATCCGTCGGCCCGCGGATTCACGAACGGTTTCTCCGGAAACTTGCCACGAAAGGGCGCGATCGAATCTTCCGGCACGAGCAGCTCTGCATGCGGCGCGGTGTAGTTCAGGTACAGGAAGAAGGGCTTGGGGTCATTCTTTTCGATGAACGCGGCCGCTTCGGTGGTGAACGCGTCGTTGGCGTAGTCCTTGGTGGACACCGGCACCGAGACGGAGTTCCTGAAGAGATGATCCGTGTACTGCTCGTGCGCATGCGTCTGATTGAGGAAGCCGAACGAGTATTCGAAGCCCTTTCGTGCGGGTGAGCCTTGGTCGGGCCCGCCGAGGCCCCACTTGCCGATGACCGCCGTACGGTAGCCTGCGTCACGCAGCCGCGTCCCGATCGTGACGTCCTCATCGCGCAGCGGTACGTCAGTCGCGTTGCCGCCGTTGCCCCGGATCCACGTGTGGCCCGTGTGGAGTCCTGTCAGCAGCGCCGCCCGTGACGGCGCGCACACCGTCGTCCCCGCGTAGTAGTTCGTGAAGCGCATCCCTTCCCGCGCGAGCTTGTCCAGGCTTGGCGTTTGAAAATGCGTCTGGCCATACGCACTGAGATCGCCGTAGCCGAGGTCGTCGGCCTGGATCAGGAGGATGTTGGGAGGGGTTGGACTGACTTGGGCGGCGGCCATCGACCCGTAAATGCCAGCAGCAAGGAGGCCCAGAATGCCGATCCCCCTCAGCCTGACGACTGTGGCGACGTGTATGCTCATTTTGAACCGGTCCTCGCTCGGATGCGTGCCAGCGCATCCGCCATCGTCTTCGTTCTGGCCGCTTGCGCGACGGCGAGATTGGTCTGCTCGCCAGGGTCAGCCGCCAAGTCGTACAGCTGTGGCACCGTGTCGTTGCCGAGCTCGGTGTTGGTGTCGATATTCCTCTTGGCCTTGTTGTTCGGTTCGATGTACTTCCATCGGCCCTGGCGCAGCGAGATGGCGCCGGCTTCTTCGATGAGCTCGGCGCGCCCGGCGCGCGACGTACCGAGGAGCACGGGCAGCATGTTCACACTGTCCGGAGCGTCGGGCGGCGCCAGTGTCTGCCCGGCCAACGCCGCGAAGGATGCCAGGAGATCGACCTGCGACACGACCGCCGCCGACACGCCCTTCGTGACGTGCCCTGGCCAGCGCACGATCAAGGGCACGCGCGTCCCGCCCTCGAAGTTGCTGTACTTGCCGCCCCGGAACGGACCTGCGGGCCGATGGCCACCCAGTTGTTCCACGGCTTGATCCTTGTACCCATCGTCCACGACCGGACCGTTGTCGCTCGAGAAGATGACCAGCGTGTCGTTCGCGAGCCCGAGGCGGTCGAGCGCCTTCAGGATCTCGCCGACCGACCAGTCGGCCTCGACGATCGCGTCGCCGCGCGGGCCCATGGTCGTCTTGCCCACGAAACGCGCATTCGGCACGCGTGGCACGTGCGGATCGTGCGTCGCGAAGTACAGGAAGAATGGGGCTGCGCGATGCGCCTCGATGAACGACACGGCATGGCTCGTAAACGTGTCCGCCATGTCTTGGTCGATCCAGAGGGCGTCTTTGCCGCCCGTCATGTAGCCGATGCGGCTGATGCCGTTGACGATCGTCTGGTCGTGGCCGTGACTCGGCGCAAGCTTGAGCAATTCGGGATGGTCCTTGCCCGTGGGCCACGTGCCGACGGGCCCGGCGTAACTCACCGTGATCGGATCCGCGGGATCGAGGCCAACGACCTTGCGGTCCGCGATGAACACGGTCGGCACGCGGTCGGTCGTCGCCGGCATGATGAAGGCCTCGTCGAAGCCGATTTCCTGCGGGCCTGGGGAAATCGTCGCGTTCCAGTCCGGTCCGCCCTGCGGCCCCAGGCCGAGATGCCATTTCCCGACAATGCCTGTCCTGTAGCCAGCGCGTTTGAGCATCGAGGGCAGCGTCGTGCGCCCCGGCTCGATGATGAGCGCCGCGTTGCCCGGCAGGATAGACGTGCCGGGCTTCCGAAAGGCGTACTGGCCCGTCAGCAGTGAGTAACGCGACGGCGTGCAGGTCGCGGCCGGCGAGTGTGCGTCGGTGAGTCGCAGGCCCTCGTTCGCCAGCCGGTCGATGTTCGGCGTCTTCAGCGCAGTGGCCCCGTAGGACGACACGTCGCCGTAGCCGAGATCGTCGGTCAGGATGACGATGATGTTGGGGCGTGTCTGCTGCCGCGTTGCCGGCGGCTGCGTCGCGGACAGCGTGCCCGCGAGGGCGAGCAGAATGAGCGGAGTCAGGGAAATGGGTCGGGTCATGAACACCTTTCCAGTAGAGACGTACCCCATCGCTACTTCGAGGGCCCGGAGGACTCGGCTCCGGGTGGCTCGCTGAAGGGTGCCACCGCGATGCGGCTGTAACGCACATCGAGAACCTCCAGCGTGTCTGTGGCGCCCGGGGCATGCAGGACCACCGAGTCGCCTGGGCCGGACTTCATCAGGGCCCGGGCAAGCGGGGACGCCCAGCTGATGTGTTGGAGATGCAGGTCGACTTCGTCGACGCCGACGATGCACACCGTGCGTTCCACCCCGGTGGTGGTCTCGTAGCGGACGGTCGCGCCGAAGAAGACATGCGTTGCGGCCCGCCCGAGTCTGGGGGTTTCCGGGTCGACGATCTCCGCTGCCTCGATGCGCTTCGTGAGAAAGCGAATTCGCCGGTCGATCTCGCGCAGTCGGCGCTTGCCGTACTGGTAGTCGGCGTTTTCGCTGCGGTCGCCGTTGCCCGCTGCCCAGGCCACCACCTTCGTGACCGCCGGCCGTTCCCGGACCACCAAGAAGCGCCGTTCGTCGAGGAGTCGCTGGAGTCCGCCCGGCGTGATGTAGTTCCTGGCCGGTGCAGACTTCGCCGAGCCGGTATCAGCGTCGGGTGGGGGCTCACGAGCGCTCCGAGATGTCTTCGTGAATGCGTTGCGCATGACGTACCGCTGATTCAATCACGACTGCCGCGCTCTCGTGCATGCCGCGTCCACGGCGCTGCCGTTGACCGGGACGACAGCGGGACAACGGGAGCAGGGGACCAGGGGACCAGGGGACGAAGGGACGAAGGAACGAAGGAGATTGCGCCATCTCGGTCCCACTCTCCGGATCGGATAAGCTCGTCGAATTCTCAGGAGCACAACATGGATCTTTCACGCAGGCAGGTATTGGGTGGAGCAGCGGCCGCAATCGGCGCGGCGGTCGTCGGGGCGGCGAGTACTGCTGAGGCGCAGGCGCCTCGTCCAGCCGCAGGGCGGACCCGTCCCGCCAACGAGCCATTCGGCTATTGCCTCAACACCAGCACCATCCGGGGCAACAACCTCGACATCGTCGGCGTCGTGACCGCGGCGTCGAAGGCCGGCTTTCACGCCGTCGAGCCATGGATGACCGAGTTGGACGCCTACACGGCCAAGGGTGGCACGCTGAAAGACCTCGGCAAGCGCATCGCCGATCTCGGCCTCACCGTTGAGAACGCCATCGCGTTCACGTCGTTTCAGGATGACGATGAGGCGCGACGGGCGGCGGCGATGGAGAAGATGAAGGTCGAGATGGACAAGGTCGCGCAGATCGGCGGCACGCGCATCGCGTCGGTTCCAGGGAACGCGCGCGCGCCGATCTCGCTCGACAACACCGCAACCTACTACCGTGCCGCGCTCGAACTCGGCGAGAAGATGGGCGTCCACCCGCTGCTCGAATTATGGGGTACCCATCCGGCTCTCGGCCCCTTGTCACACGGCCTCCACGTCGCGGCCGCCACGGGCCGCGCGGACGCCAGCCTCCTCCTCGATGTGTTCCACCTGTACAAGAGTGGGTCGCCTTTCGGGGGGCTCAAGCAGGTTAACGGCGCCTCGTTGCACGTGATGCACGTGAACGACTATCCGCAGGTCGCCGACGCTTCGACGCTGAACGACAGCAACCGCATCTACCCAGGTGACGGCGTTGCGCCGTACCGGCAGATTCTGCGGGACCTGCGCGACAGCGGCTTCCGCGGGTACCTGTCGCTGGAGCTGTTCAACAAGGATTACTGGGCCAAGAGCGCGGACGAGAATTTGAAGGCGGGGATCGAGAAGATACGGGCGACGGTCAAGGCGGCTCTCGCCTAGAGGCGCTCGCAGGGACCACGGGACACGGGACGAGGGGACGAGGGGACGAGGGGACGAGGGGACGAAGGGA
>JBDTNQ010000155.1:0-7063 GCA_039933635.1 Acidobacteriota bacterium
GCTGGTTTTCTGTCTCACGGCGGCGTTCCTGGGCTCGGGCATCGCCGGAATCCTCTGGCTCAGGCATGTCGTCGAGACGCCCTTGCCCGATCCACCCCCCTTCGATCTGTACGAAACACTCGTCGACCGCACGCCGGTGGCACTGACGATCACCTTCGGCGGCAGGCACGTGCCCTTCGTCACGACGGCCGATGATGTGGGTTACAGCGTGACATTGTGGCGCAGTCTGCACCTCGCCGACTGGAACAGCGTTCCCGAACGCCTACGCCAGTACGGTCTCGACCGCATGCTCGCCCGCTATCGCGGCGTCCTGACGAGTCCAAGTGCCTGGGATGCCATGAGTCCTGCCGACTGGGACCTGGTACCGCAGCCGGTGCGTACCGTGGCTTTTCGGCAGATGGTGGCCTATTGGTCAGGCTACTACCGCGTCGGCGCACGATACGGTCTGGCTCCTGGCCTGGTCACGAACACGCTCGCCGCCATCCTGATGTCCGAGTCCTGGTTCGATCACCGCGGACGTCACGTCAATGCAGACGGAAGCGAAGACATCGGCCTGGGCGGATCGTCCGATTTTGCGCGTAACCGCCTGCGCCTCCTTCACGAGCGAGGCGTCGTTGACGTGGGTCCGCCCGACAGCGCTTACGACGATCCGTGGGTGGCCACGCGGTTTGTCGCCGTCTGGATGACACTGCTGCTCGACGAAGCGGGGGGCGATCTGGATCTGGCTGTTCGCGCCTACAACCGAGGTATCACGGACGCGCGTGACCGGGCAGGCGACGAATATCTGGCGATCGTGCACCGTCGGCTCAACGTTTTCATCCGCAACCAGGGCGCCCCTCCGGCATGGGACTACGTGTGGAGGAGAGCACGTGAACTCGAGCGGCAGGCATGGCCCTGGATGGCTAGATGAAACGACCCTGGGAAAACGGGACGTTCGGCTTGTGCGATGAACCACAGTCGAGGGGACACGCAGGCCGGGCTGGGATCGCACGCGCCATAGCCTGACGTGGGTGGAAAACCCACCCGCGTGGCGGCCCTGCAGGTACAAAACAGGTACAGTGAGAAATGAAGAGGCTGTAACTTATGCTGGGTCAATGAGTTACAGATGGCGGAGAGGATGGGATTCGAACCCGATCACCTCCTGTAGATTCTGTAACTTACAGAAACTACGTTGCCGTGATTGCCAGGAATGCCGTCGCCGCCGTGGCGCCTTGCACCTGGTTGCACCAGCGGGCGGGCGGCGAGCTGCACCGCCCCGCCATCCCGATCACCGTCGATCAACCTTGCCGGACCTGACTCGGGCTGCGCGAGCGTCGAGCGCGTGCAGTAGTTCGTCAACAGCATCACCGAAGCCCCAGCCGACATCGTGTGCACGCACCTGGATGCGGCCCAAGCGGGCTCTCACGCTCGCGCGCACTTCCGCGGGCAACGTGTCGAACTCCTTCGCCACGGCGTTCAGCCGGATCTGCAGCGCGTCCGGCGGCCCTCGTCCCCGTCGTCGTGCCTCACGGCGTCACGCCATGCGCCACTGGCCGTTCGACGAACCGCCGCACCGTTCAGGTCAGCCTTGGGCGGCTTCCGCATGCAGTCTCAATCCGAGCGCGGCCATCACCCTGAGGACGGTGTCGAAATCAGGGCTGCGGTCACCTGAAAGGGCCTTGTAGAGGCTTTCCCGCGAGAGCCCGGCATCTCGCGCCACCTGGCTCATACCCTTCGCTCGCGCGATGTCGCCAAGCGCCTTTGCGACGAAAGCCGCGTCGCCGTCAGCCTCTTCAAAACACGCCTCGAGGTAGGCGGCCATCTCCTCAGGGGTCCTGAGATGCTCCGCTACATCGTACCGAACGGTCACAGTCTTCTTCTTCATCGGCTACTCCGACAAGCCGCGCGCCAACTGCAACGCGGCTCTGATGTCGGCGGTCTGCGTGTGTTTGCTGCCGCCCGCCAGCAGGATGATCACCGCCCGGCCTCGTCGGGTGAAATACACGCGATAGCCGGGACCAACGTCGATCCGCAACTCGGAGACTCCCTCGCCAACCGGTGCGACGTCGCCTGGATTGCCCGCTGCCAGGCGTTCGATGCGCGCCTGGATCCGTGCGCGGCCGCGCACGTCGCGCAGGGCATCCAGCCATCGCGCGAAGCGGTCGGTCCGACGCACCTCGACCATCGCCCTCAACTGTAGCCTTGTGGCTACACTATGTCAAGAGCAGCAACCGACGCTGCTGTCGGAGGTCGCAATCACCCGAGAAGGGACTACGAGGAACGAATTGACCGAAGATCGAAGCGAGAGTTGGAAGCGTTGCACCCAGACAGCGGCTCACGCTTGTAAGTAATTGAAAACACAAGAGGGACTTTGGCGGAGAGGGTGGGATTCGTTCCCGACGATCGCACGTCTGATGGAGACCAGACCATGACACTCGCCACACCGCTCATTGAAGAACTCACGCGTGAGGCCGCAACGACGCGGTGCGTGCTCGACCGGGCGCCGGACGATCGCCCTCGCGTGGAAGCTCCATGTCTCTGGGCCAACTGGCCCTCCACATCGCGGAGACACCCTCGCAGATTGCAGCACTGCTCAGTTCGCTCCAGGTGGAGGCGGTGCCGTTCACGCAGGCCGAGGCGGCGTCGACGGCGGAACTTGGTCCTTCGCTCGATCGCAGCGTCGACGCAGCCACCAAGGCCCTGTCGCACTGGGGCGACGCGGGACTACTGGCCGAGTGGACGTTCAGCCGCGGCGGACGCACGCTCATGAAGCTGCCCAGGCTCGCGATGGTTCGGTCCATCATGCTGAACCACTGGTATCACCACCGCGGACAACTGCTCGTGTATCTCCGCCTGTTGGATGTGGCGGTGCCTTTTGTCTACGGTCCCTCTGCTGACGAAAGTCCGTTCGCATAGGACTGGACGCCGGCGGGCGAGCTGACCATGCATGTCGACGTGACGACCGACGTTGTGATCGACCGTGCGCCTTCACGGGTGTCGTCGTCTGCCGCGGATCCCAATCACGCGCCGGCGTGGTACGTGAGTATCAAGAGCGTCGAGTGGCGGACGCCTCCTCGGCTGGCCGTGGGTTCGCGCATCGCGTTTGTCGCGCACTTCCTCGGCCGCCGAATCGCTTACGTGTATGACATCGTCGAGTTCCACTCGGGCGAGCGCCTGGTGATGCGAACCGCCGATGGACCATTTCCGATGGAGACGACCTACGCGTGGCACCAGACGCCTGACGGCGGTACGCACATGACACGCGGAATCGAGGAACGCCTCGCGGGTTTTCCGTCTGGATCGCGCCATTTGTGACCTATGCGATGCGGCGGGCCAACCGCAAAGATCTAGGGCGGCTGAAGCGATTGCTCGAATCACCAGATGTGGGAGCGTAGACCCGATGTCAGCACGTGTCCTGGACCGACGCAGGGCGCCCGCCCGTTCGATCACGCGTTGACGGCGTGAACGATCGCGTACCCCAAGCGGTCGCTCTCGATGGCGGTGCGCGCCGCGCGCGCCAGGCGTTTTCCCGCGTCGAGGTTCACCCCAGACAGATCGATCTTCCGCAGACCACCCAACACTTCCACGGTGAGCAAGCGTCCTTCAATCTGGTGGACGAGATCGAGCAACGCCTGACGATGGCTTTCCGGCACGACACCGCTGAAGCCGGCCGCCCTGAGCGCGTCCGCATAGGCCTCCTGGGGCCGGGCGTCGGCGAGGCAGGCGATCCACGCGAACAGGTCTGAGAGGTCCGCGTCGGAAGACGGCTCACGCGTGACGTCGCTGAGCGCGACGCGCCCGCCAGGGCGCAGGACGCGAGCGAATTCGCGCGCGGCGGCTGACTTGTCAGGAAACGTACAGAACGCGCATTCGCAAAGCACCGCATCGAAGGATGCGTCGGGAAATGGCAGGGCTTCAACGTCCCCTGCTTCAAACGACACCCGTTCGGCCCGTCCGCGTCGAATCGCTTCGTCCCGCGCGCGCGCGACGTTGGTGACGCTGTAGTCGATACCCACGACGGTACACCCGAATCGTTCGGCCAGGAACATCGCGCTCGTGCCGATGCCGGAAGCCGCATCCAGCACGCGACTGGCCGGTGTGAGCTGAAGAAGCGTGCCGAGCCGTTCGGTCAACTCGAGCCCGCCGGGATGAAACGACTCTCCGAGCAACGCCCGCACGATGTCGCTCTCGTAGAGGCGCGCGCAGCAGCGCTTGACGACCTCCGGCTCGGCAGTCGATTCGGGTCGTGACGTCATCGCGACTCGCCCTTCGTGAACGCAAACGTCACCGGCCTCGGTTCGTAGCGACGGCCCTCGCGTCGGGCTCGACGACGCTCAGGCTCCATCGCCTCGAGCTGCGCGCGCGCCTGCTCACGGTAGCCGACCGTGTTGAAGGCGCAAAACGGCACTTGCTTCCTGCCCGGCAACAGGAACTCTTTGCAGCACTTCATGAGGTTCTTCTGATTGAACGTCCACGGATCCATGAAGTCCTGCACCATGATCATGATCATGTTCTTGGCCAGGTCGCCGACGGTGAACCCTTCGGGGACGCCGCATGCCTCGCAGGACACGGCGAGGTCGGCCGCGGCCTTCTGCGACCCGGCAATCGACGAGGACGACCAGAGCCCCTCGAGCGCGCCTCTGATCTCCAGGCTGAAGTCGGGGAGGACGCGATTCGCGAGGTAGTCCAGGTAGTCGTACACGTTCACGACCCGCGGCAACGGGACCACGCGGTCACCGTCGACGAAGGCATAGGTGACGGCATTACACGTGGGAAAACAACACGGTACCGGAATGAAATCCGCGACCGTGAACCGGCCCGAGGTCTGTTCCTCGATAAGGCGCAGGATATCCGGAATCGTCAAGCGCGTCATCGGATCATGCTGCAGGTGTCGCCCGCTATGAAACGCCGGCTGGAAGTTGATGCCCCGAACCGCCGGATGCCGAATCGCGAGGTCCACGATGGGCCCGACTTCGTGCTCGTTGACGCCTCGCTCGATCGCCGGCACCAGCGTCACGTTCAGACCAATCGCGGCCAGGCGATCCAACGCGCGCAGCTTGTCCTCGACGATGTCCGCCTCGCCGCGGAGCGCAAGCGATGTCGTCGCATCGAAGCCATCGAACTGGAAGTAGATCGACGGCCGCACCTCGTTCAATTGCTCGACGAAGGCGTCGTCTTTCGCGATGCGACGACCGTTCGTGTTGATCATCACGGATCGAATCCCCCGGACCTTCGCCGCACGCACGAAGTCGATGATCTGAGGATGAATCGTCGGCTCACCGCCGGAGAATTGGACCACCTCTGGCGCGCCTTCGGTACGCACGAAGTCGTCCAGGATGGCCTCCACTTCCTCCAGCGTCAGGCTGAAGCCGGGACCGGCCGTTGAAAAGCACAGGGGACAGCTCATGTTGCAGGCGCTGTTGACCTCGATGATGCCCAGACAGGCATGCTGTTGATGGTCCGGGCACAAACCACAGTCGTGCGGACATCCATGCTCGACCTCGGTGCCGTGGGCCAGCGGGATCGTGCCGGGCTTGTTGTACTTGGCGTTGGCGACGTAGGCCGCCGCGTCGCCGTACACGAGCGCCTCGAATGGCCCACACGCCGGGCACCGCTTGCGCATGTACACCTTGTTATCGCGCAGAATGATCTGCGCGTCGATGACTTGCCGGCACCACGGGCAGATGCTGCGCGTCAACTCGTAGAAGATGTAGTCGGCGTCCTTCTTCTGTATCTGGTGCATCTCGATCTCCGTCGTCGTGGCTAGCTGCGCCGGGCGCGAAATCGCAGCCATCGACGCACAAGCCTCCCCGTGATACTTGCGGCCCAGTGGTCGGTGGCGATCTCGCCGGCAAGCTGTTGGACCGCGGTCGCGTACGTCGGGTAGGCGTGGATGGTGCCGCCGATCTGACCGGCCGTCAGCCCGTGAGCAATCGCCAGACTGAACTCGGCACTGACCTCGCCAGCGCGGGCCGCGACAATCGTGGCGCCCACCAGCCGGCTGTCGTCGGTCGTGATTATTTTGATGAACCCGTGCTCGTCGCCCTCACACCGGGCGCGATCAACCCGGTTCATGTCCCAGCGGGCGATCCGAATGCGTGCACCGAATCGCGCGATCGCTTGTGCCTCGGTCAGTCCGACCTGTGCTACTTCAGGATCGGTGAATGTCACCCAGGCGATGGGCTCGGGACGAGCACCGCGACCACCGGGCAGCAGCGCGTTCCTTGTCGCGTGGAAGGCCTGCCAGCCGGCGACGTGCGAGAACTGCTCCCGCCCGAGCACATCGCCTGCGGCGTAAATATGCTTCACGTTGGTACGCAACTGGTCATCGACCGGGATGCCCTTCTCCGAGAACTGTACGCCGGCGCGCTCGAGCTCGAGGCCGGCGACATTTGGCGATCGGCCTGTCGCCACGAGCAGACTCTCCCCGCGGACTTCATCACCGCGGTCGGACGCGACCACCACGGCCCCGTCGTCCTGGCGTACCGATGTGGCGCGCCCGGACACCAGCGTGATTCCCTCGCGCTGAAACACGGCGCGGATGACCTCCGCGGCGTCCGGATCGTCCTTGGGCAGCAGTCGCGGTGCGACGATCGTGACGGCTGCGCCAAGGCGGCGATACGCCTGGCCGATCTCGAGGCCAAGGGGGCCGCCGCCGATGACGATCAGCGACGGCGGCACGCGATCCAGGTCGAAGATCCGATCGTAGGTGAGATACGGCACGGCATCCAAGCCGGGGATCGTCGGCACCGCCGGCCGCGCGCCCGTCGTGATCAGGAACTTCCGCCCCCGGATTGTGCGGTCTGCGACACGCACGCGGAACTTGTCCTCGAAGGTGGCGCCACCAAAGAGCACATCGATGCCCTGGCGCTCCAGCGCCTCAGCTGGCTCCGCGTCATGTACATCGCGCACGACACCGTGCACGTACTCGTGCACGCGAACCGCATCGATGGCCGCCTCGCCGGTCATCACGCCGAAGCGGGCGCCTGTGCGCGCAAGGTGCGCCACTTGCGCCACCTTGATCAGCGCCTTGCTCGGAATACATCCCGTCCACGTGCAGTCGCCGCCCAGACGGTCCCGTTCG
>JBDTNQ010000156.1:0-6989 GCA_039933635.1 Acidobacteriota bacterium
GCTTACCGACTATAGTACCGCGCAGGAGCCAGGTGGTCGTGCCGGGTGCGCCATCCTGACGGGCGCAGGTGGCGCGATACATAAGGCGAGGACGATCACCCGTGAAACGCATCAAGCGCATCGGCATCCTCACTTCCGGCGGTGACGCCCCCGGACTCAATGCCGCCATTCGCGGAGTCGGCAAGGCGGTCCTTGGACTGCATGGCATCGAGGTGGTGGGGATTCGCGACGGTTTTCTGGGGATGATCGAGAACCGCACCCTGCCGCTCGACAAGACGGCATTGTCGGGCATCCTGACCATCGGCGGCACGATTCTCGGGACGAGCCGCATCAAGCCTCACCGCATGGAGGTCAAGGGCAGGGTCCGCGACATGCGTGACGTCATCGCCGACACGTATCGTCGCCACGGGCTTGACGCGCTGGTGTGCATCGGAGGCGGCGGGACGCAGAAGAACGCGCTGCGGCTCATTGAGAAGGGTCTCAATATCATCACGCTCCCCAAGACCATCGACAACGACGTGGCGCTGACCGACGCCAGTTTCGGCTTCGACACGGCTCTGGGGATTGCCACGATGGCCGTGGATCGCCTGCACAGCACCGCTCATAGCCATCACCGCATCATCGTCGCGGAGATCATGGGGCATCGGGCGGGCTGGCTGGCTCTGGGCGCCGGCATTGCGGGTGGCGCGGACGTGATTTTGATCCCAGAAATCCCTTACGACACCAAGCGGATCGCCAGGGCGATTCGGCGACGCAGTGAGGGAGGAGGCAGCTTCAGCATCGTGGCCGTGGCCGAGGGCGCACTGTCCACGAAGAATGCGGCCCTGTTCAAGGCCGCGAAGAGACGCAGGGACAAGACCACCAAGGCCCGTGAGAGGGAAGAGGCCGGGAAGGAACTGATCGAGCTCGACCGCACCCATACCGGCAACACCTTGCGGCTGGCGCAAGAACTGGAGGAACTCACCGGCCTTGAATCGCGCCTGTCCATACTCGGCTATATCCAGCGGGGCGGCACTCCGTCTGCCGCCGACCGGTTGCTGGCCACACGCCTGGGCACGGCGTGCGCGGAACTGATTCACCAGCGCGTGTTTGGAGTCATGGTCGCGGCCCGCGGTGATAGGTGGCTTCCGGTGCCGATTCGCGACGTGGCGGGCAAGCGCAAGGAAGTGCCGCGTGACCACCCGTGGATTCAGGCCGCCCGCGCCGTGGGGACGTGCCTCGGAGATTGACCATCGTCAGCCGTCGATCGATGTGTCGTGCGCCATCGCGGACGGGAAGCGAAGGATGTCACGGCTGTCGGTCATGACGCGTGGGCGCGCGAATGGCTGCCGCTCGATGGAGTCAGCGCGTCACTGCTTGCCGATTTGCTTCGACACCGCCGGCACTGACCGGACGTAGGCCCACAGCGCCTGGCGCTCGACCTCGCGCATGTTCTTGGTGAACCGCGGCACCAGCGTGGCCATCGGTGCGCGCAGCTCTGCGCCATCCGGGCGCTTGCCATCGGTAAGCGCGGTGACGAACTGCTGGTACGTCCATCCCGTGAGGCCGGTCGCGTCCGGCGTCAGGTTCCGGGCCGGCGGCCAGGTCGGGTCGCCACCCACGATGGGGCCGCCACTCAAGTCGGGGCCATGGCAGCCCGTGCAGACGCTGGCCAGGTGTTTGCCGAATTCCACGGAGACCTCTTCGGTCGGGGGCCGCACGTCGTGGGTCGTGTTCGCCGCCAGGGTGTTGGCCGCGTAGCTGAGTTTTCCGACCGCCACGAGCACGGTGCCGACGGGGCCGAATGTCGAAGCGGGCACCTGATTGTCGACCGGCGGCTGGGTGCGAATGAACGTCACGATATCCGACAGTTCCTGATCGGACATGTTTCTGAAGTCCTCCGACGGCATGACGGCCCCGTGGCCGTCGGACTTCACACCGTGACGGACGATGCGATCCCAGTCGCGCGCGGTGAAAGTGGCCGTGCGGCTGCCTTTGCCCATCGTCAGGTTTGGCCCGAGAAAGTGGCCGAGCATGGCGTCGTCGACCATGACGCCGCCGCCGAAGTTCTGGCCGTGACACGCCCGGCAGGGATATCGCGCCGCCAGCAGGTGGTCCCCGCGCTCGATCGCGCGTGTGCGCGCCGCGGTCTGGAGCGCTTGGCCCGCCAACCCGAGGGCCGACGCCTCAGCCTCATCGATCGGAAAGGGAATTGGGAAGTCAGCGGTGTGCGTCTCGAACGTGCGGGTCGTCAGCCGGTTCGTCGTCATCGACGCCCAGACGTACAACCCGCCAGCGGCCACGAGCACGACCGCGACCAGAACTCCCACCACCTTTAGAATGATCTTCATCGTCCTCCTCAGGGCGCCCTACATTACCGTCGCGCGAGGCGCCGAGCAAGAGCGCCGCGCAAGTTGTCGGCCCATGGCTGGCGTCTGGGCCGGCGCCGCTGGGAATGGTGCCTGCGCCCGCGCTGCAGGTCTCCGTCGATATGTCGACGTATTGTAAAAACTTCGACATGTTATCCTGACGTGTCGCCGCCGTCGACACATGCCCACACCCACCTTTGATCCATCGAAGCCCTTCAACGATCTGCCAAGGCTGCCGCCGAAGGCTGAGCTCGAAACGCGAGCCGTACTGAAAGGCTGCATCCGCGCCCGCGCGGCCCTGGCTGAGCTGAAAGCGACCGGAGACCTGATTCCGAATCAGGCCATTCTAATCAACACGATTCCACTGCTCGAAGCCCGCGCCAGTTCGGAGATCGAGAACATCGTCACGACGGCAGACCGCTTGTTCCGCTTTGCCCAGGAGACTGACTCACAGGCAGACCCGGCGACCCGGGAGGCGCTCCGATACCGCACCGCCCTCCACCAGGGATACCGGTCGCTGGCGAAAAGGCCGCTGAGTACGGCGACCGCCGTGGAAGTGTGTCGGACGATTCGAGGCGTCGACAGTGGAATCCGCAAGGTGCCCGGCACGGCACTGACCAATCAGGCAACGGGTAAGGTCATCTACACGCCGCCTGACGGAGAGGCCCGGCTGCGCGACCTGCTTGCCAACTGGGAGCGATATCTCCACGAGGAGACGGACGTGGACCCCGTCATCCGCATGGCGGTGGGGCACTACCAGTTCGAAGCCATCCATCCGTTCACCGATGGCAATGGCCGCACAGGACGCGTGTTGAATCTGTTGTTCCTCGTCGATCAGGGGCTGTTGACGCAGCCGACCCTCTATCTCAGCCGCGCCATCATCCGAACCAAGGCCGAATACTACCGTCGGTTGAACGCCGTGACGACGAAAGGGCAGTGGGCCGAGTGGACGGCGTACATGGTGTCCACCGTCGAAGAAACCGCGACGTGGACAACTGCGAAGATTCGAAGCGTGAAGTCGCTCATGGACGCGACGACCGAACACGTCAAGCGGCAGGCGCCGAAGTTGTACAGCCGAGAACTGGTCGAGCTGGTGTTCACGCAGCCGTACTGCCGCATCTCGAACCTCGTCGATGCCGGCATTGCCAAACGTCAAGCGGCATCGGAGTATCTGAAGGAGTTGAGCGAGGTTGGCGTACTGAACGAGATGAAGGTCGGCCGCGAGAAGCTGTTCATCAATCCGCGCTTGATGAAACTTCTGACGGCCGAAGACCACGAGGTGCCGACCTTTCCGGCGAGGACGGCGAGCCGATGAAGGCGAACGATGTTCGATCGCGCCTCCGAAGGGCCCGCGCCAGGCAAGTACGCCCGGACGCGGCAGCCTATTTCTTCACCTCGTACCGCAGCCCCACCATACCGCTCGTGTAGGCCTTCATCTCGACGAGGTGTAGGGCGATGTCCTGGTCGAGCCCCTGAAAGAAGGAGATGCCGTCGCCAATGAGCGCGGGGACGATCGAGTAACGCACCTCGTCCGCCAGTCCAAGGCGCAGGCATTGAGCGGAGACGTCACCACCGCCGACGAACCAGATGCTGCGGAAGGCCAGTTTCAATTGTCAGGGTTTCGCCGCCTTCGAAGGTGTCTGACGTCTCGAGCCAGTCGACGCGTCCATCCCGCCTCGCAATGAAGCCGCCGAGGCTCGCCACCATGTGGATCGTCACCAGCGGCTTTTCATTCTCCATCGTCGCGCCTCAGCGGCGGATTGTACTCTCGACCGCGCCCGCATCCCGCGCGGTGACGAGCCCGAGGCCCGCATCGGCTGGCTGTTTCGTGGGACGAAACTCTCCTCAATCTGCGCGTTCCCGCGGCAAAGTGCGGCTACACTCAGCTCGATCAGAACAGTGGTGTTTCCGCGGTGGCAGGTGTCGTCCGGAGGAATCGCATGACTCTCGTGAATCGCCGTGAATTCCTGGGAAGCGTGGCTGGCGCTGCCATGTTGCCCGCGTGGCAGTCGAACGCCGGAGAGACCAATGAATGGGGCTCGCCCGTGTTCGACCTCCACTTTCATATGCGTGGCACTCCTGAAGCGAACCTCGCGCATCTGGATGGCGCAGGCATCAGGCGCGCGAATCTGTTGACGCGCGCGACGGGTGCCGAGCAGGTACGCGCGCTACAGGCGGCCGCACCGGGACGATTCGTGTGGTTCAGCAGCGCCGATCCGGCCCAGCCCGCGGGCATCGAGGCCTTGACGCAAGCCGTCAAGGCCGGCGCTCGCGGCTTCGGCGAAATGAAGCTGCACTATGCGACGGACAGTCCGGAGTTCCGGCGCGCCTATGCGTTGGCGGCCGACCTGGGCGTGCCGATCTTGATCCACTTTCAGGAAGTCGACCACGTCGAGAACGAGGGCAAATGGAGCAGCGGGTTCGCGACGTCCTTTGAATCGATGTTGAAGGCGTTTCCGAAGACGACCTTCATCGGGCATGCCGACGCGTTCTGGGCGAATGTGAGCGCGGATTACCACAACGAAACGGCGTACCCCTCGGGTCCCATTGTCCGCGGTGGGGTGACCGATCGCCTGCTCGGCGACTATCCGAATCTCTACGGAGACCTGTCGGCCAACTCCGGCAACAACATGTTGTCGCGCGACCCGGCGTTCACCCGCGATTTCGTGCGCCGCCACCAGGACAAACTCATGATGGGCAGCGACTGTGGCTGCACGGACGGTCACGGAGGCGGTATCAGTCAGGGAAATAATCCCGCCGCCGCACGACTGGCCGGCAAGTGCGTGGCGCGGGAGACGCTCACGGTGCTGAAGCGTTCGACGTCGCCGGAGCTCTTCCGCAAGATCACGTGGGAAAACGCCCACCGCTTGCTGAAGATCCCCGCCTAGCGGCGGAGGGCCTCGACGCGTCTGGCGAAGTTGTTCGGGATGGCTCGCAGGACGGACAGTAACTGTCTCTTTATGACTCTATAGACAGTGTTCGTATCTTGTTGTTCGTGAATTCCAAAGTTAATGAAACTGCGGGCACTTAGAGGGCCGGCGGCTCGGCCAGATGGACTAGACTCGGCGCCGACTTATGACTTCCAATGTGCGCCTGCTTTCGGCTGTGCTTGTTGCCCTGTCGATTGCCGGATGCGGCAAATCGAGTGACACCAACACGACGCCGACGACACCGACCACGCCCACCACGCCGACCACGCCGACCCAGACGAACCGAGCTCCCGTGATTGGCGGAGTGACTGTGTCGCCCGGCTTTGCTGTGTCGGGCCTGACATCGGTCACGATGAACGCGTCGGCATCGGATGCCGACGGCGACCCCCTGACCTACCCCTGGTCGTTCGGTGGCCCCAGCGTGACGGGCGCGTCGGCCTCCGCCAAGCTCGCGGGCGATGGTGCCGTCGCCGTCCAGGTCATCGTGTCTGACGGAAAGGGCGGGACGGCGTCGGACTCGCGCACGGTCACCGTGGGCACCATGACCGGCAGTTGGGATTTTGCCGTCTTGGCGACGTGTGGTGTGGACCCGCGGGAGAAGCCCGCCGTTTTCACGCTGACGCAGACGGGCGGCACGGTCACGGGTTCGCTGGCGTTCCCGGGAAACTTCTGCAACATCAATCCTGGCACACACTCTGAAATTCCAGCGTCGACCCCAGGCAGCATCGACGATCAAGGGAACTTCGCGCTGCCGCGTGTGGCCGCGGGCAGCTTCTTGGACATCAGGCTTGCCAACGGCAAGATGGACAGCACCGGCCGCAAGGTGATCGGGCAGGTCTTCAACTCCGGGTTCGTTGGCGAGACGTTCACGCTGACGAAGAAGTAAGCAATCGCGCGGCGCTGGTTCATCGTCCGACCCGGATGTCCTGGACCTTCTTTTCGTTCTCCGCAATCGTCAACGGAATCGCAGCGTGCGCGAGTTCGGTGAGGAACGCCGGCACGTACCACTCGCCCTGCTCGACGTCCGTCACGGCCGCGACGAGATAGTCACCCGGCGCCATGTTCGGGAACGTGAAGCGGCCATCGCTCGAGGGCCGCTTCGCCTGAATGCGTCGTGACTGCGGCGTCCAGTAGGTCTGGTCGCGCGGAAAAATGATCACGAAGTATTCGGGCGTGGGATGACCGGCAGCGTCCTGGATCGTGCCGGACAAGTCGGCGGGATGATCGCTGAACGTCATCGTGAAGCCGCCGACGTCCTCAGTCGACACGTCGAACGGCGTGTCCAGCGCGTCGTGGCCGTTAAGCAGTGCGCTACGCGGCCGCCAACCGGAGGCGGCTGTAGTGCCAGGGGCGGACGCCGTCAGGCGGTATCGTCCGGGCGCGACGCCGCTGATCGTGAACGCACCGGTGGCGTCGACGGCTGCCGATGGCGTGAGCACCGCGACTCCGCTCGCGTCGAGGACCGGCGTGAGGCCAACACTCAGCCGCGTCAGATCTGACGGGACAGGCATCGATCCGTCAAACGCCACGCGGCCGGATACCGTCACGCCGGATCGGAGCGTGACGGCCACCGTCTGGTCTCGGCCATCCACCGACACCTCGGTGAGGCCGTAGAGACCAGGCTGCGGCGGCCCGGCCGGGCCACCGCCGGCGCGGCCGGGTGTCGCGCTGGGATTCACGCGCACGGCGACCGAGTAGGTTCCAGGCGTGA
>JBDTNQ010000157.1:0-6952 GCA_039933635.1 Acidobacteriota bacterium
AGGCGGCACGCCGGACCGGCCCCCACGAGTTCGTCGTCGCCCATGCCGAAATAGACGGCCGCATCGAAGCCGGCGTCGCAGCCGTCGCCGCCGATATCGATCGTACCGGGAGCCTTGACCTCGAACACGAAGACATCTTGTTCGGCGCGCGCGGCGAGCGCACCGGTCAGGGCGTCGCCCTGGGTGATGTGCGTCACGCGATCGGGTCGCACGGCGACGAGCGGGAGACGGTAGGGCCCCGCGAAGTCGTGGAACGGGTTGAACGCGAAACGATATGTCCCGTCGATGGGCAGCACTACGCGCGTGCCGCACGGGAACGTCAGGCCGCCCAGCGTCTTGCCGCCCGGCGCGAGCAGCCGCGCGGACCTCGGCTGGACGCAGTTGTCTCCGGGATTCAGGTAGATGACATCCCCCCTGAAGCCCGCGAATGACGCGAACGCGTCCGCCGACGCGTCGGTCACGCGGCCTTCGAGCACGGTGCTCTTCGTGCGGCCAGATGCAGCGGGCGGGGCGGGCGCGGGCGGAGTGGCGGGGGGCCTGCGCGTGGGCATGCCCCGCGCGGCCGCATATGTCGCGCGCGCCTGTTGCGGACGATAGGCGCGAACGTACGCGAAGTCGCCCGTCGCCGCGACATCTGTCGTGCAGTTGCGGAGCAGATTTGGATCCGTGATGCCCCCGTCCCGGCACGACGATTCCGCGGCCGTGATGGTGGCCGCATCGGCAATTGGGGTCAGGCGATCCGGAAAGGTGAGGTCGGTGAACGTCGCCGTCGTTTCACCTGCGCCGTAGTCGAACAGCGACTCACCGGCCGTGATCCGCCAACTGCCCCCGAATGTTGTGTAGAGGTCGTCATAGGACGGCGCCACAGGCAGCGGCTCGCGCGAGTTCCGCGCGGTCGGCTCGAAGTCCGGATTGTCATCGAAGTCCCCGAGCAGACCCGCCAGCTTGCCCTGCCGCGCGTCCGCGGGAGTGACCCACGTGTTCAGACTGTGACGCACGAACGGCGAGACGCCCACGCGCGTTCCGTCATTGAGCTCGATGGTGTAGCCGGGCCCCCACTCCGTCGTCACGGTGCGGACGCTGCCTCCATCGAGCACCACGAAGTTCGTGTCGAGCAGCTGGCCGTTGATTCGTGCAGTTGGCCTGGCATTGCCGGGAAGCAGGGTCACCGTAACTCGGTCGCGTCCGACTCGGGCGGCGACGGCCGTGACGATGCTGACCGTGTGGACGGAAGGGAGCGGAGCAAAACGCGCCTGCACCGTGAAGTTGTCGACGGTGGACTGCGCCAGCACGAATTCCCCGACGGCCTGCAGGTCGTACCAGCGGCCGTCGAACGTCACGATGTGCGGGTCTGAACTGGCCCTGCCGTTTCCGGGCTCACGCGTGTCGCGGGCTGTTGGCGTCTGAGAGTCGCGGGGCGGTGGAACCGGCTTTGGCACCTGCTCGCAGAAATCCTTCAATGATTTTCCCATGGCCCATCCCGACGCGCCGGTCTTGCCGCCTGTGAGACCGATGTCGATCTTGGGCCGTGCGTTAATCGTCGATGGCGGGGTCCCCTGTGTGCCGGCCGGGCACGCGCACGACTCTCGCAGGCAGAGATTGGTCGTCTCCATGGGCAGGAGCGTTGCGTTGGCGCCCTCCGTACTGTCGATGAGCGCAAGATGGCCCGTGGTGTTGCCGATGATGAGAACATCCGCGGAGGAATTGAGGCTGACGAGCGAGAGTTCCCAGGGCGCGGTCTGCGGCAGGTCAACCGAGGCCCCTTCGGCCACGGCCAACTCGAGGGGCGCAACCTTTTCAGAAGGGAAGTTCACGGAGCCCGGGCCCTTGACCGTCCACAGCGGCTGACTTTCGTGCGTGCGAAAGTAGCTCGACGCCCAGGTGTCGAGCACGGGGTCTTCGGAGCCGGCGACGACGATGTCGAAGGCCGCCTCGCTGGCTCCACCGGCGCCCGCCAGGATTGCCGGAATCAGCCTCTTGCCGACAGTGCCCACGCCAATGACGTCCTGCACGTGGCCGAAGAAGCCGGCGGCATCGTACTTTCGCGCGAAGAGGTGGGTCTTCGGCGCGGTCAAGTACTCCGCCCAATGGTCCTGAAGGGCAGGGAATGCCGCGTTCGGCACGATGACCATCTGCGCCCAGGTCGCCTCGCCGTCGATGAGCCATCCTTTCGGCGTCGCCGCGGCGGATTGCGTGGGCGCCGCCAATTGCTGATAGCAGTGGACCACTTCGTGGACGACGACCGAGAGGTGAACGCTCAGCGGGAGCCCCTTGAATTTGCGTCGATCGACGATCGATTGGCAGACGTTCAAGGTGATGCCCTGGCTGCGATCCTGTAGGCGCTGCAACGTGTTGTCGTTCCACGCCGTGCTCAAGGCCCACGCTTTCTTGGTCTCTGGGGCGTCAAGTTTCCTGAACTCAATCCAGAAGAATGGCACTTGCGGCTGGATGGTCAGCTTGCTCACCGCCTCACTCGCCCAGTTGTAGAGCTCTCTGAAGTAGGCGCGTTCGGCGGGCGTCACGTCCGGGTCGTCCGAGTCCGCGGGCGGATCGTCATCGGCGAACCGGATGCGCGTGAACGATGGCCGATCGGATTCGAAGAACAACGCCGGAGCGACGCCTGGTAGCGCGAATGGGGGCGGAAGCGCGGGGGCATCCGGGGCGGGGCGCGATGGACGGGACGGCGTGGGCTTCAAGAGGGCGCGGAGCCGCGCTTGCTGAGCCGGAGACAACTGGTCGCGCACGGCCATGAGTTGCATCAAGGCGTAGGTGCCCGAGATCGTCTCGCGTACCGGTCCGTCGGGAACGGTGACGCCGGGCAACGGGGCGACTTCCAGCGCGAACAGCTGCCGCGCGCGATCGACCGTCAGCCCCTGCTCGTCGATTTCGCGCCGGATGCGGTCATTCGCGTATTCGGTCGCGGAAGCCGCCGGCGCACCGGCGGCGGTTCCAGCCGAGGCATCTTGCCGTCTGGACAGAAACAGGACGAGGAGGGCAACGGCAACGGCCGCCACGGCGGCAATCCCGATCCAGAGCGAGGTGCGGGGTTGATTCGCGACCATGCCGCGAGAATAGGAAGGTCGAGCTGCAAAGGCAACCGATTTCGCCTGGATGACAACATCGGAGGCACGAGCGCGGGCGATCGACGACTTACTTCATACAATGGTGTCTAATGATTCGCCCGTCCGCGTGTGGTGACATAGGCCGGACGCGCTCACGCGTCGCCACTAACGTGAGATTTCTCTGCGCGACCCTCGCGATGGTGCTGGTCGCCTGCTTTGGCGCGGCGGCCGCGCCGGCTCCCGCGCCGCAGACCAGCCCGCGGCCTCGGGTGGTCGTCTCCACGGACATCGGCGGCACGGACTACGACGACTACCAGTCGATGGTGCATCTGCTGCTGTATGCGGACCGCTTCGATATCGAGGGGTTGATTTCATCACCATACGGCGGCGGCCGGAGGGATCAGATCCTCAAGGTCATCGACGTCTACGAACGTGACTACCCGAACCTGCACGCGCACTCGGCCGGCTATCCGGCGCCGAGCGCGCTGCGCGCGGTCACGAAACAGGGCGGACTCGAGTCCGCGGGACTCGACGGGTTCGCACATTCGACGGCGGGCTCAGCCTGGATCATCGAGAGGGCCAAGCGTCCCGATCCGCGTCCATTGTGGATTCTCGTGTGGGGCGGGATCGACGATGTCGCGCAGGCGCTGCACGATGCCCCGTCCATCAAGTCCAAAGTGCGTGTGTATTTCATCGGCGGCCCGAACAAGAAGTGGTCGGTGCCCGCCTACGACTACATCGCGCGGCACCACCCAGACCTGTGGATGATTGAAGCCAACTCGACCTACACCGGCTGGTTCACCGGCGGGAATCAGGCCGGAGATCTGGGCAATGCGTCGTTCGTCGATGCGCATGTGCGCGGTGCCGGCGCGCTCGGCGACTTCTTCGCGAGCGGCATCAGCTTCCGCGGCGAAGTGCGATCGGCGATGAAAATGGGGGATACGCCGGCGGTGATGTACGTCCTCGGCGACACCCCGGACGATCCCACGAGGGACTCGTGGGGCGGACGCTTCGTGCGTGCGTGGGCGCGAAAACGCTACGTCTTCGAGCGTCCGCCGTCAGCGTCCGATCGCGTCGAGACCTACACCGTTCTCGATCTCGTGTATCGACTTCCAACGCCGGCAGCTGTCGGTGTCACGGCGACGCTCGTCGTCGATCAACAGGACTTCACTGGTTTCGCTGACCGCGCGGGCGCGTGGCATTTCCTGTTTTCGCCCAAGGAACCCAAGACGTGGACCTACGCGATTCGGAGCACCGACGCGCGACTCGATGGCAAGACCGGCGGCTTCACGTCGACACTCCCGGAACCAAACCAGCCCGTCGCCGCGCGTTATCCGCATTGGTGGACGGATGACCCCGATCCGGCCGTTGCCGAAGGCGCGAATCAGGGCGCCAGAACGGTGAGCACATGGCGCGAAGCGTTCCTGCGCGATTTCGTCGAGCGGCTGGAGACGGCGGCGGGGTCGAAGTCGTCATTGGGGCACCCTGCGATCCGCCAGTGATCGTGTGCCCGGTAAGGCGTGCCCGGCTGTGATTCGATGAACACGCCCTGAACGGGTCGTTCACCCTCGGTTCAGCTGGTCCATGCCACACTGCCGCCCATGTCACACGCGTCCATCGACTTCGGCTATCCCTGGTGGCTGAGTTACGGTCACCTCGCCCTGCTGGGAATTCTCGTCGCGGCCCTCTTGGGGGCGCGTGCCTTTGGCGCATCGCGGTGGGTACTGATCGCGTTGAGCGTGCTGAGCGTGTGGGCGGGCAGCGTCGCGCTGCTGGTACACCTCTTCGGAATCAACCACGTGCCGGCCCTTCCGACGCAGAGTTTTCTCCGGTCGGGCACCGGGCGTGTCCTCGATCTCGGGGCAGGGACAGGCCGCTCGTCGATCATGGTCCTGACCGAACGTCCGCAGGCGACGGTCGTGGCGTCGGACCTGTTCGGCAATTCATTCACTCAGCACTTCGGACCGGGCCAACGTCCGGAGGACCGGTTGATGGCCAACCTGAAGGCGGCCGGTGTTGACGGGCGCGCGTCGGTAGAAACCGCCGACATGCTGAAGCTGCCGTTCGCGCCGGCATCCTTCGATGCGCTCGTCAGCGCGTACGCCATGGATCATCTTGGTCGGAACGGTGCGCGGACCGCGCTGGCCGAGGCGCATCGCGTGTTGAAGCCGGGAGGGGACTTCCTGCTGATCCTCATCGCCAACGACGGGTGGGCGAAGTTCGCCTTTGGACCGATGCTGTCGCACGGCGGCACCTACGGCGCCGCATGGTGGCGCGATGCAGCGCAGCAGGCCGGGTTCGACGTGCGCGAAGCGGGGACCGAGCCGGTGACGATGTACTTCCTGCTGACGGGGCGGTAGCGCGAGCGCTCACCACCGCCGGCGTCACGTGCGTCGACCTCGCGTTTCGCTGCATGAAACGCCGCAGGTTCTGCAAGAATCCTTTGCAATCACCTCACCGTTGCTCTATGAATGAGCCTCCGAACCTATCGCCAGGAGTTCCGATGAAACGGTTGCAGGTGTCTTCACACGTCGTGGCGCTCACCGTGAGTGCCATGTTGATCGGCGGCGCGGCAAGCCTCATCGCGCGGCAGGGCGCGGCGCCCGCGGCGCCTCCCGGGGCCGGAGGCGCGCCTCCCGCGGGGCAGGCCCCCGGTGGTGGTCGAGGTGGTGGCCGTGGCATGCAGCCGCCCGTGGCCTATGACGACTACACCGGCTTCACGAAGTTGTGGGATGGCAGTACGTTCACCAACTGGGATGGCGAGCGGGACGTGTGGTCCATCGAAGACGGCATGCTGCACGCCGACACGGTGAAGACCCCAGGCCAGCATCACATCCACTACGTGGGACCGGATGCGGTGATGAAGGATTTCGATCTGAAGGTCGAGTTCAAGATCTCGGCGACCGGTGCGAACGGCGGCATTCAGTATCGGAGCCGCATGCTGCACACCGTGCACGGTGGCACGATGGCCGATCCGATGGGCAAACCGACGCCCGCGGGCATTACGACCATGGCTCAGGCGGTTGCGGCCGGCGTCACCGCGGAGCCGGTGAGAGGCGGCGGCGCTCCGAGAGCCGGCGGACCAGGCGGCGCTGGCGCACCCGGCGGACGCGCCGGAGCGCCCGGCGGGCCTGGGGCCCCTGCGGCACCGGGAGCCGCACCCGCGGCGACAGCACCTGCCGCGCCCCCAGCGGCACCGAATCCGCTCGCACGATGCGGTACGGCCGGCGGCCCGCCACCGGCGGCGAATCCGGCTGCGCCGATCACCAACGGCAACATCTGGCAGGTGAGTGGCTACCAGTTCGATCTCGATTCGAACAATCAGTACACCGGCCAGCTCTACGAAGGCCAGGGCCGCAGCATCGTGACTGCGCCCGGGACCCTGACGCGGCTCACGGCTGAACGGCCGGTCTGCGTGGCCGTGATCAATCAGAACCCGACGTCCGTCGTGAAGCCTCACCAGGGTAAGGACGGCGAGTGGCAGCAGGTCGAGATCATCGCGCGCGGCAACACGCTGGTGCACATCCTCAACGGGCAGGTGCTGAGCGTCTCAATCGACGACAACCCGGCCTTCCGCGCGTTGCAGGGCATCCTGTCGCTGCAACTCGAGGGCAACGGGCAGATCTGGTATCGGAACGTCTACATCAAGCCGCTGAACTAGTCCACTGGAACCGTGATGACTCACCTAATTCCCGGGCGGGGCATCCCGATTGGCGGCGTTGCTCATCGCTTGCTTATGCCCAATAAGCGCGCTCTTCGCGCCTGGCCATCCGGGCGCCGCGCCCCGGGACTTAGGCAAGTCATCACGGTTCCAGGGGATTAGCGCGGCGGGCGGGTCGCGTCGACGCGCTCGCGGTTGAACACCGCGGGCGCGCTCAGCGCATGATCTG
>JBDTNQ010000158.1:0-6597 GCA_039933635.1 Acidobacteriota bacterium
AGACGCCCGATCTGCTCAACCTCTCGGTGCGTCGCCCGCGGCGGGAAGCAGCGGACGAACAGGACCTGGCGGGCTGACGAGCCCCGGCGGGCTGGTGGAGCCCCGGCCGGCTGATTGGACCCCGGACCTTCAGGCCCCGGACCTTATTGGAGCCCCGGACCTTCAGGTCCGGGGTACACGCCCGCGTCCGGCCCTACTTCAGCTCCACGGTCACCGAGACTTCAGCTCGAACTTCAATCTCTCCGGGTGTGATCGGCGTTTCCACCGGGGCGCCCTGCGCGGCTGCTGCCATGCGGAACATCGGCTGTGGTTGGGGCAGTCGCGAACTGCTTTGGTCCTCGATGCGGACGATGTTGCCGAGCGTGCGCCTGGCGCCGCCGGCCATGGCCTGTGCGCGCGCCATGGCGCCCTGGACGGCGGCACGCAGCGCGTCAGCCTCGGCGGCGTCCTGGTCCTTCAAGCCGAATCGTGGACCGGAAATCGTCAGCGCCGTACTCTTCGTGGCATTCGCGGCGTCGATCACCGCGCCGAGCTTGGCCAGATCGTCCACGCGCACCTCGATCTGATTCCGCACGAGATAACCCTTCACCGTGCTGCGGCCGTTGTTCCATTCGGTCTCCGGCGCGAGGGTGTATCCCGTCGTACGAATCGCATCCGCTGCCAGCCCCGTCGCCTTGAGTGCCGCCTGCACGGCCGTTGTTGCCTCGGCGCTCTTGCGGCGGGCTTCCTCGGCGCGGACGTCGCGCGTCTCCGTCGCCACCGTCAGCCACGCCTGATCAGGGGCCCGCTTCACGCTGGCTTCGCCGCGCGTGACGATGACCGGTGGCGAGGCTGGAGTCTGCGCGCGGGCGGGGTACGCGCTGCACGCCAATGCGGCCGCGGCGAAGAGAACAGGGAGTCGGAACATGGCAATCCTCCGGGGACGACTTCATCAAACCCGGTCGACTGGGAACTTACAAGCCAAAAGGAGAGAAGCAGGTCCAGGGCAGGACAATGGCGAGCGGCGACCGGAACATTCAATCCGCGCAAGTCTGATCTTTGAGAGCGACGCAGATTGGGGCCGGCGTCGCCGCACTCTAAGATCCTCCCGTCACGCAGACTGTAAGAGCAGCTCCGGTCCCGCTCAGCCTTTACAGACGCACGATGACGGCCGCCGGTTTGGTCGCGCTAGGTTTTCAGGACGAGCTTCGGCACTTCCGCGACGAGGAAGGCCGACAGATCATCTTCCGTCACCTGCGCCACTGGACGATTGGGCGCCAGGGGGCGTTCCTCGATCACCAGCCCCTGTCGTCCGCGTGTGACGCTCACCCGGCCGATCACCTGCGGTTGGGGACCCGAGCGGTCCAGTTCAATTTCGATGAACGTGTCCGGGGATTTCTCGGCCGCAAGACGGACGCTTTCTGCGGGCGTGTGCACGACGAACGTCTGTCCGGTCGCGTTCAGCACCTGAGCCGCCTGCAGCAGAAGCGGGACGCCGATGTCGCGCAGGAATGCCTCGTACGCCTTCACGGACTCATCGACCATGGGGCGTCGATCTTCCGCGTCCTTCCGCGCCTCGTCGATCGCGCGCAGAATCCGTTTTCTCAGTTCCGAGACGTCCATTGATGCAGGCCTCACCGACATTGTATGAAATGCCGGCCGGATGCGTGCGCGTTCACTCATAATGAGTGGGTCATGCTGCCGTCGCAGACGGTCGAGAACTACCTCAAGACGATCTATCTGGCCGAAGCGGCCGCGCCGGAGTCCTCGGCCCTCGTGCCGATGGGCCAGCTCGCGTCGGCGCTTGGCGTCGTGCCTGGCACGGCCACAACGATGATGAAAGCGCTGGCCGAATCTGGCCTGGTGCGCTACGAGCCGTTCAAGGGCGTGCGCCTGACGCCGGCTGGCCACAAGCTGGCGAGCCTGGTCCTGCGGCGCCACCGGCTCATCGAGTTGTTCCTGGTGCGAGTCCTGGGCATGAGCTGGACGGAGGTCCACGACGAGGCGGAGCAGCTCGAGCATGCCGTTTCCGAACGGCTGATCGATCGGATCGACGACATGCTCGGCCGGCCAGCCGTCGATCCGCATGGTGATCCGATTCCCGCATCGGACGGCACGGTGCCGCGACTGGATCACATCAATCTGGCGTCCGCGCCGCTGGGCGTTCTCGTCACCGTGGAGCGCGTGGTCGATCAGGACGCCGGGTTCCTGCGCTTCATCGAGCAACGCAACCTGATGCCGGGCCGGCAGGTGCGCGTGTCCGAACGCGACCTGGCCGCCGACGCCCTGCAGATCACCACATCCACGGGCGAATCGACCACGGTTGGTCTTCGCGCCGCGGCCAAGGTGATGGTGAGCCTCGGGGCGTAGCGTGCCCATCGCCCCTAAGTAAGACCAGTCTCATCAACGCTTTAGTCCCTCTCCACACTTGCCCTGCCGGCGGCCCGTCAGTAAGATGGACTAACCAGGTCGGATATTCCCCGACTGGTCATCCCCCATGTTGAGGCTCTCCAAGAAAGCGGACTACGCGTTGCTGTCGATGCGACATCTGGCGGCGCACCGCGATCACGGGGCGATGTCATCGCGGGAGCTGGCGGAGACGTACGACATCCCGACGGAACTCCTGGCCAAAGTGCTGCAGAAGCTGGTGCGGGGACGACTGCTGGTCTCCGTTCAGGGCATCCGGGGCGGGTACGCGCTGGCGCGTCCGGCGGGGCAGATCTCGGTGGCGGACGTCATTCAGGCCGTCGACGGGCCGCTGACGGTCACCGCGTGCTCGGATACCGATCACAGCTGCGACCAGTATTCGAAGTGCAACATTCGCGATCCGCTTCACCGGATCAAGGACCGCATCATTGCCGCGCTGGCGGCGACGTCGGTCGCCGAACTGGCGGCCGAGATGACCGCCTTGCCGCTGCCACGCGACGTCCAGCCGCTGGCCGTGGTGCGGAAGTAGAGAAGGTCGATGATTACCGTCACGGAAAACGCGGCCCGGCAGATTCGCAAGCTTCTCACGCAGCAGTATCCCGATGCGTCGGGCCTCCGCGTGGGGGTGAAGGCCGGCGGCTGTTCCGGATTCGAATACGTCTTTTCGTGGGAGCCGGCGCCCAAGGATACCGATCTGATTTTCGAAGGTGAGGAGGGCGCGCGCGTCTGGACGGACGCGCGAAGCCACCGCATGCTCGACGGCACCACGTTGGATTACGACACGAGCCTGCTGAGCCGCGGCTTCGTGTTCCAGAACCCGCAGGCCAAGAGCACGTGCGGCTGCGGCACGTCGTTTTCGGTCTAGCCCGAAAACGCCGCGGGGGGGCGCGCGTCGCGGGTCCCCGCGCATTTGAAAGAAGAAGACATGTCTACTGCTACCGAGACCATCGAACAGCTCGCGACGCGCGAGTACAAGTACGGCTTCGAAACATCGCTCGAAACGGACACGTTTCCCCCGGGCCTGAACGAGGACGTCGTGCGCCGCCTCTCGGAGATCAAGGGCGAACCGGAGTGGCTGCTGGAGTTCCGCCTGAAGTCGTATCGCACCTGGCTCAACATGAAGGAGCCCACGTGGCACAACCTCACGATTGCGCCCATCGACTACAACGGCATCAGTTACTACTCGGCGCCGAAGAAGCAGGCTCTGCTTTCGAGCATGGACGAGGTCGATCCGGACGTCCGCAAGACGTTTGAAAAGCTCGGCATTCCGCTGATCGAGCAGCAGATGCTCGCTGGCGTCGCCGTCGACGCCGTGTTCGACAGCGTGTCGGTCGCGACGACGTTCCGCGAGAAGCTGGGCGAACTGGGCATCATCTTCTGCTCGTTCTCGGAAGCCGTGAAGCACCATCCGGATCTCGTCCGCAAGTACCTCGGGTCGGTGGTGCCGTACACGGACAACTTCTACGCGACGCTCAATTCGGCCGTGTTCAGCGACGGATCCTTTGTCTACGTGCCGAAGGGCGTCCGCTGCCCGATGGAGCTCTCGACCTACTTCCGCATCAACGCGAAGAATACGGGCCAGTTCGAGCGCACGCTGCTCGTGGCCGACGAAGGGGCGACGGTGAGCTACCTCGAGGGCTGCACCGCCCCGATGCGTGACGAGAACCAGCTGCACGCGGCCGTGGTCGAGCTCGTGGCGCTCGATGGCGCCACGATCAAATATTCGACGATTCAGAACTGGTACCCAGGCGACAAGGATGGCAAGGGCGGGATCTACAACTTCGTGACGAAGCGTGGCAGGGCCATGACGAACGCGAAGCTCACGTGGACGCAGGTCGAGACCGGCTCGGCGATCACGTGGAAATACCCGAGCTGCATCCTGCAGGGCGACAACTCGGTCGGGGAGTTCTACTCGGTGGCGACCACGAACAATCGTCAGCAGGCCGATACCGGGACGAAGATGATTCACATCGGGAAGAACACGCGGAGCACGATCGTCTCGAAGGGCATCTCGGCCGGGCACGGACAGAACACCTATCGCGGCGCGGTTCAAATCGGCAAGAACGCGCACCGCGCCCGCAACTACTCGCAGTGCGACTCGTTGCTGATCGGCGACCGCTGTGGCGCGCACACGTTCCCGTACCTGGAGATCAAGAACACGTCGGCCAAGGTCGAGCACGAGGCGTCGACCTCCAAGATCGGCGAGGACCAGATCTTCTACTGCCGCCAGCGCGGCATTTCGACCGAGGACGCCGTGAACATGATCGTGAGCGGCTTCTGCAAGGAAGTGTTCCGCGAACTCCCGATGGAGTTCGCCGTCGAAGCCCAGAAACTACTGTCGATCAGCCTTGAAGGCAGCGTCGGCTAACCAGTCACCACTCAACACCCAGCAGCCCAGTCAAACCGTCATGCTTCTAGAAATCAAAGATCTTCGCGTCCGCGCTGAAAACAAAGACATCCTGAAAGGGCTGAACCTCGCCGTGAACGCGGGTGAGGTGCACGCCATCATGGGGCCGAACGGCTCCGGCAAGAGCACGCTGGCCCGCGCGCTGTCAGGACATCCAGGCTACGAGGTCACGGGCGGATCGATCACGTTCGATGGCAAGGATCTCCTGGAGCTGCAGCCGGAAGAGCGCGCCTGCGAAGGCGTGTTCATGGCGTTCCAGTACCCGGTTGAAATTGCGGGCATCAACAACACCTACTTCCTCAAGGCGGCCCTCAACGCCGTGAAGAAGTATCGCGGCGAGCAGGAGCTCGACGCCGTCGAGTTCATGAAGCTCGCGCGCGAGAAGTCGAAGCTGCTGGAGATGGATCCGACCATGCTGAACCGGTCGGTGAACGAGGGCTTCTCGGGTGGGGAAAAGAAGCGGAACGAGATCTTCCAGATGGCGGTGCTCGAACCACGGCTGGCCATCCTGGACGAGACCGACTCCGGTCTGGATATCGATGCGCTGAAGATCGTGTCGAACGGCGTCAACGCGCTGCGCAACAAGGACCGCGCGATCATCGTCGTCACGCACTACCAGCGCCTGCTGAACTACATCGTGCCGGATTTCGTGCACGTGTTGACCGAAGGCCGCATCGTGCGATCCGGCGGACGCGAGCTGGCGCTCGAACTCGAGGAGAAGGGCTACGCCGCCGAGACCGTTGGGGCGAGACGCTAGTCATGACCCAACTCGCCGAACGGCACGAAACCTACGTATCCGCCTTCGAAGCGCTGAAGCACGACGCCGCTTTCGGCCGCGGCGTTCTGGCGCAGTCCCGTGAGGAGGCCTTCGGTCGCTTCCTTGCCCGCGGGCTGCCCACGACCCGCGACGAAGAGTGGCGCTATACGAACGTTGCGCCCATCGCGGCGTTGACGTTCGAATCGGCTCCCACCTCCGCGCCCGACGCGAAGCTCCTCGCGACGCTGTCGTTCGTCGACTCCTCGAGCGCCACCATCGTCGTCTCGAACGGGCGTGTGGTGTCCGGTGCGCGCACGGTGCCCGCGGGCGTGAGCGTGCGGACCATCGTCGATGCCCGGGAGAGCGACCTGGCGCCGGTCCGTCCCCGGGGCACGGTGTTCGCCGATCTGAATCAGGCTCTGTTTCAGGACCTCGTCGTCATCGAGATCGCGCCCAAGGCCATCGTGCGAGAGCCGATTCACGTGCTGCACGTGGCGCAGGGCAGCCGTGCGGCGGCGTTGGCCTCGCCCCGGCTGGTCATCATTGCCGGGGAGCAGTCGCAGGCGTCGATCGTCGAGTCCTACGCCACGGCCGGTGACGATGTGGTGTTCGTCAACGCCGCGACGGACGTGCGCGTCGAGGCCGGGGCGCTCGTCGATCACGTCAAGCTCCAGCGGCAGGGGGACACGTCCTTCCACCTGGCGAGCGTGTTCGTCTCCACGGGCCGCGGCGGTACGTTCACGTCGCACGCGGTCACGCTCGGCGGCCGCATCGCCCGCAACGACATCGTCTCGGTCCTTGACGGCGACGGCGCCGAGTGCACGCTGAATGGACTTTATGTGGCCGGCGGCGATTCGCTCGTCGACACGCACACCACGATCGACCACGCGCAGCCGCACTGCCCGAGTCATGAGGTCTACAAGGGCATCCTGACCGGGCGCGCGCGCGCCGTGTTCAACGGCAAGATCATTGTCCGCCTCGACGCGCAGAAGACCGATGCGAAGCAGACCAACAAGGCGCTGCTCCT
>JBDTNQ010000159.1:0-6498 GCA_039933635.1 Acidobacteriota bacterium
TGACGCCAGCGTCATTGCCCGCGGCGGCGAGCGCGGCCGCATCGCCAATCGATCCGGCCTCCGACCCCACGCGGAGCATGTCCTGCGCCGCGCTGTTGCCATCGGCGGCCAACGCCGTGAGCGCGGCAAGGCGGAGTGCCGGATTCGCGCTCTTCTGGGCGCCGTCGAAGAGGATGGCCGTGGCAATGCGCCGGAGCGCCAGCGGCTCCTCGAGCTTGCGACCAGCCAGCCACTGGTCGTAGCCATCGAGTGCGGCGCTCGGCCCGCCATTGGTCAGATTGATCTCGATCTCGAGAAGGAGACTGTTGGTGCCGTGAGGAGACTTCTGCTTGAGCTCGGCCACCTTGCTCGTGGCGGTCGCGATGTCTCCGCGAGCCAGGGCTGCCCACGCGGCCGAGACCAGCGTCCCTTCCGCGGCCGACGCGGCTCGCACGGCGTCTGCGACCGGCGCGGGCCGCGCGGTTTGCGCCTGACCTGCAGCCGTCGCGATGAGTGCGCAGATCAACATTGGCAGCATCTTCCGCATTCTCTCACTGGATCGACGCCGGTGGCCGCCGGATGGTCTGCGGAAATCCAACGTGCGACTAGGCCGCCCGCCCTCGTGCGAGCGCGCCCAACGGCGCGGCGAGGACGAGGTAGAGCCCCGCGGCCACCCAGAAGTTCGCGTCGATGCCGACCCAGATGGACAACGCGACCGCCAAAATCGAGGCCAGCACGCTGAAGGCGCCATTCACGCCCCACGCCCAGGCCACCATCGCCGGCGTGTCGGCCGTGAGTCGAACCCCGATCGGAAAGCAGAGGCCCAGCAGCACCGACAGCGGCGCGGCGAAGGCGAGGACCACGGCCGATCGCGCGGCGAGACCGAGGCCGATCGTGTGCGCGATGGCGACGGGCATGCCGAGCGCCGTCACCGTCAACGCCATCGCGATGAGCACGGGAACCGCACGGATGCGGGATCCGAGCGTCAACCGCTCCGACACCAGACTGCCGAGGCCGGTGAAGAGAAGCATCGAGAACAGGACGATTGACAGCGTGTACGTCGGATGGCCCAGGTACACCGAGAAGCGTTGCAGCAGCCCGATCTGAATGAGCATGAACGCGAACCCGATGACCGCGAAGTAGACCATCGTCAACGTGAATCGTCGGCCGGGCATGGGCGGACGGCCCGCCTTCGCGAGGGGCCAGATGATGATGAGCGCGACGAGCCCGGTGGTGACGCCGAAGAGCACGATCAGGAGCAGTGTGGCGCGCAGGTTGCCGCCGAGCGCGCCCTCTCGCGGCAGATACGCGCCGGACCACAGGGCCTGCGGCTTCAGCATGTTGAAGTAGTAGGGCCGCGCATCAGTGGGCGGGCTGTAGTCGTAGAGCGGGTCGGCGATGGCCTGACGGAGCTCCGCGGGCGTCGAGCTGTGGGCAATGCGCTCGATGACGGGACCGCCGGTGGCCGTGGTCCACGGCGAGACGGCCAGCTCGAAGCCCTTGGCGCTCATCACGTCGCCAAGCTTCGCGCGGTCGGCCTCCGTGAAGGGCGCCGTCGAGACCATCAGCGTCGCGATTTTCTCGCGCACGGCGAGAATCAGGTGGTCGCCCGGCCGTTGGATGCCCCGGTCGAGCAGCGCGCCGACCCCGAGCGAGACGAGGCGGCTGGTTTCCGACACGTTGTGCGGATCGAACCAGCGCGACACGCTCAGCACGCCGCCCGGTTTCAGCCGGTTGAGGAAGACGCGCCAGCCGTCGACGGTATAGAGGCCGTTCTCGGACAGGGAAAACGCGCCCGCCCCCGTTGAGGCCCACGTGTCGACGAGCGAAATCTGGATCACGTCGAAGCGCTTGTCGGTGCGTGTCAGATACGCGCGGCCGTCGTCGTGCGCGAGGGTGACCTGCGGCTGGTTCGCGATGTTGGCGAAGTCGCGATGACTCTTCGTGAGCAGATCGATCATGATCCGGTTCACGTCCACGCCGAGGATCGATCGATTGCGTCCCCAGAGCGCCGCGAGGATGTCCCGTCCGCCCCCGACACCAATGACCGCCACGTCACCGTTGCGGATGTAGTACGGCAACGTGGTGACGTCGTAGCTCACCCATTCGAGTGAATTCGGATTGCCGTCCCACTGCGTGATCGGGGAGCCGGCCTCACCGTCGATCGCGAGCCACGCGATGCGCGCCTTGAACTTCTCGGCGCCGATGCCCGGGCCCCAGAGAAACGCGTTGCTCTCACCCGGCCGCTGCACGAGCACGTAGGAATGGCTGTTCCACCGCGTGATCTGATTCAGTTTGTTCAGCAGCCACAGCTGCTTGTTCTTCGGATAGATGATCTGCAGCGCTTCGTGCGATCCCGTGTTGACGACGCCAACGGCGATGAGCGCGACGGCGAGGACGGCGGGGGCGAGGCGGGGGCGGCCCGCGAACCGCGAGAAACACCACGCCGCGGTGGCCGCCGCCGCGCCGGCGAAAAAGACGGCGGAGCTGACATTCGAGTACTCGAGGATGGGGACGACCGCCAGGCAGCCCAGGGCCGCCCCAATCAGGTCGTACGCGTACAGGCGGCCAATCGGCCCGCGGCAGCGCGTGAGCGCAACCGTCACCGTGATGCCCGATAACGTGAACGGCACCGCGAGGACGACCGTGAACGCGGTAATCGAGAGGATCTCCATCAGGCTCGCGTCGGTGAGCGGCAAGAGCGGCATCACGAGCGTGAACAGGTGCGACACCGGCACGGAGACGGCGAAGGCCAACGCCACACGCGCGAGCGCCTGTGGCGCCCGGTCGGGAGAAAACGTCTCGGGCCGAAGGAACACGAACACCGCGCCCGCGGCCATGCCCAGCATCGCCAGCGATACCGCGAAGAACGACAGGTGGTACCACGTCAGTACCGACAGCAGCCGCGCGTCGAGCGTTTCGAGCAGCAGCGTCGAGAGTGTGGCGAGGAACAGTCCGGGGCCGAGCCAGCGCGTGTGCATGAGCGTGCGCTGATTGTAGACCGAGCGATGTTGCGCCCTGGTGGCGTCCAGCCGTTTCCGGCGGGCGGCGTCCAGGCCAATTGATCACGCGCCCCCGTGCTGTGCGCCCCTATAATCCGGACCGAGGTCACTGACGCTGATGCTGTCGCTCGTGATTCCCGTCTACAAGAACGAGGAGAGCCTTCCGCGCCTGCTCCGCGAGATCAGTGCGCTCGCGCCGAGATGTCCCGGCGGGCTCGAAGTGGTCTTCGTCGTCGACGGCAGCCCCGATCGTTCACTCGACGTGCTGGGGGACGCGCTGCCGACCTGGGACGTCCCCGCGCAACTCGTCGAACTCTCCCGCAACTTCGGGTCGTTCTCCGCCATCGCGGCGGGACTCGCGCACGGGCGCGGCGCGTCCTTTGCGGTGATGGCGGCCGATCTGCAGGAGCCGCCGGAGCTCGTTCTGGAGTTCGAACGCCTTCTCAGCAGTGGCGCGGCCGACATCGTCTTCGGCTATCGACAGCGTCGCGCCGACCCGTTGCTGTCCCGTACCCTCTCGGCGCTCTTCTGGGGGTTCTACCGTCGCTTCGTCGTGCCCGACATGCCGAAGGGGGGGATCGACGTGTTCGCGTGCACGAGGCAGGTTCGGGACCGCGTGATGGACTTGAAGGAAGTCGACACCAGTCTGGTCGCGCTCCTGTTGTGGGTCGGATTCCGGCGCGTGTTCGTGCCGTACGAGCGGCAGGCGAGGCAGGAAGGGCGCAGCGCGTGGACCTTTGCGCGGAAGTTCCGCTACGCGCTGGACAGCGTCTTCAACTTCACCGACCTGCCGATCAAGCTGCTCCTCGGGCTGGGCGCGGTCACCAGCCTGCTGGCCCTCGTCGGCGCCATTGTCGTCGTGATTGCCTGGGCCTCTGGACTGGTCCCCGTGCTCGGGTACACCCCGCTGATGCTCGCGGTGATCTCGTTCGGGGGATTCACCGCCCTCGGCCTCGGCATCGTGGGCCAGTACGTCTGGCTGTCACTGCAGAACAGCCGCAATCGGCCGAACTTCATCGTGCGTGCCTCGCACCAGTTCGGGGCGTCCGGTCAGGCCGAGACGACCGACAGGAAGTCCTCGTAGTCCCGGATGTAGTCGGCGGGATCGTAGTGGTCCGACGCAAACACGAGCAACATCGCGTCCGTCGAATAGCGGTACTGAACGGCCCACGTCAGCGGCGGCACGTACAAGCCCTGGTCGGCGGTCCGCAACACAATCTCGGCCGACGATGTGCCGTCATCCACGACGACCGACACGCTGCCCCGAATGCAGACGAGGAACTGATGACACCGCCGATGCGCGTGCTCGCCACGGACCTCCTTGCCCGGGACGTCGAAGACGAGGAAGAACCGCAGCGGCGCAAACGGCACCTGCGACAGGAACTCGCCGGCCGCGAGCATCCCTCGCAGATCTTCGACCAGGGTCAACGGATGCAGGGCGACGCCGCGCACGCCAATCGCTCCTGACGGGCCGGGGGCGCTCGAGGGGGGCGCCACCGCGGGTTGCTCGACGCGTGGTGTGTTGACGTAGCCGACGATGCGCGCGGGATTGCCGGAGACGATGGCGCGCGCTGGCACGTCGTGGGTGACAACCGCGCCGGCGCCCACCATCGCGAGTGGACCGACCTTGATGCCCGGAAGAATCACGGCACCAGCGCCGATCGACGCGCCCCGCCCGACGTCCGTGCGCTCGACCTGCGCGAGGTACTGCTTGCTGCGGGGGAACTTGTCGTTCGAAAACGTGGCGTTCGGCCCCACGAAGACGTCATCGGCCAGGCGCAGGCCGTTCCACAACTGGACGCCGCTCTTCACCGTCACGCGATCGCCGATGATCACATCGTCTTCGATGAAGACGTGATCGCAGATGTTGCAGTCGGCCCCGATCGTCGCCCCCGCCAGCACGTGGGCAAACGCCCAGATGCGGGTGCCGGTGCCGATCTTGATGGATTCGCAGAGCGCGCGCGGATGAACGAAGGCGCCGGGAACGGGAGACGTATCGCTGGCCATCGCCGGCCATGCTAATCCAGTTGTGGACGAAGTGCTGATGCTATCCTCACGCTTGCGTGCCGTCTCGATCGCCGCAGCCTTACCACGCC
This sequence comes from Acidobacteriota bacterium, assembly GCA_039933635.1. Classification (GTDB taxonomy): domain Bacteria; phylum Acidobacteriota; class Vicinamibacteria; order Vicinamibacterales; family SCN-69-37; genus JBDTNQ01. The sequence goes on from JBDTNQ010000159.1 coordinate 5,078, forward strand.
GGGTCGATCCGACTCATCGTCGCGTGTGTCGTCGTGGTGGCGGTCACGCTCGCGATTCGGACGCTGGCGGTGGCCGAACCCCTGGGCATTGATCAGAGCCTGTGGGCATCGGCCGTGCGTGGCATGGCGCGCGGCCAGTTGTTGTACCGCGACGTCTGGGAGCAACGCCCGCCCGGCATTTACCTCACCTATCTCGCGGGATTCTCGATCGCCGGCTGGAGCGCATCAGCCGTGGTGTGGCTGGACGTCGTGGCATCGGCGATGACGTCGGCCATGCTCTTCGCGATCGGTGCGGCTCTTGGTGACCGCCGAACGGGAGCGGTTGCAGCCGCCCTGTTCGCCTTGCTGACGATGCCGGCCTGGCTTTACAGCTACGGCGGATTTCTCGAGCGGGCGATTTGCGAGACCTTCATCGTCGTGTGCGTCGGCGGCGCCGTGCTGTGCGCGGTGCGCCTTCGACAGCGGGCGTCGCACGGCGCGGCCTGGGGATTCGGTCTGCTCGCGGGCGCGGCGTTCCTGTTCAAACCGAATGCCGCTCTCTACTTTCCTGGTTTGCTCACCTGGGCGCTCGCGGGCAAGGGCGCGGCGTCGACGGGGCGACGATCGCGGACCGCCATCGTGGCGGAGATCGCCGTGACCGGCTCCATCCTGCCGATCCTCACGGTGATCTGGCTCTGGCAGATTGGCGTGCTTGCCGATGCGAAGACGGCTGTCGTGGATTTCAATCGGTGGTACGTATCTGTGGGCTTCGAAGCGGGTCCCTATCTGGCTGGGCTGTGGAGCGCGATCAAGCTGAGGGCCACGACGGACGCGCTGTGGTTCGCCGGCGGTGTCGCATCCTTCGCGGCGTCGATCATGCTGATTCGCGATCGCCGGCTCCCGAGTGTGCCCACTGTCGCGCTCATCTGGGGCGCCGGTGCGTTTCTCGTGATCGTGGTCAACGGCAAAGCCCTGTTTCCGTCCTACTTCAGCCAGGGCTTTGCCCCGCTGGCCTTGTTGGTCGCCTGGTGGTTGTCGAGCGCCGAATCTCGATCGGTCACATGGCGCGCCGCCCGAGCGGTCACGGCGATGCTGATGGTGGCGCTGCTGTGGCGTCGAGGATTCGTCCCTCGCATCGTCACTTCCGCACGGGCGGACGCGGCGGTCCTGAGCGGGCGCATCGATCGCACCTCTTACCTGGACCGGTTCGGCGGCTATGCGAACGGACGTGGATACTCGGCGCGCGCGAATGCGGAGCTGGCGGACTACATCGGTGCGCACACGGCGGTGGACGACACGATCTATCTCTTCGGGATCAACGGCGCCGGGATCTATTTCCAATCCGATCGGCTGACGGCCCACCGTTTTCTGCGCGTCAACTTCTTCTTCCCGAGTGATTTCCCGGATCCGCGGTTCAGGCTGGGGGCGGTGGTGCGGGACCT
>JBDTNQ010000160.1:0-6496 GCA_039933635.1 Acidobacteriota bacterium
ACGCCGAGCAGACCATCGACACCGCGCGCCGCTCGATCCACGGGTCGCAGTTGACGTGTGGGCCGCTCTGCTCCGATGAGCGCCAGTTCCCAAGCCATCCCTCGTCGACGCTCCTCGCCAAACAGACGGCGTATCTCTTGATCCGAGGCGGGGACGATCTGGTCAAGATCATGGACCGCGTCACGCTTCGCGTGGCCGAAGGGTACACGCTCGGCGCTGATCCAAAAGCCCGGGCGAAATTCGCCGACGCCGCGGCCGGCATCGACGACTACGTCGCCAGAACGAAGCAGCTGTGCGCGCGCGGCAACATGCCCACCGAAACCGAGGCGCTGCTGGTGAATCAGGCCGCGACGTTGCGCCAGGCGGTTTCGGCGCTGACACGGTAGTCGGTCCAAGCGGATGTAGCCAGATGTCGACCCCGCACTGAACCGGCCCGACCGCGCCGCGGGGTCCCTGGGGCCTGTCCTATGCGTCCTTTGAACGCTTTTGATCTGGAATCACACGGTGTGGCTACCGGCGCACCCATCACCGATCCATCTCTCGCTCAGTCCCAGTCCGCCGCCGTCTGCCTCCTGCGGCCCGACGAAACTCTCCAGCCGCCGCACGGGGTAACCCAGACCATCCACGACGATGCCCAGCGTATGCGCGCGCGGGTTAGGAGTGCCGACGAGACGTTCCAGCCCACGCATGTGGCAGTCGGCCCAACCCACGGAACGAGTCCAGACCGCGCACTCATCTCCCCAGCCGGCGTACGCGCCGTCCAGAACGGTCCGCACCCGGGCCCAGCCGGCGCACGGCGAACGCCAGCAGCGGCACGCTTGGTCCTGGCGCAACCACGCCGGGCCCCAGAGCCCGCACGAACAGGTCCAGCCGCCAGAAGAACTCATCCGGAAGTCCTTTAGATCGGTATGGATCCGCCCCTGGGGCCGGTCGTGTCACATCCGGAAGATGGGTGTGCCTTCGCCGAAGGATGCCTCTGCATCATCGACACGATGGGTGAGGACCGCCCAATGATGGGTCGCGCGTACCTGGACGATGCGTGCGCGGCGCGGGGTGATTCCTCAGCCGTGTCCCGATCACCGGCATGCGTTGGACTCCGGACGACCCCGCACGTCGCCCACGATCTCTGTGGACTCCCGGTAGATGCCCGGATCGATCCAAGGAGATTCGTCACTGCCCGGCGATCGTCGCCGTGCCTGGGTTAGATGATGAGTGCAGTTCCAGAGACGATCGACCCCGGCGCGTTCGATGCTGCCTTTGGGGCAGGTCGACGATCCGTGTGTGGGGCACGCAGATGGGCTGAGCCCGGCGACGATCACGGGTGCCGGCTACTTGCAGACCTGTGCCGTGGATGAATTGGCGTAGGTCGTTGTGACCGTCGTGCTGCCGACGCGACGGTAGCGGAGTGGTCGCGTCGTTGTGCGATCTCAGGTCGTTGTCGGCGCGAAACGTTCGCGCACCCAGCCTTCGAACCGGTCGCACATCCGTTCTTCGCCGTCGCTCGAATCGGCGATCTGTTCGGCGCCGTGGACGATGCGGATGTGGGCGTCGAGAGAACGCGCCACCTGGTCGGGATAGTGACGGGCGGAGGCCGAGCGCATCGTCGCCTCGGCCTGGGCGCACGCCTCGTCGACCGAGGCGTTGCAGTCCTCCGCGAGGTGCCGGGCCGAGAAGCCGGCGCCCGTGAGGCCGCGAAGCATCGTGTCGTGATCGATGCTGTTGCCCGGCTCCCAGTAGTGCGCGGAGAGGGCGGGTCCAATCGCCGGGTTGTCGGTGAGGTAGCCGTGCTCGCGCAGGAAGTGCGCGCGTGTTTGCGAAACCGCCATGTAGGCCAGTAAGTAGCCTTGGTACGATGCGGCTGACTCCTGATTGAGCAAGTGCGGAATCGCGAGCAGGGGCCTCGGACTCTCCATGCCGAGGACTCGCACCTCGGTTTCGCGCGCCAGGGCGAGCACGGCCGCTGCCGTGAGGTCCGACTCCGCCATCTGGTAGAGGGCGGATTCGAAATAGGGGACCACCGCGATGGCGCGCGCGTCGAACGCGCGCATGGGCTGCCGGCCCGCGACGCGCTCGAGAATCAACTCGCGCGGAATGGCCTCGCCCTCCTGCGTTGTTGCATAGCGGGCGAGCCAGTCGGCATCCGAAACGAGACTGTCGCAGAACATCGACTGCGTCTCGGCGTAGGCCATGGACGTCGGCGCGTATTCCTGGGAGAAGCACGGCGAGTTCTGTACCACGTTGGCGAAGTGCGCGGCGTGTCCGCCCTCGTGGAAGAGCGTGTCGATCGCGCGCAGACCGCTGCCCACCTGGTCAGGCTTGGCCTCGGCCGTAAAGTTGATGGCCGCTGGCACCCAGTCGCCACGCTCCGTCATCCAGCTCGGCACCGGGCCATGGCAGAAGCCGTTCTGGTGCTTGCCGGCCCGCTCCAGCAAGTCCAACTGCATCGTCGCGCCCCGGAACTGAATGCCGAGGCGACGGAAGCTGTGGACCCATCGGCGCAGCGCGAGACCAAAGGGCATGTACGGATCGAGGCGGCGAGTCACGTCGCCCGAGGCAAAGAAGCGGACGTTCCACGGCGCAGTCGCGTCGGCGCCGTGCCGCGCCCGCATGTCGGCCAGTGTTCGCGCGTTGGCGGATGCCGTCCGGCGGGTGAAGTCGTCGAGGATGTGCATGAGCGCCGAGGTCGTCATGCGCTCGCCCTTCTGCAGCTTCAGCTCGAAGTAGTTGTCGTAGCCCAGCGCCCGCGCGAAGCGGTTGCGCAGGCTGACCAATTCAAGGAACCCGTGATCGAGCACCCAGCGTTCAATGTCACGGAACGCGTCGAACGAACTTCGCCGGTGCGCCTCGACGCGGTTGGTCGCCTGGTTGGTAGCGAGCATTGGCAGCGATGCGACCTCCGGCTCGCCCTGTTCGTTGAGATGGCGTGGCTGGTACGCGCGCTTCTGCTCGAACAGCGTGGATTCGGCGGCCACGATCTCGCGCATGAGCGAGCGGCCCTCCGGGCTGTCGATGATGTTCGCTTCGAACACCGCCAGCCATCCGGTCAGGCCGTGGAGCAGGGCGTCGCGTTCGGCCCCCGGTGAGGACTGGCGTACGCGCGCCAACTCGTCACGGGTCTTCGTCAGCTTGGCGGGATCGGCGAGGAACTCGCGGTAGGCGCTCTCGGCTCGAACGAAGCCCGCCTGGTCGTCGCTCGTCGCCATGTAGGTCGACCAGAACAGGTCTTCCTTCGTCCTGTGGACGGCCACGTACGCGTGGTTCAGGTAGTCGAAGTACTCGCGCGCGCTCTGCATGGCCTCAAATGTATCGCGGCCGGCTATCGTGGCTCCAGCCAAGTCCGAGGCAATCCGCGGACGTCAGTCGGACCGAAGCGCCTTGACTGGATTCATTCGGCTCGCTCGCCGCGCCGGGACAGTACCCGCGATTGCCGCAACGACCAGCAGAAGAAGCACGGCGCCGGCGACCGATGCAAAGTCGAAGGGCTCGACGCCATAGAGCAGGGCTCTCGTCACGCGGCCGAGGCCAACAGCACCGGGCACGCCGAAGACGACGCCGGCGAAGGCCAGCAGCAGGGCCTCGCGAAGGACAAGCCAGAGCATGCCGCCGCTCGTGGCGCCAAGTGCCATGCGGATCCCGAACTCATTGGTTCGACGGGCGACCGAGTACGCGAGAAGGCCGTAGATCCCGATGGTGGCCAGAACGAGCGCCAAGGCGCCAAAGGCCACGGCCAGACTTGAGACCAGCCGTTCTGTCACGAGCGACTGGTCGATCTGCGCCTGCATGGTCGACACGTTCGTGATCAAGAGCGCCGGACCCGCGCTGTGGACTTCCCGCTGCACGGATGCGGCGAGCGCCCCTGCGTCGCCCGGCCCGCGGACCGAGAGCGCGAGCCGGTTGATCCGGTCTACCGACTGCGGGATGGCCAAATAGACGAAACGACCGGCTGGTGCGCGGAGGCTGTCGTGTTTCGCGTCCTGTACGACGCCGACGACCTCGTAGTCCGACTCGTGCTCACGCGAGAACCCGACCCGCGCCCCGATCGGATTGTGATCGCCGAAGTAGAAATGCGCGGCCGTTTTGTTGAGGATCGCCACCTTGGGCCCCTGCGGGCCGTCCGTGAGTGTGAAGCCACGACCAGCCGCGAGGTGCATACCGAACGTGTCGAAGTATTCAGGCGAGACGGAGATCAGGTGGATTTCGTCTCCTCGGGGCGTCTGGGAGACGAACCCCGGCACATAGAATCCCGTCCCTCGATTTCGGCCGCTGAGCGGGCTCATCGTCGACCAACTGGCCACACGCACTTCTGGCATTGCGTGAAGACGCCCGAGGATGTCGGCTTGCATGGCCAGCCACGCGGGCTTGCCGAACCACTGTTGCTCCGGCGTCACCTCCATGGTGAGCATTCCGGTGGGCGCGAACCCCAACTCCACGGAGTGCAGCTGGTTCATCGTGCGGATGAAGAGTCCCGCGCCGGCCAGAACCACTGTGGATATGCACACCTGGGTGATCACCAAGACCCGACCAACGCGCAGCGCGCGCCGGTTGCCAGCCACGCTCCTGGAGCCGCACTGGAGGCCGCGAGCAGGATTGACGCGCGAGGCCCGGATGGCCGGCAGGACGGCAAAGCCCATTCCCGTGAGGAGGGAGACGGCCAGGGTATAGAGGAGGACACGTGGGTTCACCGATAGATTCAGGAGGACGGGTCTGTTGCCCTCGGCGACGAATGCCGCAAGCGCGTGCCCAGCCTGGACGGCGAAGCCGATGCCCAAGACCGCTGCCACGCTCACGAGCACCATGGCCTCGGCGAGAGTCTGGCGAACAAGACGAGCACGCCCGGCGCCGATCGCCAGTCGTACGGCAAACTCCCTCTCTCGCGCCGTCGCTCGGGCGAGCATGAGATTCGCGACATTCGCGGATGCGGCCACGAGGACCAATCCGGCGAGGATCATCAGCGCCGTGAGCGGACTCGCATACTGACGCCGCAGGCGATCGAGACCTCTCGCCGCTGGCGTGATTTCCACGTGATCGAACGACAGCGCCCGGATGGCGGGAGGCATCTGTGCGTCCGCCATGAATGTCTGGAATAGCGCGTTCGTTTCCGCTTGCGCTGGCTCGATGCGACCACCCGGCTTGAGCCGTGCGATCACGTCGAGCCACCAGTCCCCGCGGTCACGCAGCGATGCGGGATTGGACAACATCATCGGGACAGCAATATCGATGGGCCGACCGGGCTCGGGCGACATGGCCTCGGCCGGCATCACACCCACGATTGTGACGGTCTGATCAAACATGCGAATTGAGCGGCCCACGACGGATGTGTCGCTGCCGAATCGCTGCTGCCAGTACGCGCGACTGATCACGGCGACCGGACCGTCGGGACCGCCACGACCGAGGATCTGGTCATCTGATGCCTTCAACGCCCGGCCGAGGAACGGCTTGATGCCGAGAACATCGTAGAAATTGCCAGAGACCCAGAGCCCGCGGACCTGTTCACGGCTGGCGTCAATCACTAACTCGAGGTTGGACGCGCTGAATGCCGCGACGCCGTCGAAGCTCGTGGTCCTGTCGCGGAAGAGTTCGAAGCCCGGGTAGGGAGGACCGCCATTGGGGCCGTCCGTGCCCGCGACCTGCAGGAATACGAGACGATTGGGTTCACGCGCGGGCAGGACTCGAAGAATCACCGCGTCCACAAGTCCGAAGATCGTCGTGTTGGCGCCGATGCCCAGCGCGAGCGACAGGATGGCGACCGCCGCGAAGCCTCGGCTTCGCCAGAGCATGCGGACCGTCAGCCGCACGTCGGCGCCGAGGTCGTCGATCCACTGGTAGCCCCAGGCCTGCCGACACTCGTCCTTCTTGCCGGCGACGCTGCCGAACTCGATGCGCGCGCGCCGCTCCGCCTCAGGTCGATTGACACCCGCGCGGACCAAATCTTCCACGTAGGCGTCGACGTGGAACTGGAGTTCCGCCGCCATTCTGGCTTCGAAGCGGTTGCGTCCGAAGAGCCTCATGGCTTCTCCGTCACGGCGTCGAGCACGCCGGCCACGACCGAGGAAAAGCGGTGCCACGAATCGGTCTCGGCCTTCAGATGCCGGCGGCCGGCGGCGGTCAGCGTGTAGAACTTCGCCTTCCGCTTGTTCTCGCTCTCTCCCCACTCGGACGCGATGAGACCCTGACGTTCGAGACGGTAGAGCGCCGGGTAAAGAGAGCCCTGCTGAATCTGGAGCCGCCCGCCGGTTAGCTGCTGCAGACGCAACAGCACACCGTAACCATGGAGCGCTCCGAGCGAGACGGCCTTCAAGATGAGCATGTCCAGCGTGCCCTGGACGAGGTCGACCTGTTTCTGCATGCCTAGACCCTCTAGGAGGAGACTATACGACACACTCCTAGAGCGTCAAGGAGAGTCCTGCCACTCCAGACCTCCGCCCGGGGTAGGCGCCGCGCCGATATACTGTGTCGACGCCTTCATGTCTTCCGATAGTCAGAAGTTGGCCCAGCA
>JBDTNQ010000161.1:0-6327 GCA_039933635.1 Acidobacteriota bacterium
CGACACCGATCTGGTGCGTCTCGGTTCTGGTTGATTCAGGCACGACGGCGTTTGGCTGGCTCCTGCAACCCGACGATACGCGGGGGCGACGCCGCCGGCTGTACTGTCTTGCACAGGCACCGGGCAGCGTGCATACCCAGCCGGCCTGGCGTCACGGCGTGAGGCAGGTCAGCGACGGTCGAGGCTGGACGATCCGATCGCCGCCAGCGGCGTCTTCCTGTTGAATCGGGAGAAGATCGTCGGCCGCTTCGTCTTGAGCACTTCAAGACCGGCGAGGCGACGCGCGACCGTGCGGACGGCCGAGCCGAACGCGCTGGTCTCGGCCGGCAGGCGTCGTTCCACCAGGGCCTGGCGCAGCGCCCGTTCATCATGTGGGACGTCGGCATAGGCGCCATCGCCAAACACAATCCTCAGGTCGTCTGGGGAAGCGAACGTCGGATGCGTGTGGTTCATGACCACCGACACGTGCTTGTCGTCCACCCCCTGCTCCCGGATGACCGCAAGGCATTGCTTTGCCAGGTAGAGGGATGGAATCCCGTCGGTCGTGATGAGCAGGACGTCCGAGACCTGATCTTTCAACTTCAGATACGTCTCGATGTGTCCAAAGTCGACGACCACCCAGTCGTACATGCCGACGGCAATGCCGAGCACCCACGACAACGCACTCGGCTCGGTCTGCAGCGCGCCGCCGACCGCGCCTGATGGCAGCACGTGGACGCCATCGACATTGGCGATGAGTCCGGTCCACACGGCTCGATCCAGACGATCCAGATTTCGGATGACATCCTTCAGCGAGTAACGCGGGTCGAGGCCGGCCATGAACCCGACGAGGCCCCGGTCGAAATCGAAATCCGCCAGGAGCACTGATCTGTTCGTCTCTCGATGGAGCGCCGCCGCAAGCGCGCAGGCGACCGTCGTGCAGCCGGTGCCACCCTTGACGCCGACCACCCCCACCACGCGCGGCTGGCGCACAGTCGGCAGCGTGCGTCCGCGCCGCGCCACCGCGTAGGACAGCGCCCTCACGAGCGAATCGGCGGTGCACACGCCCTTGACGAGGTAGTTCTCAGCGCCCTGTCGCACCGTCTCGATCGCCAGCGCCTCGCTGTCCGACGAACTGAGCACGATCACCGGCACATGCCGCTGCACGGCGCTGAGCGCGCCGAATGTCTCGATGCCACGGCTGTCGGGCAGATTCAAATCGAGAAGCACGACGTCGATGTCCCCTTCGGCAAGCCGCGTCTTCGCGGTCGCGAGGGAGTCGAGCCGGATCAGCGCCATCTTTCGACCGGCGCCGGCCACGTCGAGCCACTGCTCCACGATGGCCGCGTAGTCGGGGTCGTCTTCAACGAGCAGCACGCGAATCATGGGGGTCAAGGTCGTCATGGGGTGGCAGTCCTCAGCGCGTGATCGAGCGCGGCTATTTGCGTGCGGCAGCTCTGCGGGTCCTTCACTTCAGCCGCGGTCTCGAGGGCTCGTGCCACATCGCTCAGCTCGGGATATCCGTAGCTGCGCCCGGTGCCCTTGAGATTGTGTCCGTACCGGCGAAGCAGGTCGTAGTCCTGTGTCTTCAGCGCCACGACGAGGGATTGATAGCTGTGCCGGTGTCGTTCGAGGAACGCCGGCGCCATCGCGGCGACCCGCTCGCCGATCTGGTCCGGCGCGGGGGGTGTGCCCGGTGCCGGCGTCGCTCCGTCGAGCTGCATCGCAGCATCGAGACGCGCCGCCATGCTGGCGAGGATGGCATCAACGGACGCGCCCACATCCGGATGCAGCGGGTCGAGCATCCGGTACGACACCGACACCGTCCGACCTGCCTCGGCGCCATCCAGCGCCAATTGCTTGCGAATCCGATCCGCGAGAGCCGAGGCGGCCCTCGCGTCGCCAAACACCGCGACGACCACGCGCTCGACGGTCCCCACCGGGGCCACTCGGGGCATCAGCATCGCCCAGCCAGACGGCAGCACGCGTGCGACGATGTCGCGCGTGCCGCTCGCTGCCGCCTGGCGAGAGTCACCTGACGGCCACGCGTCGACCGACTCGACGCCGATGCTGACGAGCGCCACCGAGTCGGCCGGCCACGCCCCGTCCCTAAAGAACGGCGCCAGCATCGGACGCAGCGACAGGACCGGTAGCGTGAATGAGAACGTGCTCCCAGCGCCCAGCTGGCTCTTGACCGACAGCTGTCCGCCCTGCAGCAGCACGAGTTCCTTGCAAATGTAGAGACCGAGTCCCAGGCCGGTCCGACTCGCCTGCGTCGCCTCGGACGCCTGGTAGAGACGCTCGAAGATGCGTTCGGAGATCTCCTCGCTGATGCCGCGCCCGGTGTCCGCCACGTCGACACGCAGGAGCGCCGGATCCTGCGGCGGCCGCGCGGCCCGGACCGTGATCGCGCCGCCCTGCGGCGTGAACTTGATCGCGTTGTCGATGAGAATAATCAAGACCTGTCGGACGCGCAGCGGGTCGGCGTATGCCGGCGGCAGATCGGGAGGGAGGTCGGTGGACAGCGTGATCCCGGCCGTCCGCGCGGCGCCGTTCAACGTATTGCACGCGTCTGTCACCGCATCGCTCAGGGAGACCCGCTCTTCGAGCACCGTGAGCTTGCCCGAACCGAGACGCGTGACGTCGAGGAGATCGTCAATCATCGATTGCAGCTGCTCGATGTTCTTCACGACGATCTCCTCGTACTCGCGCTGTTCCGCGTTGAGGTCGCCGACCACACCGCTGAGCAGCAGCGTGGTGAATCCCTTGATTGCGGTAAGGGGCGATCGCAGTTCGTGCGACACGCGCGAGAGGAAATCGTCCTTGAGCCGCATCTCGGCGGTCCGGCTGCGTTCCGAGGCGGCGGCGGCCTGCTTCCGGACGGTGATGTCCATGTTCACGCCGATCACGCGATGCACGTGACCGGCCTCGTCGAGCACGATGCGCTGGAGCGCGAACACATCCCGCGCCTCGCCATCCGCCCTCGTGATGCGGAATTCCACCGCCCCCTGGCCCTTCTCCCGAATCTCCTGTTGGAACGCGGTCTCGAGAGCTGGGAGATCCTCGGGCCACACCATCCGCGTCCACGTCGCGTACGGCACGGACGCCTGCGGCGGGAGCCCGTAGATCTCGAACATCGTGGCGTCCCACGTCAGCGTCCCGCCCGCGATGTCCCGTTCCCACACCCCCACCTTCGCGGTGGCGGTCGCCATCGACAGGCGTTCGGTGAGGGATTGCCGTTCGCTGTCCGCCTGCCGGCGGCCGCCGATGTCGGTGTTCATCGACAGGACTCGTACCGGAACCCCGGCGGGGTCGCGTTCAAGGGCCCAGCGGCTGTGGACGAAGAGGCGGCTCCCGTCGCGCCGCTGGTGCGCCACCTCTCCTTCCCACTGACCGTCGCGCAGCAGCGCCGCTTCGATCTGCGCGCGAGACTCCGGCAGCGTGGAATTCAGGAGATCGAACGAAATACGGCCGACGGCCTCGTGCTTGGGCCAGCCGGTCATGACCTCGGCGCCGCGACTCCAGAACAGGACTCGTCCCTCCATGTCGCTGATCACGACCCCGTCCTGGGTCAGGTCGAGGAACGCCGTCTGCTGCGTGAGAATGGCGGTCTGCTCGGCCAGCAGCGTCGTACGTTCGAACAGCTCGGAGCTGCAGGTGAGGACTTCCGACTCGAGCATCTGGCTGTAGGTGTTGTAGTACTCGCCGTACGCCTTGAGGCGCAGCAGGTTCCGGACCCGGGCGCGCAGTTCTTCCCGATCGACGGGCTTGCTCAGGATGTCCTCGGCCCCGGTGGCGAGGCCGAGCATCGTGGATTCGCGCTTGTCGAGGGCGGTCACCATGATGATCGGGATGTGCTTGGTCGATACGTTGCTCTTGAGTTCGATGGCCACCTTGTAGCCGTCCGTACGGGGCATCAGGACGTCGAGGAGGATGAGGTCAGGTGGTTCCTTCGTCACCATGGCCAGCGCCTCGTCTCCACCCGACGCCGACTGAAGGACGTAGCCGTCCGACGCGAGCATGGCCTCCAGCACCTGTCTGTTCTGACGCTGATCGTCGACGATCAGAATCCGTGCCGGATGCGACACGGCGGCGGGTTGCACGCTCATGCCGGTTTCATTTCGAGGCGGGCGGCGATGGTCTCGAGAAACTGGCGATACTCGATCGGCTTCGCGATGTACCCGTCGCACCCCGCGGCTCGAATGCGCGCCTCGTCGCCTTTCATGGCCAGGGCCGTCAGGGCGATCACGGGAATCGCGCGCGTCGCATCGCTCTTCTTGAGCAGGGACGTGGCTTCGAGGCCGTCCATCCCTGGCAACTGAATATCCATCAGAATCAGCTGGGGCTGGCCGTCGCGCGCCATCGTCAGTCCGGCCTCGGCATTGGTGGCAGTCAGCACGGTGTGGCCCCGCGACTGCAGCAGAAAGACGGCCAGCGACATGTTGGCGGCGTTGTCTTCGACGATCAGCACGGTCGCCACGTCAGGCACCCCGCTTTCGGCCGAGCATGGCGCGCTGGACCTCGGTGGTGAACCGCTCGTGGTCGAGGTCTTGTTTCCCGATCACCGCTGATACCGCCCCTTGCAACCGGGTGCGATCGTCAGCGGTGATTTCCTTGGCCGTGACGACAACAACAGGAATGCTGGCAGTCTCGGGACTGTCGCCGAGCGCTGCCACCACTTCGAAGCCGTTCACTCCAGGCATCAAGAGATCGAGGACGATGAGGTCCGGGTGTTCCCGGTGCGCGAGCTCAATCGCCTCGCGCCCGCTGTGCGCCTGGAGCACGACGTCGGCCACACCCTGGACGTGGACCGCGGCGAGCTCCACCGCTTTCGGGTCATCGTCAACCACCAGCACCTTCAGCGTGTCTCCGCCCGACACAGGCAACAGGCCGATGTCGATGAGGGCCTCGGACAGTTGCTGGCGGGAAATCGGCTTCTCGATGACGGCCGCGGCGCCGAGTGCAAATCCCCGATTGCGATCCGCGACAATCGAGATGATGACGATCGGAATGCGGCGCAGACTCGCCGTCTGATTGAGCCGGCCGAGGAACTCCCAACCGTCCATGTTGGGTAACATGATGTCGACCGTGATCAGCGACAGCGGCTGCTGTCCGGCGATCGCCAGCGCCGCTTCGGCCGAGGCCGCGTGCAGCACCCTGAAGCCCTCGGCCTCGAGCTGCAGGCGGATCAGCTCGGCTGACTTGTAGTCGTCCTCCACGACGAGGGCCGTCCGGGGGCCTTCGGGGGCCTGCAGACCAGGCGCCATCGGCGTTCTGATTGGCGTCAGGTTGTCTTCGTCGACGCGTCTCAGCGGCAGCCAGACCGTGAGACACGAGCCCAGCCCAACGGCACTCTGAACCGCCACCGAGCCTCCGTGCAACTCAGCCAGCAGCTTGACCATCGCCAGACCGAGTCCCGTCCCCTCGAACTTGCGCGCCAACCCGCTGTCGATCTGCGTGAACGGAATGAACAGCCGCTCGAGACCCTCGCGCGAAATACCAATGCCGTTGTCGGTGACGGAAATCTCCAGGAACTCCTTGAACTCGTTGTTCACCAACGGCACGGCTCGACCCGGCCAGGGGCCGCTCAGCCGGCCGACTGCGGCACGCGGCACGCTGGTCACGCGGAGCGTCACGTTCCCGCCATCGTTGGAGAACTTCACCGCATTCGAGAGCAGGTTGTAGATGATCTGCTTGACCTTGCGCGGGTCGGCCTCGAAGTCGCCTAACGTTTCCGACGCGTCCACGGTGAGCTGGATGCCGCGTGTGGCGGCCTTTTCTCTGATGATCGACAGGCTGTCCTCGCACAAGGACGCCACGTCGACGCACTCGAGATCCAGCTGCATCTTCCCCGCCTCGACCTTCGACAAATCGAGGATGTCGTTGATCAAGGCAAGCAGGTGCTTGCCGCTGCTGAAGATGTCGGCGGTGAAGCCGCGCTGCTGGGCGGTCATCTCGCCCACGAGGCCGTCCTTCAGTACTTCGGAGAAGCCGATGATCGCGTTCAGGGGCGTCCGTAACTCGTGCGACATGTTGGCCAGGAACTCGGACTTCATGCGGCTGGCATGTTCCAGTTCGAGGTTCTTCCGTTGGAGCGCGTGCTCGATGCGCTTCAGTTCCGTCATATCGCGCGCGGCCGCGAACACGCCCTGCAGGCGGCGGTCGCGGTCATGGAACGTCGTCGCGTTGTAGGACACGACCGTCAGGGCGCCGTCCCGGGCACGCGCCGTCAGCTCGTAATTGGTCACCTTGCCTTCGGTCAGCACCCGACTGATGCCTGCCTCCGCCCAGTGCGGATCGGTGAAGTAGTTCTTGAACGGCGCGCCGATCAGCTCGTCGCGCGTGCAG
>JBDTNQ010000162.1:0-6241 GCA_039933635.1 Acidobacteriota bacterium
GCTGAGCATCTCGAGCATGTTGGCGACCAGGATGTTGAGGTCGAGCGTTGTCGGCTTGCCACCTTGCTTCCGAATGAACGCCAGGAGCTGACGCGTCAGACCACCGGCCTGATGGCCGGCCTTCATCACCTGCTCCATGTCCGCGCAGCGAGGATCGCCCGGTTCGAGCGTCCCCATCACCAGTCCTGAATACGCGAGGATGACGGTCAGCAGATTGTTGAAATCGTGCACCAGTCCGGCAGTGAGCTGCCCGACGGACTCGATCTTCTGGGCCCGGCCGAGCTGCAACGCCAGCATCCGCCGGTCGTCAATGTCTGTCGCGATGCCCAGCAGGCGAACCGGACGTCCGGTATCGTCGGGGAAGAGCCGCGCTCGACTGGCCATCCATCGGGGGCCTCCTTCCGGGCGCAGGACACGGAATTCCGCGTGGTAGTCGACGCCCACCCGCTTCGGTCCCAAGAGGAATGCCTTCATCGCGGGACGATCGTCGGGATGAACCTGCGCGATGAACTCAGCCGCCGTTCTCGGCGGGTTGCCGAGCTTCACACCGAGCAATGACGCAATCGTCTCCGAACACGCGAGGCCTTCGGTCCTCAGGTCGATTTCCCAGATGCCGACGTCAGCCGCCTGAAGGGCATAGGCGGCCCGCTCTTCGCTGATGGGAAGGACCGCGGGGGTATCGGCGCAGGGTCTCGCGCGGGTGCCGTCGGGCCAGACTCGCTGAAGAGCCGCACGCCGCAAGGCCACGGCCTGGGCGGCACGGTTCGCGTCGGCAGCTCGATGAAGACTCTTGTGACTCACGCGCATTCGCTGCCGTCAGTTCTGGATCAGAGCCGCCGGCCTCTTCGTCCGCGTGGCCGGCAGGACGTGGGCCGGCAGTGCGCCGTCGAGCGCGTCCAATCCCGCACTGGGCTGGTCTGTTCGCGATCGCGGCATCCGGGAATCGATCAGCATCGCGACGTGCTCGGACACCATGGGCCGATGGAAATAGAAGCCCTGTCCTTCGTGGCAGCCGTGCGTGATCAGGAAATCCAACTGGGCCTTGCTCTCCACGCCTTCGGCAATGACACGCTTCTTCATCGTCTTGCCGAGCGCGATCACGGCACTGACGATGGTGGAATCGTGGGGATGGCCCGAGATTTCGTGGACGAATGTTCGGTCCACCTTGAGAGCGTCGACGGGGAACTTCTGTAGATAGCTGAGGCTCGAGTAGCCCGTACCGAAGTCATCCACGGCCAGTTGGATGCCGATGTCCTTGAGGGCCCGCAGCGTTCCAGCCGCCGCGTGGGCATCCTGCATCAGCGCGGTCTCGGTGAGTTCGAGCTCGATCCAGTTGGGCTCGACGCGGGTCTCCTCGATGATCATCCGGACGCCATCGAGGAACTCCTTACTCTTGAACTCGAGCGCCGACACATTCACGGCGACGGACACGGGTGCCAATCCGGCGTCTGCCCACGCGCGGGCCTGGAGACACGCCTGACGCAGGACCCAGTTGCCGATCGGCAGGATCAGTCCGCACTCTTCCGCCACGGGCACGAACTGCGACGGCGCAATCGGTCCGCGTTCAGGATGCCACCATCGGATCAGGGCCTCGACGCCGGTAATCGCGCCGTTGTCGAGCCTGACCTTCGGTTGATACTGCAGCGCAAACTCCCCGCGCTCCAGCGCCGGCCGGAGGCTGCCTTCGATGAACTCGTGCTCCGCGGCACGCAGGTTCATGTCGTGCGTGAAGAACTGACATCGGCCCCGCCCGCCGTCCTTCGCCGCATACATAGCGATATCTGCGTGCTTGATGAGCGTGTCCGCGTCAAGCCCGTCTTCCGGATAGCGGCTGGCGCCGATGCTCGCGGGCGCATGCACGACGTGATTGCCGATCACGTACGGCGTCGACAGCGCGGAAAGAATCCGCGTGACGGCGATGGTGTGGTCGTCGGCATGCTCGAGGTCCGGCAGCACCACGACGAACTCGTCGCCGCCCAGTCGGCTCACCGTGTCCGAACTTCGCACGCAGGCCGTCAGACGTTCACCAACCACCTGGAGCACCCGGTCGCCGACCATGTGTCCGAGCGAGTCGTTGACGTGCTTGAAGCGGTCGACGTCGAGGAACAACACGCAAATCCTGCTGCTGTGACGCCGCGCACGGGCGATGGCCTGCGCCAGCCGATCGTTCAGCAGCATCCGGTTGGGCAGGCTGGTGAGGAAATCGTGCTGCGCCAGGTGCGCGATCTGCTGCAGCACGGCCTTGGGCGCGCCGGTGTCATGGAGGACGACCACCGCCCCGACGAGTTGCGCCAACTGGTTGTGGATGGGCGCGGCCGACGTTTCGACTGCGGACTCGAAGCCGTCCCGCCTCACGAGAATGCAATTGCCGGCCGCCCTGACCGTCCGGTCGTGCTCGATGGCCACTTCCATCGGATTCTTCGCGGCCTCCCGCGTGATCCCGTCGATGACGGTGAACACGTCGGCGATGGGCCGGCCCTGCGCGTCCTCCCGGCACCACCCCGTCATGGCTTCAGCGACCACGTTGAGATACGTCACGTGACCAGATGTATCCATACCGAGGACGCCGTCGCCGATCGCGTCGAGCGCGACAGAGGCACGCTCGCGTTCGACGAACAGGGCCTGTTCGAGCGCGCGCTGCACGACGATATTGCCCAGTGCGCGAGCCAGCAGCGACGCATCGGCCCGGTCATCGAGCAGATAGTCGTGCGCGCCGAAGCCCACGGCCCTGATCGCAAGCGCCTCCTCGCGGACGGCGCAGATCACGAGAATCGGCACGTGCGGCGCAGCCGCGCTCAACGCGTCCAGCTCGTCCTTGGTCTGGGTCTCACTCAGGAAGTGGTTGAGGGCGACCGCGCCGATGCCGCCGTTGCCCAGCCTCACGACCGCCGCGTTCAACGTCGTCACCCACTCCACGTGGAATGGTCCGAGGCGCCGCAATGAAGTCAGAACGGCCTGGGCATCGACGGGATCGCGGTCGACGATGAGGAGGTGATGTGTATGTGGCACGGTTTGTACAGCTCTGCCGGCTGCAAGAGTCAAACATTTGGTACTAAGGCCCGTCTGTTCAGAAGTGAACACCCGTCGACCTCGGGCGAGGTCGGGCCTTTCGGCCGGCGAATCGTGCGGACCGCACCAGGCCGGCCGCATTGCCAAGTCCACAGCGAGGGATGGCCGACGATCCGTGTGCCCGATGACGACCGTGGCGATACTGCCCGGGAGGGGGCGAGCTGGGTGAGGGCCAGGCGAGCGGCAGCGTATGCGCGGCGTCGACGAGTGTCGCCCAGGATCGGTTGGGCGAGCCTGGCGTCTAGTCGCGCAGGACGACCGTCAGGAGGGAATTGTTGACCTTGAGGCCGCCGTTGTACTCGATGAAGCCGAGCCTTCGGAACTTGTTCATGAAGAAGTTGATTCGGGGGCGCGTCGTCCCGACCATCTCCGCCAGCGTTTCCTGGGAGACCCTCGGGAGTTCGCGGTGATCGGCACGGGCCTCGCCATAGCGTGCGAGCAAGAGCAACGTGCGCGCCAGTCGCTTCTCGCTCGAGTTGAAGAGCTGATCGATGAGATCTTCCTCGATGCGAATATTCCTCGTCAGCATGTGCGTGAGGAACTCTTCGGCAAACGCGGGCTGCGCGTGGAGGACCCGCGACATCTCCGGTTTCTCGATGGTCACGATGATGCTTGGTTCGGCGGCCTTGGCCGTCGCCATTCGCATCGCCTGTCCCGCGAGGCACCCCTCGCCGAAGAAATGGCCAGTAGCGTCCATGGCAATCACGGCCTCCTTGCCCTTGTGCGATACCACCGACAGCCGCACGGCGCCTTGTTCGACGTACAGCACGCTGGCCGCGGCGTCACCCTGCGCATAGATGCTGTCCCCGGGCTGATAGTCCGTGCGCTTGGTTGAGACACCACTCCAATCGATGCCAACCGTTTTTGTAAGCGGCTTGGGTCGGCCTGGTCGGGTCACGTTGTTTGCGCGCTCGCGTTTCACTGTTGATTCTCTCTCCGAGCCATTTTGTGGAGCAGTACCAATCTAGCACGGTTGGTATCGAGCCTCTGGCGAGCGTACGGCGGAAGCGGTCACAGGCCATCGGTGATGTTTGCATGGATTTGTACCATGCCATGTGTAAATGGAAGGCGGCTCTCGCCCGTGGAGACGGTCCATCGACGCTCGGCATGCTCGCGGTGCATGCGCGACGCTGAGCGCAAGACGCCGTCACTGCGACGACCGCTGTCTCCGCAGCGTCCAGATCCCTCCGAAGACGAGCAGCACCATCAACGCCACCATCACCCACGTTGGCAGTGTGGGCACGGGTGGTAAAGCGGCAATAGCCGTCACGTAGGCGCGTTCCCCGAAACAGCCGTTGCCATCCGTGCCGCGGATCGTGAAGGTGAATGAGCCACCGGCGGTCGGCGTGCCCGAAAGCCCACCCGCAGACGTGAGCGTGAGACCGGATGGCAGCGTGCCGACCGTGGCGCCGAAGGTGTAAGGCGCGAGCCCGCCGCTTCCGGTGACTGCCTGGCTGTACGCGATACCGGTTGTGCCCGAGGGCAACGTCACTGGTGAGATCAGGATCGATGGACATGACGGCGGAGGGATGGGCGCCGGCGCAATCGCGAACGTGTACGGCGCGTCGGCAAAGCATCCATTGGCGTCGGTGCCGCGGATGGTGACTGTGGCGGTGCTTGCTGCCGTTGGCGTGCCCGACACGAGACCAGCTGCGCTGAGGATCAGACCGGGCGGCAGCGTCCCTGTGACGACGCCGAAACTGTACGGCGACGCGCCCCCGCTGCCGGCCAGGGTTTGTGTGAACGCCGCACCGGCGGTGCCACCGGGAAGCGTGGCAGGGCTCAGTGCGATCGTTGGGCAGGTGGGCGGCGGTGGCGGCGCGGCTGCGATCGTGATCGTGAAGGACACGTCCGAGAAGCACCCGTTGGCGTCGGTGACGCGCACGCTGAACGTCGATGACCCCGCCGCGGTCGGTGTGCCGCCGAGCGATCCTGCTGGAGTCAAGGTCACGCCTGCCGGTAAGGTTCCCGTCGCGCTGAACGTGTACGGCAACGCGCCCCCGCTGCCCGCGAGAGTCCCAGCGTAGGCAACGCCGACGGTCCCCGCCGGCAGGGTGGAAGGCGAGACGGTGATGGTCGGGCAACCGGGGACGACCGCGCACGCCGAAGGTGTCACGTCGTTGGTATCCAGGACGACCGCGCCGTTCCGCGCGAGAGCCCGGCCGACGATGCGGGCGCCAGTGGTCACCGTGATGCTGGCTGTTGCCAGGATGTTGCCGGCGAAGGTCGTGCCCGTGCCGAGCGTTGCCGAAGCGCCGACCTGCCAGAAGACATTGCAGACCCGCGCGGCGTTGCTGGTGAGCACCGCGGCGTTAGTGGCTGTGGTCAACGACGTGCCAATCTGGAAAATGAAGACGGCGTTCGGATTGCCGAGACCGTTGAGTGTGAGGGCGCCCGTCAATTGCGCACCGGCCGAGAGACAGTACACGCCAGGCGTCAGCGTCCGATTGCCGAGATCCTGGCCGGTCAGATCGACCGTGCAGGCCTGACCCGCCAGGATGTTATAGGCACTGGTGAGATCGCTCTGCGCATCAATTGCCACGCTGTCGGCGGCGTGAATCGTACCGCCGGTGACGATGCCCGGTGGAAATCCGGTCACCGCCGTACCGGGACTCACGCCGAGATTCCCGGTGATGGTCGTCGCGCCGGCATTGCTCACGCTTGCCCCGGCCAGGACCGCAAAGGTTTCCGCGGTGCCGAGCGTAGGCGCTGTCTGGGCGGTTGCGGGGGAGGCCGTGAGGAGGAGCGCCGCGAACGCAGACCCGGCGATCCAGCGCGAAAGTCCCTGAATCATAACTTCCCCCTGTGTTCATCGAATCCGACGAAAGGGTTCAGGGGAGTCGCCGCAACGGGGCACGGCGCGCGGGACAGCACACTGCCCATCGCGGCGGGCGACGTTCGCAACGTCGCTCGCAGTCATTGTCCTCGAAATCGATCGCCGCGACGGACGACCGCGCGACTATTTTCGTGTCGTCAGCCGAATCCCAGGACGCTATCAGGGCTGCTCGCCCGTCAGGCAGGCGACTTTGTAGATGCGATACCGCCCGCCGATGAAATCCGATGCGCAGGTGTCGAGCCGGGCTTCAGTACCGGGCATGTGGCTGGCCAGAAACGACTTCGCGTCGTCCAAGACGATGCTGTCGACCAGCACTTCGCGCATGGGCCTGCCGTC
>JBDTNQ010000163.1:0-6202 GCA_039933635.1 Acidobacteriota bacterium
ACATCACGTGCGACTCGGACGGCAAGCTCGACCAGTTCATCGATCGGCGTGACGTCAAGCGCACGCTGGCGCTCCACCCCTTCACCGGCGAGCCGTACTATCTCGGCGTGTTTCTCGTAGGGGCGTACCAGGAGATCCTCGGCGATCTGCACAATCTCTTTGGCGACACGCACGCCGTGCATGTGAGCCTCGATCCGACCGGCAACGTGATGCTCGAGTCCGTCATCAAGGGCGACACGGTCAAGGAAGTGCTCGACTACGTCGAGTTCGACGCCGACACGCTCGTCCGCAAGCTCCGTGATTCCGTGGAGGCCTCGGTGCGCGAAGGCCGGATGGATTTCGAGGAGTCAGGCCGCCTGCTGCGGTTCTACGAAGACGGCCTGCACGGCTACACCTACCTGGAAGACCCCAGCGGCGAGTGACCCGCCCCTGCGGTGGGCTGCAATTCGTAGAGCGTGACGGGCGCGGCGTGCCAGAGCGTGCGCTCGATGCGTTTGAACCTCGGCGAGCGGTCCACGACGTCCATCAGCTCCATGCAGCCTTCGCGACTCGCGTAGAGGGCGCAGTTCATCGTCACGTGCGTGACGCCGGCGGCCTGGAGCGCGTCGACCGCCTCTGGCGTCGGGATGTCCTCCACGCGGTCCACGAGACCCGGGTAGTCACGTGGCGTGAAACCGCTGTAGCCATTGATCATGTTCTTCCAATGCCACAACGAGAAGTACATGAACGGCAGGTTCTCCGTGAAGTTGCCGATGTGCGCCCGCAGAGGAAACTCGGCAAGCACCACGGGCTGACCCGGCGGCAGCGACCCGTAGATCGAGGGCGGAGCGCGCCACACCTGCTGCAGTTCCAGCTTCGGCCGGAGGTCGACGGCAATCAGCACCGCGAGGACGCCAAGCGCGACCGCGCGCTGCTGGGGCGTCCGTAGCCGCGCAAGCAGACGTCGAGTGCTGAACGCCGCCAGCAGGGCCAGCGTCATGCCCACGAGAATGCTGTAGCGCGCGGCCACGCGAAGGCCTCTGATGGGCGAGAGCCACTCGTACAGGTAGGGATAGACCGCTCCGTGGAAGCCCAGTGAGAGTTCCCATCCAAAAGCGAGGGCACCGATGTAGGCGACCTGTGCGGCGCCATACGGCGGCACGAGCGCCGTGGCGGCCAGCGATAACGCCATCACGCCGGGAAACAGCGCGCGCTCGGGATGTTCGCTCCTGATGCGCCGTCCGTACATGACGCTTCGGTCGTGCGCCTCGAAGTAGTCTGATGGCAGCGCACTGTAGAACGTGACCGCCGGGATGTCGCGTTCGCCCTTGGCTGCCTGCGCCGCGAGATACGGCCTGGCCAGGGGCAACGCGCCGACGATACCTATCACCCCCGCGATGACCGTGCCTCGCCAGAGTGCGGCGATGTTCCTGCGCCTGGCAATCAGCAGGATCGCTGAGATCGGCAGCACGTACAGCGCGAAGAACACGCCGTAGTACATCGATGAGTAGAGTTGTGCCACGGCGGCGGCGACGGCGCCAAGCGCGAACCGGGTGCGGGCGGTCTCGATGAACCGGTGCAGCGCGAGCAGCGCCAGCGGCATCCATTGCGTCATCTGCAGTTCGAGATGGCTGTAGTGCTCGAATCGGTACGGATAGAAGGTGAAGAGAAGGGCCGAGACGAACGCCGACGCCGGTGAACGCGTGACGTGCGCCGCCAGCAGGAACATGGTCACGCCCGACAGCAGAAATCCCGAGAGAAGCAGGATGTTATAGGCGACAACGGGATGCATGCCGGCGGCGAGGAGCGGCGACACCATGAGCGACGGCACGAGCATCGAGTCCGAGTACGTCAACGTCAGCGGGCTCGGATAGAAGATGTTCGGGCTGAACAGCGGTCGAGGATCGCCGTGGAGCCAATGAAAGACCCAGCCCGATCGCCAGATCGAAAAGAGCGGATCACCCAGGTCCGGAACGGCGTGCATGTTGTCCAGCTGGGGATAGAGCAACACGGCGCCGAAGGCACACAGCCCGAGCGTGGCCCAGAGCACGTGAATCGGCCGGACGGGGGATTCGAGCGGCGCGTTAACCTGATCGGCGACGAACAGACGATCCTTCAGGCTGCTCCACCACGCGCGTGGCAGACCGAGGACTGGCACGTCTCGTAGAAGGACCAGCCGGCAGAGGACCAGAACCGCCCCCGCAATCGCCAGACGCGTCGGATCGTGCGCGGAAATCTCGACTCCGGCGATCTCCCAGGAGAAGCCACCGCCGTGAGACAGCAAGACAACGCCGACGACCGAGGCGGCGGTGAGCGAGTCGAGCACGCGTGCCCACGCATGACGGCGGGATGCATCACCCGCGGGAAATGGCATGGCCTATCTTAACGTCACCGTTTCAGACGCTGGCCTACAATGCCCGCTGTGATTGCTTCGCATCCATTTGCATGATGCAGACCTCCACGCCCGAGACTGACTCCAAGCTGCGCCGCTGGGCGCAGACGTGGATCGGTCCACGTCTTGCCGCCTCCGCGCTGGCGCTGGCGCTTCTCACGACGGGCGTCGTCTATGGCGCGAAGGCGGCTGGCGGCTCCGATAGTTACGGGTATCTGAGTCAAGCTGATCTCTGGACGCATGGCTGGCCGCGGGTCGATCTGGAGTGGTCGCGGCCGGCGCCATGGCCTTTCCGCGAACGCACGTTCGCGCCCATTGCTTACCGCCCTGGGTCGCGGCCTGGGGAATCGACCCTGGCCGTACCGATCTATGCCCCTGGCTATCCGTTGCTCATGGCCGGCGCGAAGCGGCTGGCGGGACAACGGGCGATGTTCTGGATCGTGCCGATTGGCGCGGCCGTGCTGGTGCTCGCGACGTTTGGGATCGGCTCCCGCCTTGGGTCGCCTCAGGCAGGACTGGTGGGCGCGTGGCTGGTTGCCACCAGTCCGACAGTCCTGATGATGACCACCGCGATCATGAGCGACGTGCCGTCGGCGGCTGCGTGGGCCGCGGCCTCGTATTTCGTGCTGCGTGGGGGGGGCGCCGGCGCCGCCGCCGCGGGACTTTGTGCCGGTCTTGGCATCCTCATCCGGCCCAACATCGCACCCCTCGCTGCGGTCCTCGGCGCCTGGTATGTCGTCCGCCTCTGGCAGGAACGACAGGCGCGCGGACGAGCGGTGCGCGAAGGTGCGATTTATACCGCTGGTGTTCTCCTCGGCGGGGTCGCCGTCGCACTGATCAACCAGGAGCTGTACGCATCGCCGTTGGAATCCGGATACGGCGTGATCAGGGGATGGTTCGCTCTCGACCGCATCGGGCCGAACGCGCGGAACTACCTCTCGTGGCTCGTCAGCACCCAGACGCCGGTTGTGCTCGTCGGATTCGTGACCATTGCGGTGCCGCTTCGCTACTGGTGGCCGGACCTGCGGCATCGGTCGGTCTTCGTCATCATCACGATCTTCATCGCGACGCTGTGGGCCACCTATCTCGGCTACATCGTGTTTGACGCGTGGTGGTTCCTGCGGTTCGTGCTGGTCGGATGGCCCTTCATGATGGTTGGCGTTGGCGCGGCGTTCGCCGCCGCATTCCGTTCGCGGCCCGCTGTGCGGGTGGTCGCGATGCTCGTGTTGCTGGCGATCGGCGGCAATGGCGTCCGAATCGCCCTGAACGAGAACATCCTCCGGACGTGGCGAGGCGAGCAACGCTATCCATCGGTCGCCCTGCAGGTTCGCCGGCTCACGCAGCCGAACGCCATCATCCTCTCATTTCTGCACAGCGGCAGCGTGCGCTACTACGGCGGACGTGTCTCGCTCCGTTACGACTGGCTGCCCGACTACTGGCTGGACGAAGCGATCGAATGGCTCGCGACCCACGGTACGCACCCGTACCTGCTCATCGACGTCGAGGAACTGCCGATGGTCCGGCTCCGGTTCTCAGGTCAACGGACCATGGCGATTCTCGACCGCGATCCGCTGTTCGTCTACCGCGGCCAGCAGTCCGCGATGTTGTTCGATCTGCTCTCGGATCTTCGAGTGCCGCCGCAACCATCGAGCGTCTTGCAGGAGACCTTTCAGTCATCCGCCGATCTCGAGCCCGCGCCTGAGCCGCGAGTCGTCTTTACGCCGTGATGCGGCCGGGTCCAAGGACGGGCCCGCCTGATAGGATCAGGCCTGCATGAAACTGTCGGTCGTGATGCCGGCCTACAACGAGCGCCAGACGATCCGCGAGATCGTGCGGGCTGTCCTGGCGGTCGACCTGCCAGGCCTCGAGCGAGAAATCGTGATCGTGGATGACGGCTCCACCGATGGGACGCGCGAAATTCTCCAGGAGATGGAGGGCCGCGACGGCATCCGAGTGATTCTCCAACCGAAGAACGCCGGCAAGGGCGCGGCCATCACACGCGGGTTCCGCGAGGCCACGGGCGACATCGTCCTCGTCCAGGATGCGGATCTCGAATACGACCCGGCCGAGTATCCGCTGCTGCTGCGGCCCATTCTCGAGGGTAAGGCCGATGTGGTCTACGGGTCCCGTTTTCTGGGCGCGGCTCGCGGACACCGCGTCCTGTATTTCTGGCATTCG
Organism: Acidobacteriota bacterium; assembly: GCA_039933635.1. Classification (GTDB taxonomy): domain Bacteria; phylum Acidobacteriota; class Vicinamibacteria; order Vicinamibacterales; family SCN-69-37; genus JBDTNQ01. The sequence continues at coordinate 4,550 of JBDTNQ010000163.1, forward strand.
ATCGGCAACCGGTTGCTGACCCTGCTATCGAATGCGTTCACCGACCTGAACCTCACCGATATGGAGACCTGCTACAAGGTCATGCTGCGGTCGGTCGCGCTTCGGCTCGATCTCAGGTCGCAGCGGTTCGGCATCGAGCCCGAGATCACCTGCAAGGTCAGTCGTCTGGGCGCGCGGATCTACGAAGTCCCCATTTCCTACAACGGAAGGACCTACGCCGAAGGCAAGAAGATCGGGCTCAAGGACGGGTTCCAAGCGGTGTGGACCATCTTCAAGTACGCCAGGTGGCGCGAACGGCGCTGACGATCCGGCGTGGTCAGCCGGCGACAGCGACAAGGGCGGGCCGCAGGACGTCTTCGCCGATCACGTAGCCGGGTTTCACGACGCCGACGATCCGTCCCGCCGCGCTGTCGGGACCTGCCGGCAGCGTGGTGACGGCTTCGTGCTTCGTTGGATCGAATTGCGCGCCCATTGGATCGACGCGGGAAACGCCGAGACCCTCGAGCGTGGCAATGAACTGCTGGCGGACCAGCGAAACGCCCTGCACGAGTGGATCGTCCGACCGGTCTATGGAAGCCGCCAACGCGCGGTCGAGGTTGTCGAGCACCTCGAGAAACGACCCGAGGATCGCGCGACGGCCGCGTTCGACGTCCTTCCCGACTTCCTTGCGCAGACGCGCGCGGGCCTGCTCGAATTCATCGGCCGCGCCGCGGTACTTCGCGAGCAGTTGCTGCAACTCGGCATCTTTCGCCGCCAGACGCCCCTCGAGCTCCTCGATGTAGGTCGGCTTGAGCGAGGTGCTCGAGGCATCAGCAGGGGCATTCTCGCCTCGGGCCCACCAGCGGCGGTCGGTGACCTTGAGTTCGGAGTCAGACATTCGGGCGTTATGGACTTTCGGTTCGCGGGGCGAAGGCAAAACTGAGGGCGTCACCATCCATGCCGATCGTCACGGTGCCGCCGTGCTCGAGCTGGCCGAAGAGCAGCTCGTCGGTCAGCCGATCACGAACTTCCCGCTGAACGACGCGCGCCATCGGCCGCGCGCCGTAGACCGGGTCATAGCCCTTGGTCGCCAGCCACGCGCGGGCCTCCGGCGCGAGGGTAATCGCGACGTGTCGTTCGGCCAGCTGCGCCTCGAGCTGGAGGACGAACTTCTCGACGATCGTCTCCATGACGGCCGGCGTCAGGCGGCCGAACGTCACGATGGCATCGAGCCGGTTGCGGAACTCCGGAGAGAAGATCCGCTCGATCGCGGCCTTCGACTTACCGTCGGCGATTCGTCGTGCCGCGCCGTCGCGATCGAGGCTGTCCCCGCCGGCGTCACCGACGAAGCCGATGGACTTGGCGCTCATCTCGCGCGAGCCCGCGTTCGAGGTCAGGATCAGCACGGTGTTGCGGAAATCCGCCTTGCGGCCCGAGTTGTCCGTGAGCGTCGCGTGATCCATCACCTGCAACAGGATGTTGAAGATGTCGGGGTGCGCCTTCTCGATCTCGTCCAGTAGCACCACGCTGTACGGGTGCGTGCGGACCGCGTCGACGAGCTGACCGCCCTGCTCGAAGCCCACGTATCCCGGCGGCGCGCCGATCAGACGTGCGATGGCGTGCTTCTCCATGTACTCGCTCATGTCGAAGCGCAGGAACTCGTTGCCGAGCTGC
>JBDTNQ010000164.1:0-6039 GCA_039933635.1 Acidobacteriota bacterium
AGCGGACCATAGCGACAACGGTACCCGCCGCGCCTCGCGGCTGCTGTACCCGATTGCACATTCGACGCCTTCGGCCGGTAGACTGGCTCAGGCCACGGCGTCTTCGACCCGGTTGCGGCCGGCGCGCTTGGCCCGGTACAACGCGGCATCTGCCGCGTTGACTAGATCATCTGGACTGGCCGGCGCCGCATTGGTCCAGGCCACGCCCACGCTGACACTGGCGCTCAGCGCGCCGTCACCGATGACCACCGGCTGCTCCGCCACGGCCGTGCGCATGCGCTCCGCGAGTTGATGGGCAAGGGCGGCATCGCAGCCTTGCACGACGATCAGGAATTCTTCACCACCGTAGCGACCGATGTCGTCGTAGCGCCGCAGCGCGCCGCGCATCCGCGTCGTGACGGCCTGCAGCACCTGGTCCCCGGCGCTGTGACCATGGCGGTCGTTCACGTCCTTGAACCGGTCGATGTCGGCCATGAGGACCGCCATCGGGGTGTGCTCGCGGCGGGCCCGCTCAACGGCCTTTCCAAGTTCGTCCAGAATCATGCCGCGGTTCCAGATGCCGGTCAGCCGATCGTGCGTCGCCTCACGGCGAAGCGCCTCCTGCGTAGCGAGTAACCGTTCCTGGAGGCCCAGCACGCGCTCGCCGGACCTCAGTCGCGCGCGCAGTTCGACGATGTCGAGCGGCTTGGTGAGGAAGTCGTCGATCTCCGCGTCGAACGCCGTGACCAGGTCCTCGCGCCGATCGCGAGCGGTCAACAGGATGATGTAGACGTACCGCTCCGTCTTGGCTCGTGCCTGACGGCACACTTCGATGCCGTCCGCGCCGGGCATCATCCAGTCGAGAATTGCCAGACGCGGGCCGTCAGGACCGAGCAGCGAGGCCAGAGCGCTCGGCCCGTCCCCCACGCTGATCACCTCGTGCTTGAGCCTCGTCAGCGTGTTCTCCAGTAGACGGCGTGAGACGCGGTCGTCGTCAGCGACGAGAATTTTCACGCGGGTACCTCCTGCCGGAACAATCGGACGGCGCGCTCGAAGTCCTGAATCTCCCGCTCGAGGTCGGCGAAGCGCTCCGCCGCATGACTCAAGTCGCCGCTGCGGCCCATGCCCTCCAGCAGGGACGCGGAGTGCGTGACGGCCCGCGCGCCGAGGCTGCTCACCGAGCCCTTCAACGCGTGCCCCGCGCGCTCGAGCCTGATCGGATCACCCGCATCAATCGCCTGACGGATGTCAGCGAGCATGCGCGGGGACTCGGCGCCGAAAATGTCCACCAGTTCGGTCAACAGACCACGATCGCCTTCGATGCGGGCCAGCGCCTCCACACTGTCGAACGCCGTGCCCGTCGGCACCGGGTGCGCGCCGACCGCCGGCGCCAGCAGGCCGTCGATCGTGGCCATCAGTTCCACGGTGTTCAGAGGCTTGGCCAGATACGCATCCATGCCGGCCGCCAGACACAGATCGCGATCGCTATCCATGGCGTGCGCCGTCAACGCGACGATGGGGATGTGCCGTCCCGTCCCCACTTCGGCCGCCCGAATGGCGGTCGATGCGGTCCGGCCATCCATCTCGGGCATCTGCACATCCATGAGAACGAGATCGAACGACCCCTTTTTGACGGCGTCGAGCGCGGCCTGGCCTGTCTCCACACACGTGACGACGTGGCCATGCTTCTGGAGGATGGCCTTGGCGAGCCGGGTGTTCACCATATTGTCCTCGGCGAGCAGTATCCGACGGGGCGCCGCCCCCTGGGTCGAAGCCGCAGCCAAAGCCTCGATTCGATCAGACGGCACCGGAAGCGCCGCCGGCACCTGTGACGGAGATCCGGCCAGCGCCGAGAGAATCGCCTCGTGGAGAACCGACTGGCGAACAGGCTTGGTCAGGGAGGCCCTGACGCCGGCGCTGACGCCGCGTTGCGTCTCGCCGGCCAGGCCGATAGACGACAGCATGATAATCATCGTGGTTGGTCCGAATGGTGTGCGCCGGATCTGCTCCGCGACCTGCAGGCCGTCGAGCCCGGCCATCTGGTGATCGAGCAGTACGAGTGGAAACGACTGATGACGTTTGTACGCCTCCTCCATGGCTTCAAGGGCCGCGCGGCCGTTGTCGACCAGGGTCGGTCGCATGTCCCACTTGGTGAGCACATCGCGAAGGATGCGGCGATTCGTCGCGTTGTCGTCGACGACGAGCACGGGCATCCCATAAAGAATGGCCTCGTCGCGCGGTGTGATTTTCGGGGCGACGTCAGTCGGCACGACGAACGTCAACCACACATGGAAGGTGGCCCCGTGGCCGGCCGGGCTCTCGACCGAGATGCGTCCGCCCATCAGGTGCACCAGCTGTGAGGCGATCGCCAGGCCCAGTCCCGTGCCCCCGAATTTGCGCGTCACCGACGCGTCGGCCTGCGTGAAGACGCCAAAGATCGCGGTGAGCTGCGTGGGCGAGATGCCGATGCCGGTGTCCGCGACGGAGAAGTGGAGCGAGGCCCGGCCGTCCACATCTGCCCCGCGTTCGACGCGCAACACGACCTCGCCCTTGGCGGTGAACTTGACCGCGTTCCCGACGAGATTCATGACGATCTGTTTGAGGCGGGCCGGATCGCCCGTCAGCATCGCCGGCACATCCGGCGCGACGTGGCACGCCAGGCTGAGCCCTTTCTCATGCGCCTGTGGACCGACCGAGCGCATCGTCGCGGCAACGGTGTCGGCGAGATCGAAATCGATCGTCTCGAGTTGCAGCTTGCGAGCGTCGATCTTGGAGAAGTCCAGGATGTCGTTGAGGAGCGTCAGGAGGGAGTCCGCGGAGGTCTGGACCATCTCGAGGTACTCGCGCTGTTCCACGGTGAGGTCCGTACCGAGGGCGAGTTCCGTCATCCCGACGATGCCGTTCATCGGGGTCCGGATTTCGTGGCTCATGTTCGCCAGGAACTCGCTCTTCGCGCGGCTGGCCTCTTCGGCCGCGATGCGCGCCGTTGTGAGCCCCGTCTCGGTTTGTTTTCGCGCCGTGATGTCGATCGCCGATCCCTCGATGAGGTCCTCCCCGTGAATGCCGGGCAGCAGGGACGCCGTCAGGAGCACGCAGCTCGGCCGGCCGTCGACGCGTCGGATCGCCAGTTCAAAATTGGCCACGGGCGCATCGCGTGTGAGGATCGTGCCAAGCTGCCGGCCAGCAGCGTCGTCGGACACGTAGTCGCCCAGATTCTTTCCGAGGCACGCTTCACGGCAGGCGCAGCCGAGAAGCGCGGCGAAGGCGTCGTTACAATCAATCAGCCGACCGTCGGGCGTGCACTGGTAGACGCCGGCCAGACTGCGCGTGAAGAGCAGGTGATATCGCTCGTCACTGGCCCGAAGTTCCGCGGCGCGCGCCGCCAGCCGGGGGTCGACAAGGCAGGTCACGAGCGCCGCGCCGAGCAGCAGCCCTGCGAGCGTGAGCCCTAACAACCCTATCGACGAGAGGCTCACGACGGCCGCCGCATCCTCGAGCCCACCTCCAGGTGTGATCCTCGCGGCGGACATGCCCGTGTAATGCATCGACACGATGACCACACCAAGAATGGTCGCGCTTCCGACCTTGGCCAGCGCGACGGACCCTCCGCCGATCGGCTCGTGGAACGCGAGATACAGCGCGAGGATCGACCCGGCAACGGCGATGACGACCGAGAGCCCGGCGACTGGCAGGTCCCAGCTTCCGGCCGCCTCCAGCCGGATCGCATCCATGCTGAGGTAGTGCATGGCAGTGATGCCGACACCCATCAGGGCCCCGCCCGACAACGCGATGCGCCACGTCATACGACTTCGGCTCACCACAAAGAGCGCCGCGCCGGCAGCCGCCACGCTGGCGAGCAGCGACCAGGTCGCGGTCGCGATGTCGTAACGCACGGCAACCGGACGTGCGAATGCCAGCGTGCCGATGACGTGCATCGACCAGATGCCGAGGCCCATGCTGGTCGCGCTTGCGGTCAGCCACGCTGGCCGAGCCAACCCGCGCGAGGTGCTGGCTCGCCCAGACAGTTCGAGCGCCAGATACGACGCCGCAATCGCGATCACGATGGAGAGCGCGATGAGTGGATAGCTGTCGACGCCGCTCACACCAGGTCCCCTGATCCCGCGATGTCCCACCGCGACGTGTGCAGCACCGCTACCGCCAGTGGCGTCATGGCACGCATGTGGGATCTCGCGGAGGAACGGGGCTGGCCGTCAGCGCCGAGAGACACTCGTCAGCCGCACGGTCGAGGCGCAGCCACGCAGCATCGGCGTGGTCGATGTGCCCCCCCCCCGCACGTAGTTCGAGTGCGGCACAAGCCTCGCTGAGCTGTCGCGCCCCGACATTCGCGGCGGAGCCCTTCAGCGCATGCGCGGCCGCTCGCAGCGCGACCGTGTCGTCGCCGTCGACCGCGGCCTTGATGAGCCGCATCTGCACAGGGCAATCCAGAAGAAATGCCTCTGTCACCTGCTGGGCCAGCGCGTCATCGCCCCCCATGCGCCCGACGAGCGCGGCGCGATCGAATACGGCAGCTGGAGGCGTCGCGGCGGAGGGCGACGGACGCGTGAATGGTCCCTGCTCGACCGCGGCGAACAGGTCGAGTCGATCGATCGGCTTCGAGATATAGGCGTCCATCCCACCCGCGAGGAAGCGTTCCGCATCGCCTCGCATGGCGTGTGCGGTGAGCGCGACAATCCGCAGATGCCCGCCACTGATCAGCTCCCGTGCCCGAATGGCCGCGGTGGCTTCGAGGCCGCCCATCTCCGGCATCTGGATGTCCATCAGCACCAAATCGAAGTGGCCGCGCTCGACGGCGGCCAGCGCCTCGCGCCCGTTGCACACCGTCGTCACGTCATGCCCGCGCTTGGTGAGCAGACCCACGACGACGCGCTGATTGACCAGGTTGTCTTCGGCCACCAGCACACGACGGCGGACCGGCACCGCCGCCATCAGATGAACCGGGGCCGGGACTGGAAGACCGGCGTTGTAGCTGAGGGCGTTGCGAATCGCGTCGAGCAGATCGGCCTGCCTGACGGGCTTCGTGAGGTAGGCGACGATGCCGAGTTCACGGCAGCGGGATGCGTCACCGTAACGACCCGACGACGTCAGCATCATCACCGTGGCGCCGGCGAGTTCGTGCCGCTTGGAGATGTTCTCGGCGACTTCGAAGCCGTCGAGGTCAGGCATGTTGGCATCCAGGAGGACCAGAACGAATGGATCTCCCGCAAGCGCGGCGCTCGTCAGGGCCTCGAGTCCTTCCCGCCCTCCCGAGACCGCCGTGGGTTTCATGTTCCAGCGCTCCAGCTGAGTCATGAAGATCTGCCGGTTGATGGGGCTGTCGTCGACAATCAGCGCCTTGAGATTGGAGAGGAACGGCAGACGGACCGGCGGCTCCGGTGCGGCGACGAGCGGACACTCGACCACGAATGAGAACGTGCTGCCATCGCCGGGCGCGCTCTCGACCCAGATGCGCCCCCCCATCAGCTTGACGAGGGTCGACGAGATGGTGAGACCAAGGCCCGTGCCGCCGTACCGACGGGTGGTCGAGCCGTCCGCCTGCTGGAACGCCTCGAAGATCGCCTGGTGCTTGTCTTTGGGGATCCCGATGCCGGTGTCCGTCACGCTGAACCGCAGCCGGGTGCGATCCTGGCCATGCCATTCTTCGCGCACCTCGACCAGCACATGTCCCTGCGCGGTGAACTTGACGGCATTGCCGACGAGATTCGCCAGCACCTGGCGTAGCCGAACGGGATCGCTGCTGATGCCGTCGGGCACTTCCGGCGCGACGTCCGAGATCAGTTCGAGGCCTTTCTGATCGGCCGCGAGTGCGAGCGGCCTGAGCGCGTCGGCCACCATGTCGCGGACGGAGATCGGCACCGACTCCAGCTCGAGTTTGCCGGATTCGACCTTGGAGAAATCGAGGATGTCGTTCAGGATCGCCAGCAGCGATTCGGCCGATCGACGGACGGTCTCGAGGTTCTCGCGCTGGTCGCGCGGCAGTTCGGTATCGAGTACGAGATCCGTCATGCCAATGATGCCGTTCATCGGTGTGCGAATCTCGTG
>JBDTNQ010000165.1:0-6022 GCA_039933635.1 Acidobacteriota bacterium
AGCAGGCGTACCGCGATGCTGCGCGCGCGTACCTGGACTCCGACCGTTTCGCGCCGTTCCGCGTCGAGGTCTTCGCAGATCTCGTTGCGCGGATCGTATCGGCTGACACCGGGGTCGCGCTCTCGTCGTGATGACCTCGACCCGAAGACTTCGCGTCCTCGTTCTGTCGTGGAACTACCCGACGGCGGCCGCGCCCCAACGCGGGCTGTGGGTGGAGCGCATGTGTGATGCGGCCGCGCGCGATGCGGACGTCCAGGTGATCGTACCCACGCCGTACGTGCCGCCGCTCGTTCCCCTACGCGCGCTCTCGCGGTTTCGTCGTGTGCCGCGACGGGAGCGGCGCGGCGACATCGCCATCGAGTACCCGCGCGTCCCGGGCTCGATCGAGTATCTGACGCACGGCTTCGATGCGCGCCTGGCTTTGCCGCGCGTGCGGGCGCTGGCCCGGCGCCTGCATCGCGAGCAGCCGTTCGATCTCATCCACGCGCACTTCGTCTACCCCGATGGCGTGGTGGCCAGCCAGATCGGCCGCGACCTCGGGATCCCGGTCATGACCTCGGAGCACGCATTCTGGACGCCCTGGCTCGTGGACCAGCCGCGCGTCCGCGAGCAGGTCTACGCCGCGCTGCCAGGCATTCGACTGATTGCGCCCGTGAGCGAGTTCCTGCGCGAGTCGATCGCGGCCTACGCCGGTGATCGCATCACACGCTCAGCCGTCCTGCCGAATGTCGTCGACGATATGACGTTTCGCCCCGGGCCCGGACCGCGCGATCCGCGCGAACTCCTCTTCGTGGGACTGGTGCGCAAGTTCAAGCGCGTCGATGTCCTGCTGCGTGCCGTTGCCGCCGTGCGACGGGACATGCCGGACATCCGGCTTCGGATCCTGTCAGCCAATGCATTTCAGGCGTACGGCGCGGATCGGCGTGAGATGACCGATCTCATCGCGTCACTGGATCTCCAGACAGCCGTCACGGTGGTGAACGGTTCCGACCCGGCTGCCGTCGCGGCGGCGATGCGGCGCTGCGCGTTCGTCGTCGTATCGTCCACGCGGCGCGAGACGTTCTGCTCGGTCGCGGCGGAAGCGCTGGCGTGCGGCACCCCGCTCGTGGTCACCCGGTGCGGCGGGCCGGAGGAGTTCGTCACGCCGGAGGACGGCGTCATGGTGCAGCCGGACGACCCGGCCGCGCTCGCCGCCGGCATTCTCGCCGCGTTCGATCGCCGCGCGTCTTTTCGCGAATCCGACATCCGTTCCCGTATCGTTGCCCGTTTCGGGCGTGCCGCATGGTGCGACCGTGCCATGACGACGTATCGGGACGTTGTGAATCAGAAGGGAGACGCTGCCCATGTCTCGCGATAGCGCGTCCGTGACGTCCGCGGCCACCGCGTCGAGTCTGCCGGTGCGCGTGCCAGCGCTCGACGGCGTCCGGGCGATAGCCGTCATTGGCGTCATCGCGTCACACGCCGGGATCTTCAATCTCGGTTGGGTTGGTGTCGATATCTTCTTCGGCCTGTCAGGCTACCTGATTACGGGCATCCTGCTGGACGCGAAAGCCGCCGATCCGTCGGCGAAACAGTTCTTCGTGCCGTTCTACATGCGGCGGGCGCTACGCATCCTGCCGCTGGCCTGGACCGCGGCGGTGCTGATGGCGTTCGTGCGCCAGGAGTGGAGTGGCCTCGTCTACTACGTGTCGTATGTCGTGAACTGGCTCGGCTATAGCCCACCCCCACGTGACCTGGGTCACTACTGGTCACTGGCCGTCGAGGAACAGTTCTACATGGTGTGGCCCGCCATCGTCTTCTTTGCATCGAAGCGCGGCCTGCTGGCCGCCACGATCGGGCTGATTGTCATTGATGCCGCGTGCCGTCTCGGGTTTTCAATGTGGCCGCCGTCGTTTGCGACCGATCAGTTCCTGGGGCTCGCGTCATTTGCCCGGGCGGACACGCTCGCGGTCGGCGCGTGGTTGGCGCAACGTGAGCGGAACGGCGGCTGGGGCCGGGAAGCGGCCTGGGCATGGCCCGTCGCGATCGTCGCGGGCATCGTCATCGTGGTCATACGGAAGCTGGAGGTGGCGCACGCGCTGCCGCTGCTGACGTACAACCTGAAGTGGCCGGTGCTCGCGCTGGGGGTGTGGGCCGGCCTGCTTGTCGTGCTGACGCGTCCGCCCCGCGTGCTGACGTGGTTCTGGCTCCGGTGGATCGGCCAGATCAGCTACGGCGTGTATGTGATTCACGCACTGTTTGGACACTGGCTGCACGAGCACTTCTCGTCCGCACCCGTGGTGTTCGTCCTGCAACTGGCGATTACCATCCCGCTCGCGGCCTTGAGCTGGTATCTCTTCGAATCACCGATCCTCAGCCAGAAGCGGCGTTGGCCCATGCCGTCGAAACGGACCGCACACTGAACCGCATGCGCGCTCAGAGACTTCTGATGCGCTTGGTGGGCGCGAGCCGTTGTCGGATGTCGTTGGCGACGGTGCCAACCTGCTTCAACAGTGACGAGGTCATCGTCGGACCGCCCTTGCACTCGCTGCAGAACGCCGTCGGCGGCCGAAACCGTTCGAGCGACAGCTTCACGCGCTCGGCTTCTTTCGATTGCAGTACATCCATGAGGCTATGTGTTCTGAGGTCGCCGACGATGTTCTTGCCGTCGTAGTCGACACAGCAGGTTGTGACCTCGCCGCTTGCCAGGATGCCGAAGTTGTGGCGGAACCCCGCGGTGCAGCCGCACACGACCGCGCCGTAGCCTTTGGTCTGACCGCGCTGTTCGCGAACCCAAAAGTCCTGAATCCGAGACCAGTTCAGCATGACACCCGGATAGATGGCGTAGGACCCATTGACAACTCGAAGGGGCACCTTCGCCCACTCCTCTGTCGGGCCTCCCGCGCTGCGGCTGATCTCGAGCACATGATCCCGAAACGTCCGGGCCATGGTGAGGTTGTCGTCGAGGCTTGTCAGGTGTTCGTACGGCTCGGCCAGTTTCAACTCAGCGGCCCGCGAGCGAATGAAGAACTTCAGGCTCACCTCTGTCGCGGCGCCGAGCCGGACTTTGTCTTCGAGCAGCTGCTTCACGCGGCTCACGTATTCATCGAGCGTCAGGTGCCCACCGCGCAATCGCTTGTTGAAGGAGGAGTCATTCGGCGTGCGGAACCCGATTTCGAGGTGGGATAAGCCGGCGTCGAAGAGCGCGCGGTTCCGGGCGGGCTCGAGCAGGCTGCCGTTGGTCAGCAACCGAACCTTGATCCCCCGATCCTCGGCGTAGCGCGTCAGGTGAGCGAGATCCTTGTGGAGATAGGGCTCCCCCATCAGATGGAAGGTGATGTAGTCGGTGAGATCGTGGGCGACGATCTGATCGATGATGCTTTCGGCGAATGCCTTCGGCATCACGATCTTCTTGCGCGTCTGCTGGTCAATCGGGCAGTAGTCGCAGGTGAAGTTACAGGCGTTCGTGATCTCGAGATAGATGATTCGGAAACGCCTTGGCCGGGGCGTCGAGAGAACCGCTGCAGCCTCACGCGCCGATCCGACAAACCGCACGTCCATGGGGGGCATGCCCCGGACGTGCTCCACGAGCGGTACCAAACGCGGTACGATGATATTGGCGGGAAAACCTATGCAAGGCGCTTGCGAAGTGGGCCCAAGCGGAGACTATTATCTCCCCGCTCGCCCGTATCTCAGACCGGGATGGTCACGCGACGGCCGCTCGCCGCTGACTCGTAGCAGGCGTTGATCACCGCGATCAGGCCCCGTGCCCCGGTCGCGTCTGAAGGCGGGGGAACGCCGCGCCTGAAGGCATCCAACGCCTGGGTGATGACCTGTCGCGTCGCCGTGACATTGGGCGACGATGGATTGCGACTGACGATCTGACGCGTCGCGCCGACCTCGCGCCAGGCCAGACCGGATCGGCCGAATTCGACTCGCGCGTGCGGTGTCGTCGAGCGAAAGAGTCCCGCGGACACCCGGGCGCGCCCGCCAAAAGACGCGCGGTAGGATGCCCGCGATACGTCCACGCGCGCCTCGAAGTACTGCGGCTCCCCTTTGCTCAAGCGGTTCAGCGTGAGCACCGCGAGGCGTCCGCGAGAGAACTGCAGCGTCGCCACGACCAGCGCGTCGCGGTCGCGTTCGTCGAGGCCGGCCGACGACGTCGCGGCCTGCACGGATTCCGGAACCTCCCCGAACAGTTGCATCAGGACGTCGAGCTGGTGGACGCCAGCCTCGAAGAGCGTCCGCCGCGCGAGATCGCCCCGCCAGCCGGCTTCTTTCCATGGCGGCAGGTCGGTCTGCTGCCAGGCTTGCGCAAAGAGCAGATCGCCATCGCGTCCGCTCCGCACCGCATCGATCATCGCGCGGAAAATCGGCATCTCCCGGAACTCGTGATTGACTGCGACCGATCGGCCAGCGGTTGCCGCCGCGGCAATCACGACGTCCGCTTCAGCCACCGTGCAGACAAAGGGTTTTTCGCAGAACACGTGGGCGCCCGCCGCCACGGCCTGCAGGCACAGCGATGCGTGGCTCTCCGGCGGCGTCGCGATGGCCACGACGTCCGGGTGCGTGTCGCGCAGCATCACCGCGACGTCGTCGAAGACCGGCACGTGCCAGCGATCGGCCGCGTCCTTGCGTCGTCCGGAGTCGGTGTCACACGCGCCGACCACCTGCACGCCAGAGAGACCGGTGAAGGCCGGCAGGTGAATCGTTGCGCCAGCTTCACCGAGGCCGATGATGACGACGCGAAGAACAGGTGTGGTCATCGGGTCGCCAGTGGAATCAGCAGATCGAGGTATTGTCGCGTCACGATGCGCCAATCGTACCGTGCCGCACGGATCGGGCCGTCGATGCGCATTTGTGTCCGCCGGGCGTCGTCGGCCAGCAGGTCTTCGATCCCTCGAGCCAGCGTGTCGACCGAGGCATCCGGCAGCAGCGACGCGACGCCGCCGGCGAACTCGGGGATGGCCGTGTTGTTGAGCGCGATGACCGGAGCCCCGCACGCCATGGCCTCGAGCACGGGCATGCCGAAGCCCTCGTACGAGGACGGGTAGATCATCGTGCTGCAGGCGTTGTACGCCAGCGCGATTTCCGTGTGCGGCGCGTGGGGCACCGTCACGACCGCCCCATTCAAGTCCAGACTGCTGATGATCTTCTCGAACGACGTGCCAGGCAGCGCCGTGCCGATGAGCAGGAGTTTGTGCGGGAGGCGATGGTCGCGCCGCAGACGCGCGAAGGCCTCGAGGAGGTTGGGCAGGTTGCGGCGCTTCGTGGGCTTGCCGACGTACAGCACGAAGGGCACGTCTTCACCGAGGATACGGCGGCGCCAATCGGCCAGCGCGGTCTGATCATCGAGCGGCCGGAACAACCGCGTATCGACCCCCTCAGGAACCACATGGATACGATCGGGAGACATGCGATAGAAGTGCGCCATGTCTCGCCGGCTGTATTCACTGACCGTGCAGACGACGTCGGCGCGGTGTGCGCTGAGTTGATACGACACGCGCGCCTTCGTGCGGGCCCACCAGGAGAAGACCTGGGCGCGATCGGCGTAGCCCTCATACGAGCCGTGGTGCGCCAGCAGCATCGGACATCGCGCCAGCAGCGGGACCACGTAACTCGGGCAGAACAGTGGCGCCCGGGAACCGTGGGCACGGGGCAGCGTGATCTGTTCCCATCCGGCTGGTGGCAGGGCCGAAGGCCGCACGACGACCGTGACATTCGGCGGGATTGCCACGTGGGCATCCAGGGGACGGGGCGTGTAGAGGCGGATTTCCGTGAACGGGTGCGGCAGTTCCGCCATGCCCTGGAGGATCGCCTCGATGGCACGCGCGACGCCGCTCCGGTTGGCAACCAGTCTTATGCCGTTGACGCCGAGAATCATGGAAGACGGCAGCGCGCCAGAACGGTCGGACCGTCAGTGCGTCGCGTCGGTTCCACTGTTGTCCCCGGTCGTCGCCATGGGCAGTACGATCCTCTCGCCGGACTCGAGCGGACGCACCCGTCGCCACACCCGCGCGCCGGCCATGGCCTGCAGCATGTG
>JBDTNQ010000166.1:0-5941 GCA_039933635.1 Acidobacteriota bacterium
ACGTCGGACTTCGATTTCGGGCACGACAACCAGGTGTATGTCTCGCCATGCGGCATGGGTGCGTCGGGGGTTACGAGTCGCACGCCGACACTGGCCTTTGCCGTCTGGCGGATCCGCGGGCAAGTCCTTCGGTCCGACGAACGGATGGCCCAGATCCGCCTGACATGGCAGCGCCTGCGGGCTGAGGGGCACGCCGTGAATGAGCCTGCGACCACCGTTGATGTCACCGTGACGTCCACGGACCCGACTACGTTGGATGAGACGACGGTGCCCGAAGTGGGAGACTGCAAAGCGGCGAACGTTCGGCTGCAGGCGAGATATGAGCCGCATTTGCCGGCGTTCGTCCGCGCGGCCATCGCTGGCGGTGGCGGTGGGGGCGGCGGCGTGTCTCGCGCGGGCGGCGTGGTCAATGTCGGGGCGGGCGTCGGTGGTGGAAGGGTCCCCGCGGCCGGCGGCGCGGCGAATGCCGGGACAGTCGCGGGCACGTCGGGTGGGGGGGGCGGGCGTATCCAACTCGGCCGCAGTGCCGACGGCGTGACCTCCGTCGCGAGCGTGGGTGGCGTGCCGGTCGCCGTGTTCCGCACGTATCAGCGTGCCGAGTTGTGGCTCGTCCACACCGCCGCGGGCCGCCCTGACGAGGTCCTGATGGCCACCACGATGGCGACGCCGTCCGTCGGCGAGTTCTCGTTCGCGCCCATGACCATCCAGACACCCACTGGCGTCATCACGGTGTCCGTCACGGGCACGGTCGAGCTCGGCCGCGACATGACCGGCACGCCGAAATTGGTGTTTGGCGCCAGTCGCCGCGCGACGTTCGTCCCGTCCAGCCGCCAGCCGCGCGACGGCAACAGCTCCGTCGAGTCCGGTGGTGTCGCGAGCACGATCGTGGCGGTCCCCGGGCCGGAGGAGGTCCTGTCCTTCGAGATGCCGCCCCTTCAGGCTCCCGGGCTCCCGACGGTGCCAGACATGTTCGCCATCAGATTGCGATTGAGTCCGGCGAAGTGATCTCCCAGAACTTCGACGTTCGACGTTCGAAGTTTATGAATAAGAGACCGGGTGTTGTAGTTCTACACCCGGTCTCGCTATCTCTCGCCCTTGACTTGTTCTAGTGTTCTAGTACACTAGAACTCGTCATGGCGGCGCTACTGACGCTGGACCACCGGCACCCCACCCCGCTGCACGCGCAGCTTGAGCACGGGATTCGCGCGGCCATCGCCACCGGCCGGCTGCAAGCCAACGAACAACTGCCCACCGTGCGGCAGCTCGCCGTCGACCTGCAGGTCAACGCGAACACGGTCGCCCGCGTTTACGGCCACCTCGAGCGTCTCGGCATTCTGGAGACGCGGCGAGGCATCGGCACGTTCGTCGCGGTCCACCAGCCGGCGCCACCGGCCAAACGCAGCTACCGGGATCCGGACCTGCGCGCGCTCGTCCGCCGCCTTGTCGACGAGGCCGCGGCCCGCGGATTTTCCATCGACGACGTCGCCCGGCAGCTCGACGAGCTGGCGGGCCAAGAAGGAGGCTGACCGTGCCGAGTGTGAACATGTTTCGGGATCGACACCCCGCGAAGAACTCGCAGGTGAACGTCATCGCGATCGTGGCGTTTCTCGTCCCCTTTGCCCTGGGTCTGCTGGTAACGATTGCCACGAACGTTCCGGTGTGGGTGATCGGCGGCGCGCTCATGGGCGTCGCCGCCGCGCAGTCCCCGAAGATCATCTCGCAGTGGGAGCGCGGCATCCTGCTGCGCCTCGGGCGTTACGTCGGCCTCCGCGGGCCGGGACTCTTCTTCATCGTTCCCTTCATCGATCGCATCTCGGCCTACGTGGATCAGCGCGTGGTGACGACGGGCTTCGCGGCGGAGCAAACGCTGACGGCGGACACGGTGCCGGTGAACGTGGACGCGGTGCTCTTCTGGATGGTCCACAACCCTGAACGCGCCGCGCTCGAGGTCCAGGACTATCAGGAGGCCGTCAGCTGGGCCGCGCAGACGGCGCTCCGCGACATCATTGGCCGCACGTCGTTGACCGACTTGCTCCGCGGCCGCGAGCGGATCGAGCAGGAGCTCCAGGCGCTGATCGACAGCCGGTCCACGGCGTGGGGCGTGACGGTGCAATCGGTGGAGATGCGCGACATCGTGATTCCCGCGTCGCTCCAGGACGCCATGTCGAGGGAAGCCCAGGCCTCCCGCGAGAAACAGGCTCGCGTCATCCTTGGCCAGGCGGAGGTCGAAATCGCCAAGAGCTTCGAGGAGGCCGCGCGTTCGTATCAGAACAACCCCACCGCGCTGCACCTGCGGGCGATGAACATGCTGTACGAGGGGTTGAAGGAGAAGGGCGCGCTCATGCTCGTCCCGAGCTCGGCCGTCGAATCGATGGGCATGGGCGGCCTGATGGGCGCCGCGGCGCTAATGCAGAAGGAACTGACGAATCAGGCGACGGTGCCGCCTAAGGAGATCTCATGAGACCGACGCTCACGCCTGACCGCTCGAACGAGATCGTGCTGATCGTCCTGCTCGTGGCGGGCGCAGCCCTCAGCGTGATCGGCTGGCTGCGATTCGCCTTCCGATAAACGCTATTGATAACCCACGCCGTGCACGACCGTCTTGACGGCGTAGAAGCCAGTGCGCGCGGTGATGAAGAGGGTCTTCTTGTCCTTGCCGCCGAAGCAGACGTTCGATGGGCTCTCCGGCACCGGGATGGACTCGAGCGGCTTGCCGGCCTTGTCGTAGACCTGGACCGCGCCGCGGGACGTCAGGTAGATGTTGCCCTCTGAGTCGATCGTCATGCCGTCCGATCCGGACTCGACGAAGAGCGTCTTGTTCGCGACCGATCCGTCCGCGTTGAGATCGTACGCGTAGGTCATGCGGGCACGGATATCGGCCACGTACAGCTTCTTGCCATCCGGCGTGCCGATGATGCCGTTCGGCTGCGTCAGGTCATCGATGATGCGGGTCAGCTTCTTCGTGGACGGCTCGTACATGTAAACCGTTTCCGGGTTTTCCTTGGGCCCGCGGTTCCACCACTTGCGTGGGTAGTACGGGTCGGTGATGTAGATCCGCCCGGTCTTCGGGTGCACCCACACATCGTTCGGGCCGTTCAGCAGCTTGCCTTCGTAGGTGTTGAAGAGCGGCGTGGCCTTCTTCGTCTTGATATCGATGGACCAGAGCTCGTTCTTCTCGTCCGCGCCGGCGATGAGGTGGCCTTTTCCGTCGTACGTCATGCCGTTCGAGTAGCCGCTGGGCTGCATGAACGTCGTCAGCTTGCCGGCCGTGTCGTAATCCATGATCCGGTTGTTGTCCTGATCGACGAAATACACGTTGCCGCTGTCGTCGGCCGTTGCGCCTTCGGTGAAGATGAAGTCGCCCGCGACCTTCTCGACCTTGGCGCCCGGCGCGAGAATCCTGGATGGTCCAGGCGCGGTCTCCTGGCCAGATACGAACGCGGCCCCGGCCGCCAGCGCCACCACACACGAGACGACCCCTGCACGACGGAACATCGGCATCCTCCCCAGGAAACGGCCATCATACCGCCGGATGTGGGAGTATATGGGGATGTATCTGACCCGGCACGAGACCCCCACGGGCGCCAGATGGGCCCTCGATAATCAATTCCTGCCGCCGTCGTTCACGCTCGGCCTCTTGCTCCAGCTGCCGGCCACGGCGATCGGCGGATTTCTCCAGGCGATCCCGCGTGGTGAGACGGCCGCGGGCGCCCTGCTGCCGCCGCTCGAAGCGGACCACGAGGTCTGGGCGTGTGGCGTGACCTACCTGCGTAGCCGCGAGGCGCGTGAGGCCGAGTCGACAGTTCGAGACGTCTACGCGCGCGTCTACGACGCCAAGCGGCCCGAACTGTTCTTCAAGGGGCTGGGCTGGCGCGCGGTCGGCCAGGGCGCGCCCATTCGCGTCCGCGACGACAGCACCTGGAACGTGCCCGAGCCCGAACTCACCCTGGTGGTCAACGCGTCAGCCGAGATCGTCGGCTACACCGTCGGCAACGATGTCTCCTCGCGCGATATCGAGGGCGAGAACCCGCTCTACCTGCCGCAAGCCAAGGTCTACGAGGCCTCGTGCGCCGTGGGCCCCGGCATCATTCTCGCGCCTGTCGAGAAGCTGCGCGATTTGCCGGTGACGCTGCAATTGACCCGCGGCGGCCAGAACGTGTTCGAGAACACGATCCGGACCTCGCAGATTAAACGGCCGCTCGAGGAGTTGGTGCAGTATCTGTGCATGGAGATCCCGTTTCCGCGTGGCGCGCTGCTGATGACGGGCACCGGCATCATCCCGCCGCACGAATTCTCGATGGCGCGTGGTGACACCGTGCGCATCACCATTGGCGAGCTCACGCTCGAAAACCCTGTAGCCCTCCGGTAAATACACGATGACTGCACCTGTTCTGATCGGCGGAAGCTGGCGCGACGCGCAGCAGCCCACGGGCACGTTCACGGCCCTCGAGCCGTCCACGGGCAATGCCCTGCCGGACGCGTATCCCATCTCCTCAGTCGCCGACGTCGAAACCGCCTGCGCCGCCGGGGCCCAGGCCTCAATCGAAGGCCGACGCCTGCCGGACCTCACCGATCGCATCGCCGCATTTCTCGACGGCTATGCGGATCGCATCGAAGCCGCGGCCGAGCCGTTGTGCGAGATGGCCTCACGCGAGACGGGCTATCCGGTGACCCCTCGGCTCAAGGCCGTCGAGTTGCCTCGCACCACGAACCAGTTACGTCAGGGCGCCGCGGCCGCGCGCGACCGCGGCTGGTCGCACGCGACAATCGACACGAAGACGAACATCCGATCGCGGTTCGAAGCCCTTGGCGGTCCCGTCGTCGTCTTCGGTCCCAACAACTTTCCGTTTGCGTTCAACTCGGTCGCCGGGGGCGACTTCGTGGCGGCAGTGGCGGCCGGCAATCCGGTCATCGGCAAGGCCAACACCAGTCATCCCGGCACGAGCCGTTTTCTCGCGGAGCTCGCCTTCGAAGCCGTGAAGGCTGCGGGCTTGCCACAGGCGTGGGTGCAAATGATCTACCGCACCAAACCGGAAGTCGGGTTCCGCCTGGTCTCCGATCCGCGCGTGGCGGCAACGGGCTTCACGGGAAGCAAGTCCGCGGGACTGCAATTGAAGGCCGCCGCCGAAAAGGCCGGCAAACCGATCTACCTCGAGATGTCGAGCGTGAATCCGATTTTCGTGTTGCCCGGGGCGTTGCGTGAGCGCGGCGCCACCATCGCGAAGGAGCTGTTCGACTCGTGCGCACTTGGCGCCGGTCAGTTCTGCACTCGTCCGGGCCTCACGCTCGTACAGGATTCGCCGGAGGCCCAGGCGTTTGTCAACGACGCGCAGGGGCACTTCGCAGCCGCGACGCCCGGGACGCTCCTCGGCATCGCCGGTCGCGAGGCGATTGGCCAGGCTCTCAAGGTGCTCACCGCTCACGGCGCCGAGATTCTTGCCGGTGGTCAACCCATCGAGGGCGGTCGCGTCAGCTTTGCGAGCACACTGCTGCGTGTCACCGGCGACAAGTTCCTCGCTGATCCGGAAGCGCTCCAGACGGAGGCGTTCGGCACGGTCAACATGGTGGTGGTCGTCAAGGACGCCGCGCAGATGACCGGCATCGCGACGGCCATCGATGGCAACCTCACGGGCAGCATCTACAGCGACACGGGCGGCTCCGATGATGGCTACTACGGTGAGCTTGCACCGGTCCTGCGGCAGAAGGTGGGACGACTGTTGAACGACAAGATGCCCACGGGCGTGGCCGTGTCTCCCGCGATGAATCACGGCGGCCCGTACCCCGCGACCGGGCATCCCGGCTTCACCGCCGTCGGCATTCCGGCGTCCCTGCTGCGCTTCGCTGCGCTCTGCTCCTACGACAACGTCCGGGCGCACCGCCTGCCTGCGGAGTTACAGGACAAGAACCCCACGGGTACGATGCAGCGATTCATCGACGGCGC
>JBDTNQ010000167.1:0-5866 GCA_039933635.1 Acidobacteriota bacterium
ATCGCGCGGCACGAGAACGAGATTGGCGAGACGACGGACGTCGCGTCGAAGTTTCCAGATCGGAAAGCGACGAAGCAGGTGGACGGCAAGGGCATCACCGGCTGGTTCGTCGAGGACTTCACGCTGGCCGAAGTGAAGACGCTCCGCGCGCGCGAACGGCTGAGGTTTCGATCGCATGACTACGACGGTCAGTTCAGCATCCCGACGCTCGACGAGGTGCTGGATCTCGCTACCGCCAGGTCACGCGAGACCGGTCGCGCCATCGGCGTGTATCCCGAAACCAAACACCCGACCTATTTCAGGAACCTGGGTTTGCCGCTCGAGGATCGCCTGCTGGCGGCGCTGAAGACCCATGGCCTCACGGAGAAGGCGTCGCCGGTCTTCATCCAGTCCTTCGAGGCATCGAGCCTGCAGTACATGAGGACGCGCACGTCCGCACGGCTGGTTCGGCTCGTGCAGTCTGCCGCCGACGTCACGCCCGCGCAGCTTTCCGAGATCGCGACGTATGCGGACGGGCTGGGTGCGGAGAAGAAGTTGCTGGTGCCGGTTGATGGGGAAGGGCGCGTTGAAGTGCCGACGTCCCTCGTCCGCGACGCGCACGCGGCGCATCTCTTCGTGCACGTGTGGACACTGCGGCGCGAACCGGACTTCCTGCCCTCCAGCTACCACGGAGATATGGCCGCTGAAGTGCGTCAGTTCGTGAACCTGGGTGTGGACGGGATGTTCACCGACTGCCCGGACGTCGCCGCCGGCGTCATCAAGGGGCGACGGTAACCGTTCCCGTCATCGTCGGATGGTACTTGCAGACGTAGGGCAGATCGCCCGCCGAGGTCGCAGTCCAGCGCCAGCTGTCTGACGCGCCGATGTCCGGAGAGCTCAGGTTGCCCGAGGCGGCCGTGACGGTGTGCGGGAATGGATCCTTGTTCACCCACACCACCGTGTCACCGACGCGGACCGTGATCGTTGCCGGCTGAAAGTGCACCGCGTCGATCGTCACGGTGTGCGTGACGGGCTGTGGCCTCGCAGGGTGACCACAGCCCATCAGTCCGCACACCGCGAGGGCGAGGAGCGCGCCCGCGCGGATGCCGGAAGCCATTACTTGCTGACCATCTCCTGCACGTGCTTCGCGTGATCGAGGTGGGCGACGAACGCCGGACGCACCTTCACGAGCAGCGCCTTCAGCTCCTCGTTCTTCGCGTTCGGAATCAGCACCTTGTCGACCGCGTCGAGCACCTGCTGGTGATACGCCACTTCGTGGTCGATGTAGGCCTTGTCGAACGCCTTGCCCTTGAGCGTCTTCAGGTTGGCCACGTTCTTCGCGCCGCCGTCTTTCAGACTCATGCTCGTCGCGTTGTCCTCGGGCGTGACCTTGAGCTTGGTGACCAGGTCCACGGCGGACTTGTTGACGCCCGTGTGGTCCGTGACCATCTGCTTGCCGAAGGCCTTCACGTCGGCCGTTGAGCCCATCTTCTCGGCGAGGTTGCCGGCGTCGATGTCGACCTGGTTGGCCGTGACGACGATGGAGGCGATCTGGGCGTCGTTGATGGACTGAGCGTGCAGTGAGGCAGTGGCGGCGATGAACGCGGCCGCAATGATGGTGCGTGACAACTTCATGAAATCCCCCTGGAAGTGAACGGTGACGGTAACGGTTGAGCCGTTGCGCAATGCGCACGAACCCATGCTCATTGGATGCAGGCGCCACGGGTGGCGTTCCCGGCGTCCGCCGAGCGACGATGAACATGCGGGTACCCCGGACCTGAAGGTCCGGGGCTCTCCTTTGGAGCCCTGGACCTTCAGGTCCAGGGCCCCGCGGAGCGACGGGCGCGTGTTCTCAGATACCTACGGCCGGGTGGCCGGGGCGGATTGCGACACCCGGTCCAGGACGCGCGATACGATCCGGTCGCAGCGCGTGCCGTCGAACCGGAAGATGTTCGTCGTGGCGTGGTCCAGGTCCTGGGTGAGGGCCGCGCGGAGCAGGGTGCGTGCGCGGAACAAACGCGAGCGGACGGTGGCGGGTGGGATATCCAGGCACGCGGCCGTCTCGTCAACGCTCAGGTCTTCGACCTCGCGCAGGACGAACACCGTGCGAAACGCGACGGGCAGGTCATCCAGCCGGTGCTCGATGAGGCGGCGCACCTCGGCCCGCAGCGTCGCGTCGCTTGGTGATTCGATCCGGTCGTCGGCCATGTGGGACTCCATCGGCTTCTCGTTGCTGGTGTGTCCGTCGAAGGGCACGACGACGCGATCGCGGCGGTGCTTGCGCAGGTGCATCAGCGCGCGGTTGATGACGATCTTCGTGAGCCACGTGGCGACGGAGGCTTGGCCGCGGAAGGTGCCGACGCGTCGATAGGCATCGAGGTAGGCCTCCTGCAGGACGTCCTCGGCGCTCTCGTCGTCCCTGAGGATCGCCCGCGCCACCCGGAACAGCCGGGCGTTGTGCCGCCGCATCAACGTCTCGAATGCGCGGTGATCGGCCTCGCCAATCCGGACGAGCAGGCGTTCATCGGATTCATCGGGGGATGCGGGCGAAAGGGCGCGTGTCGGCATGGCGGTCTGAAGGATTGGATGCAGGCCCGGTGTCATCCGTTCCCGCTATCGTGACATGTGGGGCCGGGCTATGCTGCGTTCACCGTGTCGTCGCTCTACACGTTCCGGGCCGCCGAAGACGACGAGATGCCGGTCGTGCGCCGGTTGTTCCAGGAATACGCCGAGTCGATCGGCATCGACCTCGGATTTCAGGGTTTTGAGCAGGAGCTCGCGAATCTACCGGGAGAGTACGCGGTTAGCCGAGGCGGGATCTTTCTGGCCGTCGCGGCCGAGGCCGTGGGCTGTGTTGCCGTCCGGCCGCTCGAGGCGGACGTCTGCGAGATGAAGCGGTTGTACGTCCGGCCCTCGGCGCGAGGGGCCGACGTGGGACGGCATCTCGCGCTGACTGCAGTTGCATGTGGGCGCGCCAGGGGCTATCGCGTCACGCGACTCGACACGTTGGCCACGATGACGGCCGCGCGCGCGCTTTATGGCGGGCTGGGATTTCGAGAAGTGCCGCCGTACTGCTACAACCCGTTTCCGGACGCGGTGTTCATGGAGAGGGAACTGCGCACCTAGAACTTCAGGATCCCGGTCGCAATGCGTTCGGCTTCGGCTTCCGTGTAGTTGCCGCTGATCAACGCGGTTGTGTCGATCGGGCTGCGCAGGATCGGTGCGGCCACGACGTCGCCGTCGATCAGGATGGCGATCGGCTGGCCGAGGTGACTCGACGTAGCATCGCGCATCTTCTGTGCGCCGGCGGGCGTGAACTCCACGCGGACGCCAAAGTGATCGGCGTCCGCACCCGGAACCACGCGAGCGTCTGCGACGTCGCCGTTCGACACGATGACGTCCCGGTGCAGGTAGGTGGACTCCGCCGTGTGCGTGATTCGGGCACCTCTGAGGTCGCCTCCCGGCTGCGACTCTGCCAGGCGTGC
Source organism: Acidobacteriota bacterium (assembly GCA_039933635.1). GTDB lineage: Bacteria > Acidobacteriota > Vicinamibacteria > Vicinamibacterales > SCN-69-37 > JBDTNQ01. The sequence goes on from JBDTNQ010000167.1 coordinate 3,465, forward strand.
TTCGAACTGGACGGCGGCCTGGAGCGCGGTGCCGCCCCGCGGCCAGATCTGCGATCCGACAAGCGCACCCGCAACGGCGAGACACGCGACGGCCAATGCCGCGTGCCGGCGGCCCAGCCGCGGCCGCTCGATCTCCGCTGCCTCCGCGCGGCTCGCCGCGAGGACTCTTTGCCTGGCGACGATGCGGTCGTCAGTCTGGTCAGGCGCGAAGCGGATCGGATCGGCGTCACGGAGACGATCCTGCAGTGTGGTCATTGGGTGCTCCTCGATGGGACGCCCAGCGCGCGTGCCAGCTCGCGGCGTCCGAAGGACAGATGCCATCGCACCGTGACGGCGGTGATGCCGAGCAGTGACGCGATGGCCGGTACCGGCATGTCGTCGAGCTCGTGGAGGACGATGACGGCGCGGCGGCGTGGCGTGAGAGCGTCGAGCGCGTGCCACACCGTCGCGCGCGCGATGACGGCTGACTCGTCGCTGCGCGTCGCCAGCGCGGGCGGCTGGTGGATCTCGTCGTGTCGTCGACGGGTGGCGGCCTGGCGCCATTGATCACGCCGGATGTTGACGAGTACACGGACGAGCCACGCCTCCTCGCGCGCGAAGCCGTCCGGCATGGACGTCATCCGACGGGCAGTGCGCAGGAATGTCTCCTGCACCAGGTCCTTCGCATCGTCGGCGTTCGGCGTGAGTCGACGGGCGAGGCGATGGAGGCGATCGTAATGGGCGTCGAAGAGCGTCGCCAGGCGGTCGTGGTGGTCGGCCGGACTGAGCGTATCGAGGGCGTGGACCAGCGGCTGCCCGTTCATCGTTGATACAGACGGGCGAGGATACCGGGATGTTGGTGGGGGTGGATTCGCGACGGTGTGTGATAGATTTAGCGGCTGTGCGCCCGTAGCTCAATTGGATAGAGCGCCGGGCTTCGAACCCGTAGGCTGGGGGTTCAAGTCCCTCCGGGCGCACCAATTCCGGAACGGTGGTTCGACCGCTTCGGAGTGTGGAAGATGCTGGTGGTCGCAGGACGACGCGCTGCCGGTATTGGCCGAGGCCGTGCGCGCCCGTAGCTCAGCTGGATTAGAGCGTTGGCCTCCGAAGCCAAAGGTCGCAGGTTCGAATCCTGCCGGGCGCACCAACACTCGGCACGGCGCAGGTTGATCACCCCTTCGTGGGCCCGTAGCTCAATTGGTAGAGCAGCAGACTCTTAATCTGTTGGTTCTCGGTTCGATTCCGAGCGGGCTCACCAGACTTTCCCAGGAAATCTGCAAGAACTCGTCTGCCGAGGGGCCGTCTAGCCCCTCTTTGACCCCTTCGCTGACCCCTACAGCCGCGGACGCTGGCGGACAAACCGACACACCTAGCGCACGATCCATGCTCGCTGCAGCTGCCTGACGCTGCGGCTTGCCGATGTGCGCGTAGGTATCAGCCGTGACGCTGATTTGGCTGTGGCCCAGCAAGTCCTGGACAACTTTCAGGTGGACGCCTTGCCCCACGAGGATCGAGGCATTCGTGTGTCGGAGGTCGTGCAGACGCATGTCCGCCAGTCCGGCTGACTTGAGGGTTCGCTTGAACTCTTTCGTCACGTTGGAATGATCGAGAGGCGTCCCGACTGGGGTCGAGAACACAAGCCCGTGATCCTCCCACGCTGGTCCTACGACGACTCGCTCCGCAGCCTGCGCGTCCCACTGCCTTGCAAGAATCTGGCGGGCGATTTCGGGCAGGTCCAAGACGCGCCTGCTGGCCTTGCTCTTGGGTTCGCCAAAAACGAACCCTTTCCGCTTCGTTCGCGACAACGTGGCGACAATGGCGACGGTGTTCGTTTCCAAATTTACAGCGGACCACTTTAGGGCCAGGGCTTCGCCAATTCGCAAGCCGAGGGCTAGGGTGACGGCGAATAGAGGACCCAGCCGCCTGCCAGCACACTCCGCCAAGAACGTCTGTGCATTCGAAGCCGAAAGGAAACGCGGCGTGTAACGCGGCACTCGTGGTGACCGGACGGCTCGGGTTGGGTCACGCGAAATGATTTCAAAGCGCATCGCGTCTCTCAAGGCCGTTCGCAGAATGGCGAACAGGTTGCGCACTGTCGCCGCGGCCAAGCCACTTTCGGATTTTTTGTTGAGCCAGGACTGAATTGCGTGGGCAGTTAGCTGCTTAAGTCGGATGTGCCCCAGACCGGGATTGATGTGATTCCCGATGGTCTGTCGGTATTCTTCGAGCACGCGGGATTTCAGCCGAGGCTTGGCGTAGGTGTCGAGCCAAGTGGTCAGAAACTCTCGGACGGTGGTGCTGGCTGGCGAGATACAGATGCCTCCAGCCGTGTCCTCGTTGAGCCGGCGGAGTCTCGTCTGAACTTGTTGTTTTGTCGAACCGTACACGCTTTTCCTGATGCGGCGGCCCTTCACGTCCACCGC
>JBDTNQ010000168.1:0-5827 GCA_039933635.1 Acidobacteriota bacterium
GCGTCCGCTGACGCTGCCCGAGGGCCGCGTGTTTGCCGTCGTGGCGGCCGTGGCGGTGGATTCGAGGGGCCACGTGTTCGTACACCAGCGATCGGCCCAGCCACTCGTGGAGTTCGACGATCACGGTCAATATGTGCGTGATCTTCGTGAGGGGACCGACACCCGCGCGCACAGTGTGCGCATCGACGCGGACAACAACATCTGGACCGTGGACTCCGGCGCGCACACGGTCACGAAGCTCAGCCCGCGTGGCGATGTCCTGATGACGCTGGGCACCAACGGCGTCCTTGGCAGCGGCGCGGACGCCGCACGGACGCCGCTCTTCAACACGCCGGCGGACGTCGCCATTGCCGCGAACGGCGATATCTTCGTCGCGCAGGGAGAGAACGGCGCGCCCGATCCGCGCGTCATCCGATTCGATCGCGCGGGCCGTTTCATCGCTACCTGGAGCCTGGCCTACGCGGAGGGGCAGCGTTCGAGTCCCCACGCCATCGTCACCGATCGCGACGGCCTCGTGTACGTCGCGGACCGGGACGTCATGCGGATCCGGGTCTTCCGGCCGGACGGCACGCCGGTTCGAGACATTCAGATGCAGAATCGCGTCTACGGCCTCGTGCTCGATCGTGACGGGACCATGTGGATTGCCACCGGCAACGACGGCATGATTCAGCGGATCGACGCGAACGGGACTGTGCTCGGCTACATGGGTAAGGCGGGCCGGGGCGACGGCCTGATCGGCGAAGGCCACATGCTTGCGCTCGCGCCCAATGGGGACATCTATGTGGCCGATACCATCAATTCGACCGTTCACAAGTTCGCGCGCCCCTGACACGCCGGTTCGGTGTGACAGAAACCAACGCCCATTTGCACGCATCCCCATCGGCAACCGAGTCGACGGGTCTGACGGCCCGAGACCATCGGCCAGGTTTCAAGTGCGGCACTCGCGGGCGCCGAGCGCAGACCGGACGTGCAATCCTCCGACCGCGGGCGCGTCGCCGGCCTCAACCCCGCCGTGACTCCTCGGTACCGGCCTGGGGCATTGCACGGCTGGCGGCGTAGCCGACCGCACTGCACACGATCGCTCCGACCAGGACGTACCACGTCCAGGCGAGCGGCGTGTACGCCTTGATCAGGACCATGCAGCCGAGGGACATCGCCATTCCGAGCATGATGCCGCGTTGATTCGTACGACGGGTCAGGACGCCCAGCATGAAGGCGCCGAGCATCGGGCCGTAGACGAGTGACGCGATCGTCAGACCGGACGTAAAGACGGATCCCCAGCGGCGCGCGACGACCGCGATGCCGATCAGCGCCACGCCCCACGCTGCCGTGACCCATCGCGAAACGCGCAGGAGGTGTGCATCGCTGGCATGGGGAGCCACCAGGGGCTGGTAGAAATCGATCACCGTTGTGGACGCCAGCGAATTCAGCGAGCCGCTCAAGTTCGACATTGCCGCCGCAAAGATGGCCGCGATGACCAGCCCTGAAATCCCGTGCGGCAGGTGCTGAACGATGAAGGTCGGGAAAATCTCGTCGTTGCTCGTCAGAATGGGGACCGCCACCGTCTGGTAGTAGCCGAAGAGCATCAGACCAATCGTCAGAAAGAGGATGAACTGCAACAGGACAATGACGCCGCTCATCATGAGCGCGCGTTGACTGTCGCGCAGGTTGCGGCACGTCAGCAGCCGCTGCACGAGTAACTGGTCCGTGCCGTGGCTGGCCGTCGTCAGGCACGCGCCGCCGACGAGACCCGCCCAGAAGGTGAAGGGCAGGCGCAAATCCCAGGAAAACGAGACGACCTGGAGCTTGCCGGCGGCGCCGGCGCTCGCGATGATCGCCGCCCACCCGCCGGGCGTCAGCCGCAGCAACTCGTAGCCGGCCAGCAGCGAGCCGCCGATGTAGATGGCGAACTGGATCACATCCGTCCAGATCACCGCGCCGATCCCGCCTTCGAACGTGTAGACGAGCGTCAGCAGGCCCACGATGACGATCGACCAGAGCCACAGGTGGGGCACGCCAGCGACACTCGTCGAGAGCACGGCGCTCAGCACGAGCGACGCCGCAAACACGCGGACGCCTTCGGCCAGGGCGCGCATCACGAGGAACAGCGAGGCCGCGAAGTGCTTGGTCCCCGCCCCGAAGCGTCGATCGAGGAGGGAGTAGGCCGTCAGCATCTCACGCGCGAAATACGCCGGCAGCAGCAGCGCGCTGATGATCACGCGCCCGAAGAGATATCCGATCACCACTTGAATGTAGGTGAGCGACCCCCCCAGTTCCGGCCGCGCGGACGCGCCATAGACGAGCGCCGGTACGCCGATGAGCGTCAGGGTGCTGGTCTCGGTCGCGACGATGGACAGCGAGATGATCCACCACGAGGTGGTGCGGCTGCCGAGGAAATAGTCCCTGACGGTGTGCTGGCCGTGCCGGAACCTCGTGCCGAATGCCGTGATGCCTGCCAGGTACGCCAGCAGCACGACGTAGTCGATAGCGGAAAATCCCACGAGGAAGGCGCGACAGTACCATCAGCAGCCAACGCCTGCCAAGCCAGGACGTGCATTCTTGTCGCCGCCTCGGCCGTCGCGCCTCCGGCCCGACGCCTGAGCGCTGAATCGGCGCGCCGCCTGAGGTATCCTCTGACTGTCGCGGCCGGTCCCAGGCGTCCGCGTCGGTTGGATCCGTCCCCATAGGTCCGACCCAGTCGACCGGGTCACGCCAGTCTGCGCGCGGCCGATTACCCATCCATTGCTACGGGTTCGCCCGGGAGGTTCCATGCCGTCGTCGCTCAGTCACACATTTACCTACGACAAGCTCGGCAACGACCGCGAGTCCCTTCGTCGCTCCCTGGCGAACCGGCTGATCTACTCCCTCGGCAAGGATCCCATCACCGCCACGAACCGCGACTGGCTGAACAGCACGGCGTACACCGTCCGTGAGCGTCTGATCGAGCGCTGGATGGAAACCATGCGCAGCTATTACCGATCGGACGCGAAGCGCGTCTACTACTTTTCGATGGAGTTCCTGACGGGGCGGCTGCTGTCGAACAGCCTGCTGAACATGGGCTTCTACGAGGAGTGCCGCGAAGCGTTGTCGGACATGGAACTGAGCCTCGAGCGCATTCGCGAACTCGAACGCGATGCCGCGCTCGGCAACGGCGGACTCGGCCGCCTGGCCGCCTGCTTCCTCGATTCGATGGCGACGTTGTCGCTGCCGGGCTACGGCTACGGCATCCGCTACGAATACGGCATGTTCCATCAGCGGATCGAGCACGGCTATCAGGTGGAGTACCCGGACAACTGGCTCCGCGACGGCAACCCCTGGGAGTTCTCGCGTCCGGAGGTCAGTTTTCCCGTCAAATTCGGCGGGCGTGTCGTCGAGTTCCGGGACGAACTCGGCGTGCCGCGATTTCACTGGGTCGACACGGACGACGTGATGGCGATGGCGTTCGATACGCCGGTGCCGGGCTACGACACGCCGACGGTCAACAACATGCGTCTGTGGTCCGCGAAGGCGTCGCGTGACTTCAACCTGAAGGACTTCAACGCCGGCAACTACTTCAAGGCGGTGGAGGAGAAGAACCAGTCCGAGAACCTGTCCAAGGTCCTCTACCCCGATGACTCAACGCCGAAAGGCAAGGAACTGCGGCTGAAACAGCAGTATTTCTTCGTGTCGGCGTCGCTGCAGGATATCCTCCGCCGCTTCAGCGGGTACCACAAGACACTCGACGAGTTGCCGTCGAAGGTGGCCATTCAGCTCAACGACACGCATCCCACGATTGCGATTCCCGAGCTGATGCGCGTGCTCGTGGACCTCTATCGGCTGGACTGGGATCGCGCGTGGGCGATCACGACCGCGACCTTCTCCTACACGAACCACACGCTGATGCCCGAGGCTCTCGAGACGTGGCCGGTCAGCATGTTCGAGCGCGTGCTGCCGCGGCACCTGCAGATCATCTACGAGATCAACCAGCGGTTTCTCGAAGTGGTGCGCCATCGGTACCCCGGTGACGTCGATCTCCTGCGCCGCCTGTCGATCGTCGACGAAAGCGGCGACCGCCGCCTGCGCATGGCGCACCTGGCCATCATCGGTAGCCATAAGGTGAACGGCGTCTCGCGCATTCACACCGACCTGATGAAGCAGACGATCTTCGCGGACTTCGACCGCATCACGCCGGGGAAGATCGTCAACATCACGAACGGCATCACGCCCCGACGATGGCTGAACCAGGCCAACCCGTCGCTCTCGAAGCTCATCACGACGCACATCGGCGACGGGTGGCTCAAGGACCTCTCGTGCCTGAAGGCGCTCGTGCCGCTGGCCGACGATGCCGAATTCCGGCGCCAGTTCCGCGCCGTGAAACGTGAAATGAAGACCCGCCTGGCCGGCGTGATTCACGATCGACTCGGCATCGACGTCGAGCCGTCGTCGTTGTTCGACGTGCAGGTCAAGCGCTTCCACGAGTACAAGCGCCAGCTGCTGAACGTGCTGCACGTCGTCACGCGCTACAACCGGATTCGCGACGGTCACGGCGCCACGCTGGTGCCCCGAACCGTGGTGTTCAGCGGCAAGGCGGCGCCTGGTTACGCGATGGCCAAGCTCATCATCAAGCTCGTGCACTCGGTCGCGGATGTCGTCAACAACGACCCGGCGTCGAGCGGCTTGCTGAAAGTGGTCTTCGTGCCCGATTACAGCGTGTCCAACGCCGAACTGATTATTCCCGCGAGCGATCTGTCCGAGCAGATTTCGACTGCCGGTACCGAAGCATCCGGCACGGGAAACATGAAACTGGCGCTCAACGGCGCCATCACGATCGGCACGCTCGACGGCGCGAATATCGAGATATGCGAACAGGTCGGCAAGGAGAACGTCTTCATCTTCGGCATGACCGCCGCGGAAGCCGCCGACCTCCGCGCCCGAGGGTATGATCCGTCCGCCGTTGTCGCTGGCAACGGGGAACTGCGCCGGACGTTGGACATGATTGCCACCGGCTTCTTCTCGGTGGACGCGCCCGAGCGCTTCACGCCCATCACGGACGCGCTCACGCACTACGGCGATCACTTCCTGCTGCTTGCCGACTACGCGTCGTACATCGCCTGCCAGGATTCGGTCGACGCGCTCTTCGTGGACGAAGAGGAATGGTCACGTCGCGCGATCCTCAACGTCGCCGGAATGGGCTACTTCTCGAGCGATCGGACGATTCAGGACTACGCCGACAACGTGTGGGGCGTGAAAGCCGTCAGGAAATAGGAAACACAGCGACCGGGTGTGGCACGACACCACCCGGACTCTTACTCATCGAATCTCAGATGCTTGACGCTCTTGCCATGCCGGCGGATCAGCCGCAGCGCTTCGAGCCCGATCAGGACGTGGCGCTCGGCGTGATTCTGGGTGACGAGGCGATCTGACGCTTCGGTTTTCACGCCTTCTGGCACCATGGGCTGATCGCTCACGAGCAGGATCGCCCCGGACGGGATGCTGTTGGCGAAACCCGCGGCGAAGATGGTCGCTGTTTCCATATCGATGGCCATCGAGCGCGTCTTGCGCAGGTATTCCTTGAAGGCGTCGTCGTGTTCCCAGATGCGCCGGTTCGTCGTGTAGACGGTGCCGGTCCAGTAGTCGAGGCCCATGTCGCGGACCACGGTCGACACCGCGCGCTGCAGGCTGAAGGCGGGGAGCGCGGGTACCTCGGGCAGCAGATAGTCGTTCGACGTGCCATCTCCGCGAATCGCCGCGATGGGCAACACCAGGTCGCCGAGCAGATTCTTGCGTTTCAGCCCGCCGCATTTCCCGAGGAACAGCACGGCCTTCGGCTCGACGGCCGCCAACAGGT
>JBDTNQ010000169.1:0-5808 GCA_039933635.1 Acidobacteriota bacterium
CAAGCGCAAGCACGCCAGCGACGAGCCCGGTGAGGACGCTCTTGACGACGTTCACGTGAACCTCCGCCTGCCGTGGTCGAGTGGGTGCGGACATTGTAGGGGATCTGTTGTTCAAAGCCGCCGGCTGTGGGATGCTGCGGTCCACATCGAGGGTCCGCATGCAGATCATTGCTCCGCCGAAGGTCTACCCGGTCATCATCATTGGCAGCGGGGCCTCCGGGGGGATGGCCGCGTGGAATCTGACGCAGCAGGGCATCGACGTGCTGCTGCTCGACGCCGGCGAAAAGTTCGATCGATCGAAGTATTGGACGCATGTGACCCCGTGGGAGGCGCGCGAACGCCGCGCGCGCGGCGAGGGTCCGCCGGCGTTCTACCTGGATACGAAGGAGCAACCCTACTTCACGGCGCCGAACCGTCCGTTCGATTTGACGCGTGTCTGGGGACATGGCGGCAAGACGAACGTGTGGGGCCGGGTCAGCCTGCGCTTGTCCGATCTCGACTTCAAGGGACCCGAGCGCGACGGATGGGAGATTCCCTGGCCCATCGCGTACCGGGACATCGCGCCGTACTACGACAAGGTGGAGCAGTTGATTGGCGTCTGCGGAGGCGACGATGACTCGGACTCGCTGCCGGGGAGCACGTTTCTGCAGCCGCCGCCCGCGCCCCGATGCGGCGAGCAACTGTTGAAGAAGGGCGCGACCTCGATTGGCATTCCGATGGTGGCCGGCCGGCGCGCGAACATGACGCGGTCCACACGCGGTTTCCCGGCGTGTCACTACTGCGGCGCGTGCGGGTCGGGCTGCGATACGGCGTCGTTCTTCTGTTCCGCCGACCACCTGTTGCCGTTTGCACTCGAGACCGGACGGCTCGAGATTCGCTCGAATGCCGTCGCGGCGCGCATTCTCGTCGACGCCGCTGGTCTCGCCAACGGCGTCCAGTACTTCGACCGCAAGACCGGCGCGGAGCGGCAAGTACGCGGGAAAGTGATCGTGCTGGGTGCGAGCACGGTCGATTCGACCCGCATTCTTCTGAACTCGAAATCGCGCCAGCACCCGAATGGCATCGGCAACAGTTCGGACGTCGTCGGCCGTTACCTGTGCGAGCAGATTCGCTTTCACGTGCGTGGCTACCTGCCCGTGCTGGCCGGCACCGCGACGCGCAACGATCGCGGGATCAGCGGCGAGCACATCTACATGCCCCGCTTCAATCACCGGGCTGGCCATACTCGCCCGTACCTCCGGGGTTTTGGCGCGCAGTTCTGGAATACCGGCGCGAGCGTCGGTGGCGCGCACGGAGGGAGCGAGCAGATTCCGGGCTTTGGCGTGGGACTGAAACGTGAGATCAAACGCCGGCATCCGGCCTGGTTCGAGATCCACCCCTATGGCGAAGTTCTCCCTTACGCACACAACCGGATCACGGTCGGCGCGAACGGCGTCGACCGATATGGCGTGCCATACGTGAAGATTGACTACCGTATCGGCGAGAACGAACGGACGATGGCCGAGCACATGGCCGACACGGTGGAGGAGATCGTCAAGGCGGCCGGCGGCGAGCTGGTCGGCTACCAGCGCGCTGCGCTGGATCACAACGGGTCGGCCATCCATGAGCACGGCACCTGCCGGATGGGCGCGGATCCGAAGCGCTCCGCACTCAACAGCTTCAATCAGATGCACGACGTGAAGAACCTTTTCGTCGTCGACGGGTCGGCCTTCCCGACGGCCACGGAGAAGAACCCGACGCTCACGATCCTGGCGTTGTCGTGGCGCGCGACGGACTACCTGGCCGCGTCGATCAAGCGAGGTGACCTGTGACGGGCATCAATCGGCGGCAGGCGGTCCGCGCCATGGCGGCGACCGCATCGGCGCTCTGGGCAGGCCGACTGACGGCATTCGCCCGGGACCAGGCCGACCACGCCCACATGGTGGCGGCGTCCGAAGCTTCGGCGTTTGTGCCGAAGGTGCTGTCGGCGCACCAGTTCGAAACGGTAGGCGTGCTCGCCGATCTGATCCTCCCGGCGACGGAGACACCCGGTGCGAAGGCGCTTCAGGTGGACCGCTACATCGACGTCGTCCTGCGCACCGCGCCCGACGCGGACCGCCGTCGCTTCATCAGCGGTCTGACGTGGCTGGATACGCGAAGCCGCGCGCTCTTCGGCAGGTCCTTCGTCGCGTCGGCACCCGAACAGCAGACGGAGTTCCTGACGCGATTGTCCGATGGCCGCGTCAGCGCGCCTGAAGCGCCCGCCGGCATTGCGTTCTTCGAGGCCATCAAGGGCATGACGATTGCGGGTTACTACACGACCGAAGTTGGACTGCGACAGGAGTTAGGCGACGATGGGCGGATGGTCCTGTCCAGGTTCGAAGGATGCACGCATCCGGAGCATCAGTGACGGGGGTTTTGGGTTCCGCGGTGCCGGGGTTCGGGGCTGGCTTCCGGGTTCCATGAAACTAGCGCCCGGAGTCAAACCGTGAACGTTGAATCCTGAACCTACTCCGCGCTACTATTCGCCGCTCCCTATGTACACGGCGCGACTGCCAGGCTGGCGGTCTGATACTGGAGGTTTGTGATGCGACGACGGATCTCCACTGCAGTGCTGGGACTGTTTGTATGCACGCTGACCGTCGCTCACGCGGCAGACGCGGCTGACACGACACGTACGGTCTTTGTCACGGTCGTCGATGACAAGGGACAGGCTGTGCCCGGGCTCGTGCCCGAGGATTTTGCGATCAAGGAGGCCGGCAAGGATCGCGTCATCACGTCCGTCGAGCCGGCGCGCGCCAAGATCCGCCTTGCGCTGATGGTCGAGGAAACGCTCGTGCCGATGATCGCCGTGCGTTCCGGCCTTGCGGACTTCGTCAAGCGCATGTACCAGGATGCCGAAATCAGCCTCATCGTGGTGGGACAGCGCAATGTCACCGCGGTGGATTTCACGTCCGACCCCAACGCGCTCATGGCCGGTATCAACGCGCTGACCCTCAGCCAGCAGCGGGTGCAAACGATGGTGCCCGAAGGGGTCTACGAAATGGCCAAGAATTTCGAGAAGGCCAAGCCCGAGCGCCCCGTGATGGTGCTCGTCGCGCTCGAGACACAGCAGGTCAGTGCCGAGGAGCCGCAGAATGTGCTGAACCAGCTCGGTCGCAGTCGCGCGATGATGAGCGTCGTCTCGATGGAGGGCGGCGGCAGCGTGGCTGGTGGCGTCGGCAGCCAGATGGACATGGCCGGACGCGCGCAAGTGATGGGCGACGGTTCCAAACAGTCGGGTGGGCGTCGCGTGGAAGTGGCCGCGCTCACAGGCATGCCGAAGGCGCTGCAGCAGGTGGCCGACGATTTGTCGAGTCAGTACCTGATCACCTACACGCTGCCGGACGGCGTGAAGCCGTCGGACCGTCTCACCGTGACATTGAAGAAGAAGGGCCCGACGCTGCGGGCGCCGACGAAGATTTCCGACAAGTAGGCGCCCGCGGCGGTTGTCTCCTGCGGACGTCCTTCATCCGGCCGGCCGTCCTCCGCGATATAGTTCCAGATATTCAACGCGAGAGAACAATCATGAAACGTGTAACGGCCGTGTGTGTGACGATGGCGTGCCTGGCCCTGGCCAGCGCGTGCGGCAACGCGACTCCACCACCACCGGCGGCGCCGGCCCCGCCACCTCCGCTGAACGTGCGCCTCTACGTGTCCGATGAGACCGGCGGCAACATCACCGTGCTCGATCCGGACGCGGGCAGCGTCGTGACCAAGATTGCGGTCGGCAAACGTCCGCGTGGGATCCGCTTCTCGCCCGATGGCGGGCAGCTGCTGGTCGCGTTGTCAGGATCGCCCATCGCCGGTCCGGGCGTCGACGAGTCCAAGTTACCGCCACCCGACCGTGCCGCTGACGGCATTGGCATCGTCAATCTGGCGGATCACACCCTGCTGCGGACGTTGAAGAGCGGGCAGGATCCGGAGTCGTTCGATCTCTCGCCGGACGGGAAGACGGTGTACGTCTCCAACGAGGACAACGCGGAGACGTCGATGGTCGATCTCGCAACGGGCGCCGTCAAGCACCGGGTGAAAGTGGGCGAGGAGCCCGAGGGCGTGAAGACGAGGCCGGGCGGCAAAGAGGTGTACGTCACGTCGGAAGGCGACGGCATCGTCGCCGTCGTGGACACCACTTCGGCGAAGGTCGTGGCGCGCATCAAGACCGGCAGTCGTCCCCGCGGCGTCGTGTTCACGGCGGACGGCGCCACCGCATTCGTGAGCAACGAGAACACCGGCAGCGTGACGGTCATCGATGCGAACGCGCACGCCGTCGTCGCCACGGTGCAACTACCAAAGGTCGAGGGCACGGAGATTCCGCCGCGGCCCATGGGCCTGGTGCTGTCGCCGGACGACAAGACACTCTACGTTTCCCTCGGCCGGGCGGGTGCTATCGCGGTGGTCGATGTCGCCTCGCGCGCGCCGACGCGGACGATCACCGGCGTGGGACAGCGGCCGTGGGGGATCGCGATCAATCCTGAAGGCACGAAGCTCTTCACGGCAAATGGCGGCGGCGCGAACGTGTCGGTCGTCGACATCGTGACCGGCAAAGTCGACAAGCAGATCGCCACGGGCGGAAGTCCGTGGGGAGTCTTGGTGAAATAGGACTCGGGGGCAAGAGGGACCGGGGACGAGGGGACGAGGACGCAAGGATGAGTCCTCGTCCCCCCGGTTCAATCCTGTCTCGGCATACCTCGCCTTTTGCGTCTGCTCTCCTACCAGACCGGCGTCAGCCAGTCGAGCCGTGCGGCCACGCGGCCGCGAACGACGGCCTCGAAACGCTCGGATAGACGGCGCGTAACTGGCCCGACGAGGCCGTCGCCGACAGTGCGCCGATCGACTGAACGCACAGGCGTGATCTCCGCGCCCGTCCCGCACAAAAAGACTTCGTCGGCCACATACAGCTCGGTGCGGCCGATCGGTCGCTCGACGAACGGGATGTCGAGATCCTCGCGGGCGAGCGTGATCAGGCTCTGACGCGTGATGCCGTCGAGGTTGTCGGCCGTGCTCGGCGGCGAGATCAGATGTCCGTCGCGCACAATGAACACGTGCTCAGCCGAGCCCTCCGACACGTGGCCGTCCTCGGTCAGCAGAATCGCTTCGGTATACCCGTCGTCCATGGCCTCTCGGCGGGCCAGCGCGCTGTTCAGGTACCCGCCGGTGGCCTTCGCGCGCGCGGGGATTGCGTTTTCGCGCACGCGCCACCAGCTCGAGACGCACACATCGATTGGTTCTGCCGACAGGTACCGGCCGATCGGCAGGCAGAAGATGGCCGTCTCGCTGGTGTCAGGATCCAGCACGGGCGAGAGTTCGTTGGAATTCGCGAACACGAGCGGGCGTACGTAGACGTCGCAGCGCATCTCGTTTCGTCGCAGGAGCTCGACGATGACGTCGGCCATCTCCGCTGGGGACCCAGGCAGGCGCAACCTGAGGATCCGCGCGGACTGCTCCAGACGCCGCACGTGGCGATCGAGGCGAAACACGTGGACCTGCCGGCCGTCGTCGGTCTTGTAGCCGCGAATGCCGGCGAAACATCCAAGACCGTAGTTCAGGGCGCGTGAACGCACGGAGACCGTGGCTTCCCGTTCGGGGAGGAATGCGCGTTTGAAGTAGATAACCGGTTCCATCGGCGATGTCCTACTGTTTGGGGCCGGACAGCCGAGGAATTCACCATGAACCCCGGCTCATCGAGCCGGGGTCGTCGTCGTGTGTCTACACGCGACCGTCCCCGCTCGTCCCGCTAAGGACGACGACGGAAAGGACGACGCGCAGGTACTGCGACGACATGAGGAA
>JBDTNQ010000170.1:0-5682 GCA_039933635.1 Acidobacteriota bacterium
ACGATGGCGCCGCCGCTCGCGGGATCGCCGCGCGTGAACGGCCATCGCGACTACATCATCAAGACCGTGCTGTACGGCATGACCGGACCGATCGACGGGAAGACCTACTCGGAGATCATGATCCCCAACAACGTGCAGGCCGATGACTGGATCGCGTCGGTCGCCTCGTACGTGCGGAGCAGCTTCGGCAACAGCGCCGGCATGGTCACGGCGGCCGACGTCAAACGCGTGCGCGCCGACGTGGGTGCGCGCAAAGCGATGTGGACGCTGCCGGAGATCGAACGCACCATGCCGCGCGTCCTCACACCGGATGCCGCGACGTGGAAGGCGTCGGCGAGTCACAACGCCGCGCTGGCGTCTTCGGCGTTGAGCCTCACCGGCTGGAACAGTCAGGCGCCGCAGGTGCCGGGCATGTGGTTCCAGGTCGAGCTGCCCGCGGTGTCGACCGTGACCGAAGTGCAGTTTGACTCGACCGGCGCAGGTCGGGGCGGTGGCGGCGGAGGCCGCGCTGCGGCACCTCCGGCGGGAGCGCCCGGGGCCGGAGCCGCGCCCGCCGCTGGCGCGCCTGGTGCACTGCAAGGACGCGCCGGTGGTGGAGCCGGCGCACCAGCTGGTGGAGCACCAAACTTGGGCTATCCGCGCGGCTACAAGGTCGAGACGTCGATGAACGGCACGACGTGGACCCAGGTGGCCATGGGCACGGGCGCAGGTGCGCGCACCATGATCACGTTCAAGCCGACGACGGCGAAGTTCGTGCGCGTCACGCAAACCGCGACGACGGAGAACGCACCGCCGCTGTCGATTCAGCAGTTCCGTCTCTACGAAGTGCCCCCCGCGAAGTAGCAGTAAGGCCAGCTCAGGAGACGGGGTGTTGAAGCGCGACACCCGGTCTCTTGAGCGGGAGCCCTGATTTTTCGTCGACGCCACTGAGGCGTAGGCGCATTGGCGTCGGCCACCCGGTCTGTTGGGTCTAGAATCTGAGCCAATGTCTTCCCGTATTCGCTGGTCCATCGTCGGGGTGGCCCTCATCGGTCTGGCGCTGTCCGTCGCGGCGCTGCGCGTGCACTACCGGTTGCTGACGGACCCCACCTACGTCAGCCCGTGCGATGTGAGCGCCACGTTCAATTGCACCGCCGCGTACCTGAGCAAGTACGGCTCCCTGGCCGGCGTGCCCACCGCGCTCAGCGGCGTGTTGTGGTTTGGTGTCGTGCTGCTCGTGGCGCTACTCGCCAAACCTGCTGAGCGCCAGAGCGTCGAGGCGAGCTATCTGTTCGTGCTCGTGCTGCTGGCGGCGCCGGTGGTGATGTTCCTGGGCTACGTGTCGTACGTGCGTTTGCGGGTCGGCTGTCCAATCTGCCTGGGCACCTACGCGTGCGTCATCGCCATCCTGTTCCTGACGTCGCGCACCGACGGCGTGCCGTTGAGCGAGTTGCCCGGGCGTCTCGCGACCGATCTCGGCGGGTTGCGCAAGCGGCCTCTGGTCTTTGCGATCCTGCTGGTGTTTCTGGCCAGCGTCGGCACGACGGCTGTGTGGTTTCCGCGCGAGGGTGAGGTGACGTCGACGGCCGCGCCGGCCGTGTCGGCTGATGTTCGAGCGCAGTTCGAGGAGGCCTGGGCGAAACAGCCGCGCGTGGATCTCGGCATTCCTGCCGACGGTGCGAAGGTCGTGGTCGTGAAGTTCAACGACTACGAGTGTGGCGGATGCCGGTCGGCGGAGAACTTCTACACGCCCCTCATCAAGAAGATGAATGACGCGCAGCCCGGCTCCGTCAAGTTCGTGATGAAGGACTGGGTGTGGTCGACGTCGTGCAACACGTTCATCAAGCAGACGATCCCCGGCCACGAAGCGGCGTGTGTGGCGGCCGTGGCGGCGCGGGTGGCGCGCGATAAGGGCAAGTACGACGAGATGGCCTCGTGGCTCTTCGGAAACCAGGGCGTCAGCCCCGAGGCTGCGCGCGCGCAGGCGAGCAAGATCCTCGGCCTGAGTCCGTCGGACTTCGATCGCGAGGCCGCGACGAAGATGGCCGCCGTCAAGCAGGACATCGCTGACGGCGCGGCGCTCGAGGTTCACGCCACGCCGACCTACTTCATCAACGGTATCCGCCTGCCCACGCAGAGCATGCTGGCGCCTGAGTACTTCCAACTCGCGCTCGACCTTGAAGCGACGCGGGCCAACTGACGCCTATCGCCAGCCTTCTGAAGCCTCAAGTAGCCTGAAGATGCCTTCCGAAACAGGGTTCACGATGGACACGTCGTCCATCAAGTTCGGCCCGGGCATGACCCGCGAGGTCGGCGCGGACGCCGCGCGCCTGGGCTGCCGCAGGGTGATGGTGGTCACGGATACGCGCCTCGCAGCCCTGCCGCCCGTAGCCGTCGTGCTGGCCTCGCTCGCCGACGCCGGTATCGACGCCGTGCCGTTCGATCGCGTTCGCACCGAACCCACCGATGAGTCATTTGCTGACGCGATCGCGTTCGCGCAGCGTGGCCACTTCGACGGCTACGTCGCCGTCGGCGGCGGATCGGTGATCGACACGGCGAAGGCCGCGAATCTCTACGCGACCTACCCGGCGGATCTGCTGACCTACGTCAACGCGCCGATCGGACGCGCGGAACCGGTCCCCGGCCCGTTGAAGCCGCTCATCGCGGTGCCGACGACCGCGGGGACGGGCAGCGAAACCACCGGCGTCGCGATCTTCGACTATCTGAAGATGGGCGCGAAGACCGGCATTGCGCATCGCGCGCTGCGACCGTCCATCGGCGTCGTCGATCCCGAGAACACGCGGACGATGCCGCCGCTGGTGGCCGCGTGCAGTGCGCTCGACGTGCTGTGTCACGGGCTCGAGAGCTACACGGCGCTGCCGTTTGACGCGCGTGAGGCGGCTTCGGCCCCGCACCTGCGGCCGGCCTATCAGGGCGCGAACCCCATCAGTGATATCTGGTCGGCGCGCGCCGTCGAGATGATGGCGCGCAACATCGGGCCCGTCATGCGCGATCCGTCCAACGACCACGCGCGCTCGGAGATGATCCTCGCGGCGACGTTCGCCGGCGTCGGCTTCGGGAACGCCGGCGTGCATCTGTGTCACGGGATGTCGTACCCCGTGTCGGGCCTGGTCCGCGACTACCGCGCCGACGGATACCCGGTTCACGAGGCCTTGATCCCGCATGGGATGTCGGTCGTCCTCAACGCGCCGGCGGTGTTTCGATGGACCGCGTCCAGCAATCCGGCGCGTCATCTCGAGATGGCCGCCGCGCTCGGTGTCGACGTCGCAGGCGTGGAGGCGGAAGATGCTGGTGATGTGCTCGCCGATGCGATCATTGCCATCATGCGTGCGACCGGCATGCCCAATGGACTCGCGGCGGTCGGTTACACGGCGCGGGACGTTGACCGCCTGGTCGAAGGTACGCTGCCGCAACACCGCGTAACGAAGCTGTCTCCACGACCCGTCACGGCCGATACGCTTCGCCAGCTGTTTCTCGACTCGATGACCCTGTGGTGAGGTTCGTCACACTGCCGGCCAGGGCCACCGTGTTCCGCTATGCCGCTGCACTGGTGATCGGCTGCGTGCTGTTCGTGGCCGTGCGGCAGCGCCGCGACTTCTGGGACTTCGAGGTCTATCGCACCGCCGGCGCGCGCGTGATGGCGGCCGAATCGCTCTACCGGGCCGACGACGGGCATTACCAGTTCAAGTACTGGCCGGCGTTCGCCATCGCGATGTCGCCGTTCGCACGGATACCCCTCGTGCCCGCGGCGCTGATCTGGTTTCTCATCTCGATCGTGCTCCTGAGCCGGTACTTCGACTGGACGATTCGGGCGCTGCCGGAGCGGCGACTGTCGGCGCGCGTCCTGTTCTGGTGGACCCTGGCCATCTGCTTCAAGTTCATCGTGAAGGAACTGGTGAACGGACAGGCGAACGTCTTGATGGCCCTTCTCGCCTTTGCAGGCGCGATGCGCGTGGAAAGACATCGACCGTTATCAGCGGGCGTGCTGATCGGACTCGCGGTCTTCGTGAAGCCGTACGCCTTGCTCCTCATTCCGTGGCTGGCGCTCAGCGCCGGCGCGGCGGCGGCCTCGATGGCGCTCGCGGTCATCGCGGCGGGATTGTTGCTGCCCGTGGGGCTCTACGGATGGGCGGGGAATCTCGCGCAGTTGCACGCCTGGTACGAGGGGGTCACGCAGACGACGGCGCCGAACCTCCTGCTGCCGGAGAACGTCTCGTTTGCGGCCTTCTGGGGAAAATGGATCGGCGCCGGGCCCCCGGCTCTGCGCTACGCGATGCTCACCAGTCTCTCGGCGTTACTGGTGGCCGCCGCCGTCTGGTGGCGTCGGCGGCGCGATGGTCGTGACGCCTATCTTGAGGTGAGTCTGCTGTTGCTGCTCATGCCGCTGATCTCGCCGCAGGGCTGGGACTACGTGCTGCTCATCGCGCTGCCCGCGTTCGTGTTGTTGGTCGATCGCTTCCCGCAGCTGGGATTGCCTTGGCGGATCGTGACGGCCGCCGGAATCGCCTTGACCGGCTTCACGATCTTCGACCTGCTGGGCCGCAAGCTGTATTCAGCGATGATGACGTGGTCGGTGGTGACGATTGGCGGGGTCTTACTGGTGGCCGCGCTCGCTCACGTGCGGTGGCGGCGTCTGGCCTGATCGCCGGCGAGATACGATGAGTCGTGTTCACCTGCCCTGATTGTGACGAACCGCTGGCGTTCACGTTTCTCGATACGAGCGGCGTGGGAGCGCACAAGCGCGGCGACAACTTCAACACGACGCCCGACACGCGCCACTACGTCTGTTTCCCGTGCGTGAAAGCGTGGAAGCAGCGGCTGGATGGTCCACTGACACCGGATGTTGTGGGAGATCTGGCGTTCTTTACGTGTCGCGCGAGCGACTGCGGCCGCCGCCTGGCCGTGCTCGTCGAAGGCGCGTCACCAACGGACATTCAGCTCGGCTGCGCAGGAGGCCACCGCTTCTTGGTCCGCTCGGACGGAAGCGACGGCCTCCTGATCGAATCAGTGCCCTGAGACGCGTTATCCTCGCCCGCGGCCACCGGCGACGACCATCACCACACCGGCGATGAGCGCGACCGCACCGGCGATCGGCGGGATCGGCAGAGACTCTCTCTTGTCCCGCGTCACTTCAATCGGGCCCACATCAATCACCTTGTCAGGGTGGGTCCACGACACCCCGCCGTAGATCACACCGACGAGTCCGAGCACGATCAGTAGTATCCCGACGATCTTCATAGCGCCTCCAGCAGGCCCGTAGCAGCAAGACCCGCGCCATTCTTCTTCATGCTGCGCTGCGTATCAACGCTCGCTAGCGAATCTCCACGGTCAACTGTAGGGAGGCGGGGTCTCACCGTAACCCTGTGTCTGACAGCCCGTTCGAACCGCTGACGGCATTTGTGCATGAACTCCCGCCCGGGCGGAGGGGGCCTCGTTCTTGCACTGAGCCGCATACGTCAGAGCCCTCCGAAATCCTGGAGGTCTCTTCGTCAATGACGACTTGAACACGGACTTGGAGAACGACCGCGTGCTGACCAACGCACACACGGCGTACGCGGGTCTTGGTGTGCGCTTCTAGGAGAGAGTCATATGGGCAAATACGTCATCGGTTGGCTGCTCGGTGTTCCGATTTCCGTCCTCGCCGTGATCTACGTCGTCAGTCACGTTGCGTGTGGGCGATAG
>JBDTNQ010000171.1:0-5550 GCA_039933635.1 Acidobacteriota bacterium
CGAGAGAGTAGCTTTTCCGCCTCACGAAGCCACAGAACCGAGCTGGCGATCGCCGTGCAGAACAGCCAATCCGAGCCAGACAGGGCCTGCGTGGAGAACGCCCGCTGCAGGAACGGCGTGTACAAGACCACGCACTGCAGCGCGAGGGAGAGGCAGATCGCAGCCCATAGCCACCTGTTGCTGAACAGACCACGAAAGGCGCTTTCGCGGTCCGATCGGGCATTGAACACGTTGAACAGCTGAAAGAGGATCAGCGTGGTGAAGGCCATCGTCTGGGCATACCGCAGCGTGCCAGCGCCGTCCACCAGTCCACCCGGCAGCGACGCGTCGAGCGCGTACAGCGTGCCGGCGGCCATGACGGCGCCGACGAAGAGAATGCCACCCCACATCCGTCCTGTGATGACGCGCTCACGCGAGGATCGCGGAGGCTGCTCCATCAACCCGGTGTCCGCCGGATCGACACCCAGCGCGAGTGCCGGCGCACCGTCGGTGATGAGGTTGATCCAGAGCAACTGCGTCGCGAGGAGCGGAAGCACGACCGTATCACCCTGCGGCTCGAGCCCAATGGCTCGGGCGAGCACGACACCAAAGAACATCGTCATCACTTCGCCGATGTTCGACGACAGGAGGTACCGGAGGAACTTGCGGATGTTGGAGAAGATGGAGCGGCCTTCCTCGATAGCCGCAACAATGGTGGCAAAGTTGTCATCGGTCAGCACCATGTCGGCCGCCTGCTTCGAGACGTCCGTCCCGGTCACGCCCATCGCCACGCCGATGTCCGCGGTCTTCAGGGCGGGTGCGTCGTTCACGCCGTCACCGGTCATCGCGACAATGGCTCCGCCACGTTGGAGTGCCTCGACGATCCGCAGCTTGTGCTCCGGATTGACGCGCGCGTACACCGACACCTCGCCCACGATCCGATCGAGCGCATCGGCGGACATGCCTTCCAGTTCGGCGCCCGTCACCGCGCGCCTGGCGCTGACGATGCCGAGCTCCTGGGCGATCACCGCGGCGGTTGTCGGGTGATCGCCTGTAATCACCACCGGGCGGATGCCGGCACTCTTCGCGCGGGCCACCGCGTCCCGCGCCTCGTCACGCGGTGGATCGATCATGCCGATCAGACCTGCGAAGACGAGGTCGCGCTCGACGTCCGAGCCCAGGCTTTCCGGCGTCAGCGTGCCGTCGAGGGACGAGCGGAACGCGACGCCGAGCGTGCGCAGGGCACGACCGGCGAGGGCGTCGTTCGCAGCGAGAATTTCGCGACGACGCACCTCGGTCAAAGGCCGCTGTCCGTCGCCAACCATCTCCTGGGCGCATCGGGTGAGCAACACGTCGGGCGCGCCCTTCGTGAACAACAGGACACGTCCACGTGTCGCCTGATCCGTGTGCAGCGTGCTCATCAACTTGCGCTCCGACGAGAACGGCACTTCGCCCACGCGGGCGAAGCGGCTCTTCAGCGTGTCTGCCTCCAGGCCCGCCTTTCTGGCGGCGACGATAAGAGCCGCCTCGGTCGGATCCCCCTGCACCGTCCACTGCCCATCGCGCTGCTGCAGCGACGCATTGTTCGCGCGGTCCGCCACAGCCAGCGCGCGTTCCAATTCAACCCGCAGCGTGCCGGCCACCGTCCCGCCGTCGTCCTGCCGTATGTCACCAACAGGCGCGTATCCCGTTCCGCCGAGCATCACGCGGCCGGTCGCCGTCACCACCTCGCGTACGGTCATTTCGTTCCGCGTGAGCGTGCCGGTCTTGTCTGAGGCAATCACCGATGCCGAACCGAGCGTCTCCACGGCGCTGAGGTGACGCACGATCGCGTGGCGACGAGCCATTCGCTGCACCCCGATCGACAGGACGGCGGTGACGACAGCCGGCAGTCCCTCGGGGACGGCCGCCACGGCGAGGGCCACGCCAAGGATCAACACGTCGAACAGGGCCGGAAGAGCGCGCACGTGTTCGACCACGACAATCGTCGCGATCATCGCGACGGCAATCACGACCACGATGGCTCCGAGCAGCTTGCCGACGTAGTCGAGCTCCTTCTGCAGCGGTGTGCGCTCGGCCGGCACGCGCCCGAGCATGCCGGCAATGCGGCCCATTTCCGTTCGCATGCCGGTTGCGACGACCACCGCGCGGCCACGTCCGTAGGTCGCCGAGGTGCCGCTGTAGATCATGTTGGTCCGGTCGCCGAGGGTGGCATCGGCGGACATCCTGTCGACGTCTTTCGCCACCGGCAGGCTCTCACCCGTGAGTGCCGCTTCGGCCATGCTCAAGGCCGTGGACTCGATGACGCGCGCGTCGGCCGCCGCGGCATCGCCTTCCTCGACGACCAGAATGTCGCCGGGGACCACATCGGCGGAAGGAATGGTCGTCTGGGCACCGTCCCGAATCACGTGGGCCTGCGGCGCCGCCATCTGCTGGAGCGCCGCGATCGCGGACTCCGCTCGCTGTTCCTGCAGGTAACCCATAATCGCGTTCACCAGCACGACGGCGCTGATGGCGATCGCTTCGTATGGGAGCGGCGAGTCACGTTCGTACAACCAGAGGATGGCGGAAATGGCCGTGGCGACCAGCAGGAGGATCACCAGCACGTCTTTGAACTGCGCGAGGAGTCTTGTCCACGCCGGAACCGGACGGTCGGCGTCCAGCCGATTCGGACCGTCGCGTTCGAGTCTCGCGCGCGCCTCGGCGCTGCTCAGGCCGCGCGCCGCGTCGGTCGCGTGCGCCACGACAATCTCTTCGACGCTCTGCTGGTACTCGGCGGCCATCTCTGTCCCTATGATGAGCCAAGTGAACACACGATGGACCGCCGGAGCCGGGCGCCGCGCGTTCGGGAGCAGCCGCAGTCCCAGTCGGGGGTAGGCTCGTTGACATAGCCGCTTCGTTCAAGGACTCCGGCCTCAGCGTTCAATCCCCCAACCGTCCCTGGTCGCTACGCTTCAACATCACGCGGCGACGAGCGCCGCGGTGCTTGCAGGAGTGAGCGATGAATACGAACCAGGATAAGGAAACATCGTCCGTGCGTGGGCGAGCCGCGGCTCTGGTCGCGGTCGCGGTCGTGGCTGTCACCGTCGCGGCGTGGGGCCCCGGGATGATGACGCTGCACGCCGCTGGTGTGAAGCGTCCGCCGGCGACGGAGTTCGGGCTCGGCCCGCGTGTCTCCGCAAACGGCCGTTACGTGGCGACGCTGGAGCCTGCCGTGCCGCTGCGCCCCCGACAGATGCAAACGGTGCGGGTCACGCTCCGCGATGCAGAGGGTCAAGCCATCGACCACGCGCAGATCACCATTGACGGTGGCATGCCGGAACACGGCCACGGCTTGCCGACGCGGCCACGCGTGACCGGCACCCTGGACAACGGCATCTACGAGATCGAGGGTGTGCGTTTCAATATGGGCGGCTGGTGGGAATTCAAGCTGGCGATCGACGGGTCGCGCGGCATCGATACGGTCACATTCAACCTCGCGCTCTGATCGGAACCGGCACCATGACCAGGCGCATATTTGCCACGTTGCTTGTGACCCTGTCCGTGACGATCACCCCGGCGGCATCGGGCCGCACGGGATGGACGGCCGATCAGTTGAGTGAACTGCGGTCGATGTCCCTGCGCGCGCTCGGACCGTTGCCGGCCGATCCGACGAATCGCGTCGCCGATGAGGCCGGGGCCGCGGAACTGGGCCGACGACTGTTCTTCGACACGCGCCTCAGCTCGAACGGACAGGTTGCGTGCAGCACCTGTCATCAGCCCGACCGCGACTTCCAGGACGCGATCGCGCTGGGACGAGGCGTCGGCACGGCTGCCAGACGCACGATGCCCATTGCGGCAACGGCGCGGTCGCCGTTCCTGTTCTGGGACGGGCGCAAGGACAGTCTCTGGGCGCAGGCACTCGGCCCGCTGGAAAGTCCGGTGGAACACGGCGGCACGCGGGCCCAGTACGTGCACGTCGTCGCGGACTACTACGCGGGAGACTACGAGAGGCTCTTTGGTTTGCTGCCGGACCTCTCGCGGGTTCCCCAGTCAGGGGGACCGGTCGCAAATCCCGACGCGGCGTCCGCCTGGTACCTGCTCAGCGCCGCACAGCGCGATGACGTGACTCGTGTCTTCGTGAACATCGGTAAGGCGATTGCCGCGTTCGAGCGTCGCATCGGGTTTGGTCCATCGCGCTTCGACCGATACGTGAGCGCGCTGACGGAAGGCGGTCCTGCCGACGCGCTCCTGACGGCCGACGAAATAGCAGGATTGCGCCTCTTCATCGGCAAGGCGAACTGCAGCCGGTGCCACAACGGCCCCGTGTTCACGAACAATGAATTCCACAATACCGGCGTGCCGTCCCGGCCTGGACAGCCTCTCGACGATGGTCGTGTGACGGGCGCCGCTGCCGTGCTCCGCGATGAGTTCAATTGCCGGAGCCAGTGGAGCGATGCGAACGGCCGCTGCGTTGAACTCGACTTCATGGTCAGCGGGGATCACGCGTTGCAGCGCGCGTACAAGGTGCCATCGCTCCGCAACGTGGCCCGGCGGGCGCCGTACATGCATGCCGGACAGTTCGCCACCCTCGCCGAGGTGCTCGATCACTACAATCGGGCGCCGATCGCGCCAATGGGACATAGCGAGCTGCAGCCGCTCCGACTGGAGTCGTCAGAATTGGGGCAGCTCGAGGCCTTCCTTCAAACGCTGACGGGATCAATCGCGAGCGAACAGCCAGCCCCGGGCCGAACGCGCTGACGTTCGCCCACCACAGCGTCACGACGAAGGCGCCTGGAGACAAGAGGCCGATTGACATGCGATAGACTCGGGCGTGGCGCAGCCGCAACCAGAGCACGGGAACCAGGACGCGCTACGCCACGCACCGGTCCGGCAGGCGGTCGGCGGACCGATCCGGATCGGCGGAACCAGCCTGGGCCGGCACCGTCACATCTGCGCCTTTTTCCACAGCCCCAACGACCACTATCAGGCCCTGCTCCCGTTCATCAAAGACGGCTTCGACTCCGGCGAAAAGGCCGTTCACATCATCGATGCGCGCCGGCGCGCAGACCACATCCGACGGCTCGCGACGATCGGTATCGACGCGGCGGCGGCGCAGGAGGATGGGCGGCTCGACCTGCGTACGTGGGCCGATGCACATTTGCGCGATGGCTTCTTCGATCACGACCGGACACGCCGCTTGATGAACGGCATTCGTCAACGGAGCGCGCAGGACGGGTTTCCGCGGGTCCGCTTCGTGACGCACATGGAGTGGGCGCTCGAGGATAGGCCGGGTGTCGAGGGGCTGCTGCAATACGAGGCGAGTGCCAATCTGGTGCCGCTCGAGGATCCCGTCGTGTGCGCGTACGACCTCACCAGATTCCGTGCTGATGTCGTCGTCGACGTGATGCGGACGCACCCGCTGATCATCATCGGTGGAATCCTCCAGGAGAACCCGTTCTTCGTCCCTCCGGAAGAGTTCCTCGAAGAACTCCGCGCCCGACGCGGCAGATAGCCGTGAGCGCAGATCCGCCCGCCGACGAGATCGGCCAGCTGCAAAGCGGCATCAACGACCTGGTCAGCGTCCTGTCG
>JBDTNQ010000172.1:0-5530 GCA_039933635.1 Acidobacteriota bacterium
ATTCTGGCGGTAACAGTTGACCGGTTGACCGCTGGAACAACGGTTCGAGCTTCGATTTCCCTTCATTTGCCTAAACTTTCACATGTCGGCAAGCTGGCACACGTCCTGCACCAGGCGCATGGCATGTCGCCTCGTGCACCAGGGTCATCGCCATCCACACTCCTGAGCTGGGAATTCGCTCGGGGGCGCGATCGGGTGGTGTGCCATATGGCGCGAGAAGCCGATTGTCATTTCAGCGTGGCGATCGTGCCCGTCGGTCCCTCAAACGTGCCGGGCTCGACGTTTGCGAACACCACGGCGGCCTTGGCGCACCACGCCACGCTCGCTTCCGGGCTGCGTGACACCGGCTGGACACTGGTCGGCTACACCCACTGACGAACACGGGACGGACTCATGGCGACTCAAGCACTTCCGATCAGTCAGGCACAGGCGTCACGCGGGAACATCGGCGTGCTGCTCGGGGAGCTCGTCATTCGCGGCATCGGCCTGGGACTCGCCGGCGCCGGCGTGATTCTTGGCGCCGCCCTGGCGTCCCTCTACTTCCCCTGATCCCGGCTTCCTGATCCCGGCGTTTCGCGCGCCGGGGGCGTCCCTCACGCCTGAATCGGCACCCAGATTTCCAGTCCCCCGAGCCCGGTCCGCGCATCGAAGCGGTCGTCGTAGCGTTCGAACATCGGCGCATCGGCCGCTTTCACCCCCGCCTCCTTCAGCCCCCGTTCCCAAATGGCCGTGAACGTCGCCTGAATCGACGAGATGTGATCGCCGTGTTCGAACACCGCGTACGTGCCGGCCGGCACGCGCAGGCGCGCGAACTCGGACGGCTCGGCCGGAAACTCCGTGACCTCGACTCCGCACAGGTAGTCGAAGTTATTGGTGGCATCGACGTTGTGCACCACGCCATACGAGACGCCAGGCACTTCGTTCGTGATGTGCCCGATGTGGGGACCGAAGCGATTCCATTGCGATGGGATACCGGCGTTTCCGCCGGCCTGATAGTGCTGGCTCAGACCGAAGACGAGGAAGGCCTCGCGCGTCCTGATGCTCGGTCTTGCGATGGCGTGGCTGGTTGTCGGATTCATACGCAGCGGCTCCTGCAGTGGAAGGTGGTGGGTGGTGGCTTGTGTCCGGACGTCCTCGGGGGTCGTCTCGAACTGCTGCCGGAATGCACGTGTGAAGGCCTCGTGCGAGCCGTACCCCGCGTCCAGGGCGACGGTGAGGATGTCGGGCGCGCCGGCGGCCAGCGCCCGCGCCGCCTCGCTCAGTCGCCGCGCGCGGACGTACGCGGCCACGGATCTGGCGGTGGTGACAGGAAACGCTCGACACAGGTGAAACGGCGAAACGCCCACGGCGTCCGCGATGCGGTCGAGCGGAAGGTCATCGCCGAGATGACTCTCAATGAACCAGAGGGCCTTGCCGGTCACGCTCACAACCGCAGCATACGGTCTGTCGAGCGGGCTGATTTGATTGTTCTTGCGGCCTCGCGCGAGATGCCGTCTTTCGGCGGTGCCGACTCCACATTTGGCACCGGTTCACGATACGGCTGCCATTCGTCAATCTGCATACTGGCGTAGATCTTGAAGACTTCCTGCCGGGAGTACTTCGTCATGATGCACACGATTTTTCGACTTTCCGTACGCGCGCGCGGTTGCGCGGTGCTGGCGGTGGCCATGGCGCTGCTGCCGGGCGCCCTGCTTGCGGCGCCGGCGCAATTCGGCCAGCAGACCCAGCCCCGCGTGAACACGCGCCAGGTGCCGCAGATTCTGGCTCGAATTCGCTCCGACGCGAACGCACTGCGCAATGCGGTCGAACAGACGATGCCCCGCGGCCAGGCGACCGGCAACCCAAGGGTCGACGACGCCCAGGACGCGCTCTATCTGGTCGACGATCTGGTCCAGGCGGCGAATGAACTCGCCGATCGGGCGGGCCGGCCGCAGGCTGGGCGGAACGACGTGGACGATTTCCTGCGTCATGCGGTTGATTTGGACAACGCCATGTCGGGGGGGCAGTTCCGTCCGGCGGCCAACGCGGCCTGGACGCGGCTGCGAGGCTCGATCACCCAGTTGGCGTCTGCGTACTCGGTCAATTGGGATTGGCGCAATCCGCAGTTCGCCTCCGGCGGGCGTGACCGCGGCGGCGAGCGATACGGGGGGACGTACCGTCTGTCGGCGGCCGGCAGCGATGCTCCCAATGTCATCGCCGACCGCGTCCTCCGCGATGTCTCGAGTCAGGAACGCACCCGGATCTCGCGGCAGATGCAGAACCGCCTGACACCACCTGAGTTCATCTCCATCGAGCAGGACAATGGCCACGTCACGATGGCGTCATCGGCCGGGCCTCAGGTGACGTTCGACGCGGATGGCCGCGCGCGAACCGAAACCAGACCCGCGGGGCGCATCGTCACCACTCGCGCGATCGCCCGCGCCGGCGAGTTCGAGGTCAGCACGTCGGGCAGTGGCGACTCGGACTTCTCCGTCACGTTCGAGCCACTCGACAACGGCCAGACGCTGCGCGTCACGCGGCGCCTGTACAACGACGCCCTGCGGCAGCCTGTCGTCGTGCGCAGCGTGTATCGGCGGACATCGAACACGGCGGACTGGGACGTTTACGACGGCGGGGGCGGTCGCGCCCGTGCCGGCAGCTACGGCGGGCGGGCGACGGGCAATGACGGTTCACGCGATGGGATCACCATGCCTAGCGGCACCGCGTTCGTCGCGACGCTCGACGAGACGCTCAACGTGCGCGACGCGCGCGAAGGCGACTACGTCTCGATGCGTGTCGCGGATGGACCCGCGGAGTTCAGGAACGGGATCATCGAGGGCTACATCACGGCCGAGCCAACGCGGGCCAGCAACCGGGCGGGCCTGTCGCTCGCGTTCGAGCGCATCAAGCTTGCCGACGGCAGGGTGGGTGACTTCTCGGGCACGATCGAGAGCATCCGTGATCCGAACGGCCGCACTATCGCGTTCGACCGGGCTGAAACGGGTCGTGACAACGGCGATCGATCCGATCAGGCCATCCAGCGCGGCGCCATCGGCGCGGCAGTGGGAGCGATTCTCGGCGCCGTGGTCGGTGGCGCGAAGGGTGCTGGCATTGGCGCGGCCATTGGTGCCGGTGGTGGTGCCGGTACGGTGCTGCTCGACAACCAGTCGCAAAGTCTGCCGCGCGGAACACGGTTCACGATTCGGTCAGATACGTTCAACCTACAGTGAACGAAGGGGAGCCGAGCCGCTGAGATCCAGGGTGTCGATGGTCGCGTAGTGATGCAGGGCCAGGGTCACGAGGCTCGGCGTGACCGTGTCATCGGGCGCTGCTGCAGCGGGCGTTGCTGGATCGCCCGCGGGCTCGGCGATCACATCATGCGTGGGCGTCGCGGTGGCCGCATCCACCTGGGAATTGTCGGCCTCGCTCGGCGCCGCCACCTGCGCCGCGTGCGGATCGGCGTGGTCTGTCGTGTCGCTCACATCGGGCGCGCGTGGCGCCTCGACGGTTGCTTCGTCCGTCAGCGTCAGCGCATCAGCGACAACGTGGGCCAGGCTCCAGTACGAGGCCGGAGGCGCCGCGAGCTCGGTGGCGCTACCGGATTCTTCCGCCACGGGCGCCGTGGCCTCGACGGCTGGGGGCTGGCTCTCCTCAACCTCGGCAGTGACCAACTGCGCGTCGCCCACGTTGGCGTGGAGGGTTGCTGTCAGATCGAGCGAAAAGTGGAAATTCTGCGAACCCGGTCCATCAAGTGTCATGGCGTCTCCAGTCCAATCAGAAATGTAATCGACCTCCCTGATAGGAACTTCAAGACGGGCCCCGTCGTCCGGGGCCGCAGTGCCCGCGGCTAGCGTCCAGGGTTGACGTCGAAGATGTAGACGGGGACTCTCGAGTCGTCGAAGGTCGCGAGCGGACTGTCGCACAGGCGTCCTCGCATCTGTCGCGAGTGGAGACCGGCGACGCGGGTTGTCGGTTCTTCCGCCGACGTGCAACCGTCCTCGTCGCGAACGCCGGTGGTGACGTAGTAGTCGATGCCAAAGCGCTGGAATGCATCGGCCAGCGGCGCTTCGCTACGAATCATTCCCAGGAGCGGCGGCGGGCTCACGATGCCTTCCATCTGCACCAGCCCCTGCGGCAGCAGGAAGCCCGCGGCTCCCGCCATGTCACCCATCGCGTACCGGCCCGGTGGGTGGTTGCGAACTCCGCTATCTGCACGCCCAGTCCGAGAATCCGATTCGAGGCCGGGCGGCGCCCCATCACGCCGGCCGCGGCGATCAACACGAGCGCGATCGCCGTCAGCTGCGGGAGACGCCTTGGCAGGCGTGATTCGAGACTCGAGAACAGCAGCACCGCGCCTGGTCCGCCTGCCGTCGCGGCCGGATACAGATACCAAATCCAGAGCGACCAGTCGCTGATGACCGAGAGCACTGCGTAGTAGACGAGCGTGAAACCGCCCAGGGACAGCATGACGATGCGAGCGCGCGGGGGGACGTGGCGAATGGCGACGCGGGTACATCCGGCGACGGCGAGCACGAACGGCATCGTGCCGACCAGGAAGAAGTAGACGAACTCACTTGGCGTCTTCCGCGGCGCCAGCAGGAATTCCCAGACGCGTCCATTGATGCTGGCGCTCGATCGGATCTGTTTCGCCGCACCGGACTGCGGGATGAGGGTGCCGAAGATGGCGTAGTTGACTGCGATGTACCCGACCAGCGGCAGCGCGCCAAGGGCGATCGAGGCCAGGATTCGCGGCTTGAAGGCGTCTTGGGCCGCCGGCACGACGCGATGTTTCGCGCCGAAGGCGAGCGCGATCGTGACCAGCAGCGCGACGAAGATGGCGGCGTCGATTCGGGAGAGAACCGCCAGGCTGCAGCACACGGCTGCGACGAAGTAGCGTCGGGGAGACGGCGCGTCCGCGCACGCGAGCACGGAGACGAGCGCGGCCAGGATCGCGGGAATCGCGATGACCGTCTCCATGCCGGTTCGCGCGAGCTGCGCGCAGGCGAACACGAAGATCAACGAGCCCAGATCCACACTCACGGGAGCGTCCGGCCAGGTCGAGAGGGCCATTCGACGCATGAGCACGGCCGACAGAAGGATCAGACCGAAGACGACGCTCATTAGGAGCGCCACGAAGGTGACGGACCCGGCCGGCGCGAGCCGTGCCAGCAGCGTGAGAACTGCTTCCCACAGTGGATGGTAGCCATTCGTCAGGCTGACGCCATCGAACGTGCTGCGCCCGTGTTCGGCGAGGTTGCGGGCGATTGTCAGGTAGTAGAAGAAGTCGTCTTGAAAACCCGACAACTGCGCGAAGCGGACCGAACCGAGCCTGATGAACGGATCGACGGTCGAGATGGCCGCGAGCGCGACCACGGGGACCCAGAAGGTGCGGGTGTCGGCCGATTTCCAGAACGCGCGCGTCCCAGTCCGCATTGGCTGCCGGCGGTAGGTTACGCCCTTTTTGGGCGAAGCGGCGCCAACCGTAGCGAAGCGAGGTTGGCGGAGAGAGAGGGATTCGAACCCTCGGTAGAGTTTCCCCTACACACGCTTT
>JBDTNQ010000173.1:0-5513 GCA_039933635.1 Acidobacteriota bacterium
TCGTCATCGAGTCGCCTTCCGTCCAGCCTCCTGCACCGTCACGAGAAAGCGGACGAAGTCCTGCAGCTTGAGGATGCGCTGCTCCGGCGTGAGCTTGAGATTCTCGCGCAGCAACGTACGATCGATATCTTTCTTGTACGCGTCGACCGTCGGATTGGGCTCGAGCGAAATCGCGTCGAGGCGCGTGGCGGGCCGCATGCCTGGAGTATACGTCGGCAGACTTCCCCTCATTGCGTCGCGGGTCGGAGCGGATCGCAGAATCTGCAACGCGTCGGTGCGACGCCTTCGGATTCGCGCCCATTTCCGCTCGGCACGCCCGTTGCTCCATTCCTCTTGCGCTGACGCAAAGACGATGGCATCGTCGTCGTCTTTCGCGCCGCAGGAGGATGAGATGGCGGGCGAAGAACCAGTTCACACGCACGGGCGAATAGGCGAGGCCGACTTCATGGACATCGCAAACGGTTTCGGCGAAATGAGGGAGTTCGTGTCGCTCCAGGTCGGCACCCTGCACACGAGGCTCGACGGGTTGCAGACGCAGTTCGGCGGGTTACAGACGCAGTTCGGTGGGTTACAGACGCAGTTCGACAAGTTGGAGACGAAGGTCGACCGGCTACACACGCAGTTCGATAAGTTGGAGACGAAGGTCGACCGATTGCAGACGAAGGTCGACCGGATGGAGACACGGATTGACGATCTACAGAAGGACATGAACGCGCGATTCGGAGAGGTCGATCGACGGTTCGACCAGGTGGACGGCAAGCTCGACCTGCTGGTGAGCGCGCTGATCAAGGGTCCGCAGAACTGAGGCCGGCGACACGCCGTGGGCCTCGAGGCGACGGCGAACGTCGAGTCGGCGGTCGGTTGGCGGAGCGTGCTGACTCGGAGGGTCGCGACATGTGTCAGCGTGAAACCGCGGCGCAAGGAGCGCCAGCGTGCGAGCGCCATGCGAATCAGGCTCGGAGCACCGCCGCAGGACTTGTGGCAGCGGCCCGGCTCGCGGGGATCAAGCAGGCCGCGACGGAGACGACGACGAGCAGGAGCGTGGCTGCCAGGAAACTCACGGGATCGATCGGATCGACGCCGTACAGCTGATTCCGGACCAGTCCCGCCAGCACTGCAGCCAGGCCAGCTCCGACCGTCCCACCGATGAGCAGGAGCCAGGCGGCTTGTCGAAGAATGAGATTCCGGACGGAGCGCGGTGTTGCGCCGAGCGCCATCCTGATCGCGAGCTCCGTGGAACGCTGCCGAGTGGATTCAGCCACCACGCCGTAGACGCCGAGGACGGCGAGCAGCAATCCGGCCGCCCCGAAGACCGTGACGACCAGCGAGGTCAGCCGTGCCGGCCACAAAGCGAGGTTGAACCGGTCCTCCACCGTCCGAATGTCATAGAGCGGCACGCCCGGATCGATCGCATGCGCGAGCGCGGGCAAGCGTGAGACCAGATCGGCCGGCAACGAGGTGCGTACGAGCAGCGCCATCCGAGCGCTGTCGTGCTGGGCAAAGGGCACGTAGACAGTCGGCCGGACGTCCTCGAGCGGCTCCGAGTACTTGGCGTCGGCGATGACCCCGACCACCGTGCGCGGCTGAGTCTCCTGGAAAAGTTGAATGCGCCGGCCGATCGGGTTCTGCCCGCCAAAGCATTGCCGCCGACACGTCTCGTTGACGAGAGCGGTGGCTGGCGCGGCCGTTCCATCAGTCGCGGCGAACTCGCGGCCTTCAAGCACCGGCGTGCCGAGTGTCTTGAAAAAGCCTGGCGTGAGCACGTTCAGGCGAACCAATCTCTTCTCGGGAGACCCGCCATCGTCGCGCCAAACGTCGACCGGCAAGCCGAGCGACGAACCGGTGAGCGGCACATGGGCGCCGAGCGCGGCGGAGATCACGCCAGGCTGATGAGTCAACATCTCCAGCCACTGCTGAGGGATCCCAGAACCGGCGCTGGTCCCGCTCCCACTCGCCCCGAGATCGTAGTAGGCCGTGACCAGTCCTCGCGGTTCGAAGCCGAGGTCGACGCTGGCAGCACGATGGAGAGACCGGCCGAACAGCAATGCGCCGACGACCAGCGCGAACGACGCCGCCACCTGGATCGCGGCGAACAGCATGCGCAGCCGCAACTGATTCGAAACGCGGCCCCCCGCAGACGGGCGCGTAGAAGCCGCCAGGGCTGGTGGAAGGCTGACGAGCAGACCGACGACCACGACAAGAGCCGCCGCCACGACAAGGACGTGCCAATCCATCATGGTCCCTTGTTGTGGGAGGGCGGCCAACGACAACGGCACCCGTGAAGCGAGAAGAGAAGCTCCGAACGACGCCAGCGTGACGCCGCCGACACCACCGACCAACGCCAACCCAGCATGCTCGGCGATGACCTGCCGCACCAGACGGATGCGCCCGGCGCCGAGCGCGGACCGCAATGCCATTTCCGGCATCCGGGCTGCGGCCCGCAAGAGCAACAGGTTGGAGACGTTGCAGCACACCACCAGCAGTACGAGGGTGGCAAAGCCCCAGAGCAGTCGCCACAACTGGCGCACGTGGTCACGCCCGGCAGCGCTGACGGTACCTGCCAGGGCTTCGGCCGTGAGACCAGCGTCCAGGTTCTCGGCCGGAAATTCGGTCGCCAGGGTCTCTCCGATCGTCCGTACCACCGCTCGCCCCTGCGCCATCGTCACGCCCGGCCGCAGGCGCCCGACCGCCGACATCCACGAAAGACTGCGATCGACGCGCGCCTCGGGCGTCGCGGCCGACGCCGGCGCGAGGACCGGCGCTGAGGCCAGCGGCAACCACAGGTCAACGGCGTCAGCCTCGCCCACACCGCGGAATACCTGGGCTGCCACGCCAATCACGGGCACCACCGTTCGATTGACGCGAATGGTGACGCGAGAGAGGTCCGCATCCGGGCCGAAGGCGCGGTTCCACAACGCCGCACTGACGACAGCTCCCAGAGCCCCCGGCTGATCGTCCGCGTCGAGCAATGGGCGCCCGCGCACGATATCGACGCCAAGCAGCGGAAAGAACTGTCCGTCGACGAACTGCGCCCGTGCCCGTTCAGATCGGCCTTCGTAGTCGATCGCCACCGCGGCGCTTGCGTACGCCGACAGATCCACGACGCGATTCGCACGCTCGGCGAGCGACACGAAGTTCGGCCACGACATCAGATCGAATCCAGCTCCGCGTTGCGTTCGTCCCACGATGACCAGGCGATCGGGCGCGGACACTCCCGGTGTGGGACTGAAGAGCAGCGCCTGCAAGGTGGCAAACGCCCACAGGTTGATGCCGATGCCCAGGGCGAGGACGACGACGGCGATTGTCGACGTGACGGGGGTGCGCCGCCACAACCGGAAGCCGTGCGCGACGTCGCGCCCGAGTTCGCACCACCAGACAAAGCGATGCTGCGCCGCCACGCGCTCTTCGATGGCGTGAACGTTTCCGAACTGCAACCGCGCGCGGCGCCTCGCCTGGTCCGCAACGAGGCCGGATGCCCGCGCCGCGTCGGCTCGCGCATCCAGATGAAACTGCAGTTCCTCTGCGATTTCCCGCCGTGTCTCGCGCTGCCGGAACATGCTCCGCAGGCGAAACCGGAGCGCCAACATCGCCGACGAGAAACGATCCCAGGGAGTGGGCGCCATCACGCCAGCCCAAGGACCCGCGACACAGCACCGCTCAGGCGGGCCCACTCCTGCGCCTCGGCCTGGAGCTGCCGCTGGCCCAGCGGCGTGACGCGATAGAACTTCGCGCGCCGGTGGGTCGCGGAGAATCCCCAATGGCTTGCGAGACAGCCACGGCCCTCGAGCCGATGGAGCGCCGGATAGAGGGCGCCTTCTTCGACGCGCAGGACGTCATCGGACAATCGCTGAATCCGCTCGGCCACGGCGAATCCATGCAGGACGTCGCCGCTGATGGCCTTGAGAATCAGCACGTCCAACGTACCCTGGAGCAGCTCCGGTCCTCGCTTGCGGCGACCCATCAGTGACATAGACGACTAATGTATCTGAATGGTTGACTCGAACAAAATGCTTTTCCATAAGAACAAGTCACACCTAAGATACTTATGCGTCGGCAACCATTCGTCCGGGTTCCACGTCTGATGTCCGGGGAGGAAAGCGATGAAGAGACTTGGAGTGGTGGTGGGCGGGCTACTCATGGCGGCTTTCGTGACGGCGGCGGCCATGACGGCGGCGGCTGACGTGACGGGCCGATGGAAGACCGAGTTTCCAGGGCCGGGCGGTTCGACGGCCGTCGAGGTGCTGAATCTGACGGTGAAAGGCGAGACGGTTACTGGGACGTTCGCGAACGCGGTCGGAGGAGTCAGTCCCGTGCAAGACGGCCGGTGGGACGGCAAGACGCTTCGGTTCTGGATTCCGTGGGACGCGGGGCGCCTGGAGGCCGTGGGCACGCTGATTGGAGAGCGGCTGTCGCTGCAGGAGAAGACGAGTCAGTGGGCCGCGACGAGAACATTCACGCGAGTCGTCGCGAAGTAAACGCTGCGACGGGCCCATTGCAGCCGGCGCCTGACGCGGGTAATCTCCCGTCACCGCTGGAGGACCTATGACCGGTCTCGGACGTGACCTCGTGTTGGCGTGGCGCCGGTTGCTCAAGGCACCAGCGTTCACGGCCTTCTCGGTGCTGACCCTCGCGATCGGGATCGGAGCCGTCACCGCCATCTACTCGGTAGTGCACGCGGCGCTCGGTCCACCGCCCGGCCTGTCCGACGCAGGTCGCGTCATGAACATCCGCCGCGCGACCTTCGGAAGCGGGCCCATCGTGACGCTGTCGTGGCCCGACTATCAGCTGTTCCGACAGCAGCAGACCTCGTTCTCCAGCGTGACGGGCTGGACCTACCTCGTGGAGTCGGTTGCGGCCGAAGGCGGAACCCTCTCGGGATGGGGCGAGGTGGTCGACGGGGACTACTTCTCCACCCTCGGAGTACCGGCGTCGCGCGGACGAATGCTGACCCAGGAAGATGACCAACCCGGCGCGCCGCCAGTCGCCGTGATCGCCTACGTCGCGTGGCAGCGACTGTTCGGCGGAGCCGACGATGTTATCGGCAAGATCGTCAAGACGAATGGCCAATCCGTGCGGGTCGTCGGCGTGGCGCCGCGGGAATTCGCGGGCATGTTCAATGGCGGCCTCGTGCGCACGATGACGTGGCAACCGCTGGCCGCCGCGCGCACGTTCACCGGACCGAACAACGTGAACTTCGACGCCAACTCGCGAGATCACCGCTGGGTCTTCGTCCAGGGACGTCTGGCGCCTGGACGCACCCTCGCGCAAGCGAACACCGAGATCGCAGCTATGGGCCGGCAATTCGATGCGGCCCTGCAACAAGAGAAGGCGGGCGTCCCGCAGGCCGGCGTCATGACGGCCAGTCAGACGCGAACCTCGTGGAACGTCCAGCCGGCGGCACGCGTCATGGGCGTGCCCGATCAAATCCTGAAACCGCTCGTGGCGGCACTGGCCATCGCGGTGGGCCTGGTGTTACTCGTCGCATGCACGAACCTGACGAACCTGATGCTCGC
>JBDTNQ010000174.1:0-5473 GCA_039933635.1 Acidobacteriota bacterium
GTTGGTGAACGTGTAGTCGTAGAAGACCACGGCGCCAATGCCGATGGACTGTGAGTCGTCGGGCGGGGTGTACCCGGCGGCCGGCGTCACCTGCGCCAGCGCCACGCACGGCAATGTGAGCGTGATTAAGAAGATCAGAGCGGGAATCAATCGACGGAGCACCAGCGCCTCCACACGTGCCGGTCCGGGACCGGCACAGAGCAACAGTAGGGTTCGGGCATTACGCGAAGGATTCGTCGCTGTTACGGCCACGTAAAATCGAGTGCGGGCCGGTTCGGGGACAGAACCGCGTAACGCTATTGGACACAGGCGGAGTCTGGCAGCGGCGTACAAGGACGCCATGACGGTTCTGTTACGGCCGTGTGAAATCGATCGGACAGTGGTCGCGCGTCTGCTGCGGCGCTGACCGATCCCGAGAAATCCCCGTCGCGACACGCGCGACGAATCTGCGCGTCATGCGGCAGATCCGATTGCGTTTCGTGCACTCACCCAAAGATTTCGTAGTGGGTGAGTAGTTGCTACGCGATCGAGTCCTGGTTCGCGGCTTTCGCGGGATGTTCGGCCCGAGATAAACAACCGCCAGAGTGGATCGCTCCTTGCACTGACGAAGCCTCGATCCCCACGCTTCCCCGTAGGGTTCGGCGACGCACTCCCCAGGTCTCCGAGCACGTCTCGAAGTTCCTCCCCTGGTTCGTGTAATTCGCTCGATCCGCCTTCCCGGATCGCGTATCCCCACATTCGTTTCTCAGCGGCAGGCGTCTCGCGCGCCGCCGTCTGTACGAATGCGATCTCTGACCAGCTTGAGGTCACAGGCCACGTGTGCCTGGGCCAGAGAGAGTTCTACCGATGCGAAAATTCTGTTGTGCACTCCTCGCGCTCGCGGCTTTGGCAACTTCGTCGACCGTGGGAGCGCAATCGCTGCTGACCCCCTCCGACTTAACCCTTCTCGGCTCCTATGAAATCCAGACGTTTGGTACGAACACGTCCTACATGCGTGGATTGACGCATCGGTACGTGAACGGGCAATTGCGGTTCCTGTCGCTCACGCACACGGGCATCCTTCAGGAGTTCGCGCCGCCGTCCGCTTATGGACAACGCGTGAGCACGACAACGGCGACGTGGAACATCTCGAGCGTCACCGGTGACTTCACCGGCATCTGGTGGGAGGAAGCCAAGCAGCGTCTCTGGGTCACGGCGTCGATCGACTATGGCGACTCCAACACCTACTATCCCACCCGCATTTCCACCCTGACGCTGGGTGCGAACGGGGCGGTCAGCAATGTGAAGACCGTGTCGCTGCAGGGCGTCACGTCGAAGCGGATCTATGGTGGCGTGCAAGCGGTGCCGTCGTGGGCGCAAGGCGCCCTCGGCTGCGGGCCCTACGTCGTCGGTTGGGGCGGCTACACGTCACTGGCGCAGCAGGTGAGCCGGTCCGCGATGGGACCGTCGATGATCTGCATTCCGGACATCGCCGGGTACGGCAACGGCGCGGAGATTCCCGCGAGCGCCTTCAAGGTGTTGCTCGACACGACGCCCGATCAACGAGGTGTCAGGAAGACGATCCCGTTGAACTACTTCGATGGGGGAGACGCCAGCGCGACCGGTGTGCGGCGGGAGAACCCGCAAACGCCGCCGACACTGCTGCCGTACACCGGCGCCCAGTGGCTCAGCCCGAACGCGCAGGGCCAGGGCTGGTTCGTGTGGGGTGACTCGTACTACAACAACGCCGCGTGGATCGACACTCCATCGGTCCGGGGTTTTGTCGCGGTCGCCGCGCTCTGCGGCGTCACGGGGCAGACGCCGAATGCCGGCAAGTGCTGGTATCAGAACAGCACGCTGCATTTCGACGGCCGCACGCAGGAAGTGCACATCTGGGATCCGGCCAACCTCGGCAAGGGCTTGATGACACGGCCGTCGAGCATGGCGGAGCTGCAGTTGCCCCGCGGCATCACGGGATCCTGGGACGGCGATGTGCCGATGGCGAACATCTCGGGCGTCACGTTCGATGCGACGACCAGTACGCTCTACCTGGTCGGATTTCCGCTGGGCAACCCGAGCGGCGGGCCATCGGGTCAGTGGGATACCGGTCGCCTGTACGCCATGAGGGTGGGGGGGGGCGGTTCGGCTCCGCCACCACCGGGTGACACCTCCGCACCGAGCGTGTCGTTGACGGGACCGGCCGGAGGCACGGTGAGCGGAACGGTGGCGCTCTCGGCGACCGCCTCGGACAACGTCGGCGTTTCGAGTGTGTGGTTCACCGTCGACGGCGTGACGGTTGGCTCGGAGGACGCGTCGGCGCCCTATCAGGGCAGCTGGAACGCGAGCACCGCGGCAAGCGGCGCGCATGTCATTCGTGCGCTGGCTCGTGACGCTGCCGGCAACACGGGAACGTCCGCGGCCGTCACGGTGAACGTTGCCGGGTCAGTGATCCCGCCGGTGATCGACCCCGGAACCGGTGGGCCGACCGGGCTCACCGCGCCCATCGTAACGATGACCGCGGTGTTGGGCCACACCCGTCAGTGCTCGGTGACGATGTCGTCAGCGCCGCCGGACAACACCGGCGGATGGTCTGTGCGATTCGTCCGCAACGGCGCTACGTTCGGCAGCGTTGACGCGAGCGCGCCATACACGCAGACGGCCTCGATCGGCACCGGCCTGTCGACGTTCGGCGCCACGTGGACGAAGGGGACGGGGCACACCGCCGCGACCCTGACGGCTCCCAACGTGGTGGGGACGTGCCAGTAGAGGGACGACGCCGCACCGCTGGCTAGCGCGCTGGACGGGCGGTCCCGCTCGGCACACCATCGCCGGCTTCGCACACGCGGAGCCGGCGATGTTCTTTTTCGTGGCATGCTCGACAGGTCGTCGGACGTTGGCGCCCCTCTCGCTGGCGCTCACGGCAGAAAGGATCGCGGTCGATGCCGGTTCGGGACAGTCAGGCGCTCACGGGAACGGCATTGATCAAGGAAGTGTGCCGGCGGATTCGCGTGGCCCGCGGGTACTGGGACGCGCACAACAACCGCGCGTGCCGCGGCGAGCGGGAGAAGGCGGTCGCGCTTTACGAGACGCTGGGCCCGGCCGAGCGCGAGAAGGTGCCACAGGAGTTGAGGGTGTGGCTGCGCTACCGGAGTGAGAAGTACTTCGGCGATGGGCGCACGCTGCCCGGAAGCCGGCGGCGATCGTGATCCGTCGCTCGCGCAAGGCCGCGATGCATGCCCGCAACCGGTTCCGGGACGGATACGACTTCGATCAGCTCGTCACCGCCAGTCCGACGCTGGCGCCGTTCGTGGTGCCAAATCCGTACGGCGATCTGTCCATCGACTACTCGAATCCCGATGCGGTGAAGGCCCTGAATCGCGCGCTGCTCATTCACGGCTACGGGTTGGAGGAGTGGGACGTGCCGCCCGGGTATTTATGTCCGCCGATTCCGGGGCGGAGCGACTACGTGCACTACCTCGCGGATCTGTTGGCGACGGGCGATCCGCCCGTGCCTCCCCACGGACGATCGGTCACCGTGCTGGACATTGGGGTCGGGGCGAACTGCGTCTATCCGCTCATCGGGGCGCGCGAGTACGGCTGGGCCTTTGTGGGGTCGGAGACGGATCCCGTCGCGTACCGTTCGGCCGCGAAGCTGGCGGCCGCCAACTCCTCCGTGGCCGATCTGATCGAGTGCCGCCTGCAGACGTTGACAGCCGAGTGTTTCACCGGCGTGATCCGGCCAGGTGAAACGTTCTCAGCGTCGATGTGCAATCCGCCGTTCCACGCGTCGCCCGAGGAGGCGGCTGCCGCGGCCCGCAGAAAAACACGGAATCTGGGACGCGCGACCCCTGGCGTCCAGACGCTGAACTTCGGAGGGCAGCCGGGCGAGTTGTGGTGCGATGGCGGCGAGCTGGCCTTCGTGCGGCGGATGATCATTCAGAGCGCGGACGTCCGGGAACGGTGCCGCTGGTTCACGACGTTGGTGTCCAACAGCGAACATCTCACGCGGCTGTACGCGGCGCTTCGGCAGGTGAGCGCCCGCACGGTGCGGACGATCGGGATGGCGCAAGGTCAGAAACAAAGTCGCATCCTCGCCTGGAGTTTCGAAATCTAGGAGACCGGCTTGGCGGGATGAGCACGCGCGTCCCCGGGGGGCTGTGCGGTTTAGGACATCCCCTGGCACCCACGCGGCCTAGAGTGAACGTGAATAGCCGGGCGGCCGTGGCGCCACCTCACACATACACACAACACTCAGGGAGACAGATTGTCATGACTCGATTCAGATTCCTCGCAGCGGCCGTCGTGATTGCTGGCGTCGTCGCCACCACGCCATCCACCCGCGCACTGGCGTCGGCATCTGCCGCGCGACAGATGGATCATCAAGCGTCGACCGGGCAGGCGCCGATGATGATGTCAGACGCCCAGATGATGGCCATGCACCAGAAGATGATGGTCGACATGAAGGCCATGGACGTGAAGCTCGACGCGCTGGTGGCCACGATGAATGCCGCCAAGGGCGCCGCAAAGGTGGACGCGATCGCGGAAGCGCTCACGGCGATGGTGCAGCAGCACAAGACGATGCGCGACGGCATGATGCAGATGGATGGGCAGATGATGATGCATGGCCGCGCCACGATGCCGGGCGGCGCCAAGTAGGCCGGCGCATTCTG
Organism: Acidobacteriota bacterium; assembly: GCA_039933635.1. Taxonomy (GTDB): domain Bacteria; phylum Acidobacteriota; class Vicinamibacteria; order Vicinamibacterales; family SCN-69-37; genus JBDTNQ01. The sequence goes on from JBDTNQ010000174.1 coordinate 4,650, forward strand.
AGGAGCGCGCGAAGCGTCGAGAGGTTCGTGCGAAGTGGGCGCCCGAGGTCCGTGCTTCAGGCCCGGGCCACTCAGCTTCGTGGCGCCTCGCGCAGTTTCCAGCCGGCCGCGGCTTGGCCCACGGTTTCCATCTGACGCCAGTGTGCCGGGAGTTGAGCCGGCTGCTGGCGCGATCTCTCCGCTATGGATGTGCGACCAGCGTTGAACGCGACTGCGCGATCAGTTGTGGTTGTGGCGCGACGACGACAGCCCCGACGACCTTCCAACAGTGGCCATCGCTGCAGGTGAAGTTCAAGGTCGGCTGACGGTCGCCCGCGTGCCCGTCGGCAGTCCACGAGAGGAACTGACAGCCTTCGCATTTGATCGTGGTGTCGCCCGTCGGTGCGTCGATGGAGAGCCGAAAGAAGCCGCCGCCAGGCGCCCCAGGGCCCGTGTGTCCGACCAGCCATCCAACGCCGAAGCACAGCACCGCGATCGCAAGATGGGGTAGCAGGCGTCTCATCGGGCCTCCAGTGGCGCCGATGATGACACGCTTCAGTCAGTCTCAGCGACCAACGGAACCCACTACCTGGACCCGGAACCATGCTGCATGCCGGTTGAGCTGCGAGACTGCCCGACCGCCGTTGGGCGACGGAAACCATCGACTCCACTCCTCGCGCGTGCGCGTCTTGGCCGAGGCAGTCGGGAATCGTGCCCGAAGACCGAGGCGCAACGCGCCGAAGGTCGAGTGCCTGAGTGCCGATGTGGGATGCCACGCCGAGCGTAGCGAGAAGTGGCGTCCCCATCGGGAATCGAACCCGAGTCTCGGCCTTGAAAGGGCCGCG
>JBDTNQ010000175.1:0-5344 GCA_039933635.1 Acidobacteriota bacterium
CCAGAACCTCGGAACCCAGAACCGTCTAGATCCCCCTACCGCAGAAACCCAAACGTCTGGTCCTGCCGCTGGGCATCGTTGGTGAAGTGACGAAGCGCCGCTTTGGCGGCAAACCACGCCAGGCCGTCGGCGTGCCAGCCGAACGCCATCGCGAAGAAATGAAAGGGATAGTTCCGATGTGCGCCAATCCACGGCAGCCCGTCGCTGGTCGAGATGACCGGCACAGGCCAGGCCCAATGAGCAGGAAGGCCGGAGATCGCCGGATAACGAACGGATAGCTCATACATGAGCTGGCCGGTCTTCTGGACGAGCACCTTGTCCAGCTGCCGGCCGCCAACCGGTGCCGAAACAGCGCCGCCAAACAGCGCACGGTCTTCGGGCAGCCACCGCAGCCAATGCCCCCCGGCCTCCGTCTCGCGCACGACCGCGTCCCGGCGTCCGGCCTCGCGGCGCATTGCCGCCGACAGCGGCTCGGTCACGACCGCGAACGCCTGCCGGTCCGTGACGTGGCGCTCCAGTTGGCGGAACACCGCTCCCGGGCGCCCGGTCGCCACGTAAATGCCCCGCGCCCGGATGGATCCCGTAGCGGTCAGCACGTCTGCGGTCTTTCGAGTGAACCGTGTCCGCTTCACCGGGCTTTTCTCGAACACGCGAGCACCGGCACCCGCGGCAGCCTTCATCAGGGCAATCGTCGCGCGCACGGGATCGTAGGTAAAACCGTCGCGCAACCGCATCGCGCCGCTCGTCGCCGTGCCCGTGGCCAACGATGCCGCCGCCGCGGTCATCCACGGCGCATCGAGTCCCGCGGCCTTCCGCGCCGCCTGCTCCCGCCTCAACGTCGCCGCGTCCGTGCCAGTCGACTCTGCGATGACCAGGGGCGACGCCGTAAGGTCCGCCCGCGCCTTGAGACGTTTGAGCAACGAGGCCATGTCCAGGGCGCTGCGACGCGCGTCCTGCCAGGCCGCCCGCGCCAACCGCACACCAGCCGCAGCCTCGACCTCCCTGAACCACGCGTCCGGCTCGGGCAGGATGACCCCCAGACCCAACGCTGTGGATCCGCCGGCAATCCTTTCGGATTCGAGAAGGACGACGTCGAGTCCCCCCTTCGCGAGCACGTACGCCGCGGTGGCGCCAACCAGTCCCCCTCCGATCACGACCACGTCCGCGCGGTGGTCGCCGCGGAACGCGGGGTAGGTGGGACGACGAGAGGCCGGAGTCCGCTCGGCCCAATAGCGTGCACCGTAGCCAGGCATGGGGATTAGTTATACACGGAGGTTCGGGGTTCTGAGGTTCCGACCCGGCGTATCACGCGTCCAGCAATCGTCGGGCGAGCTTCGCGTAGAGGTCGACCGCATCCTGCAGGTCGTTGAGCCCCACGTACTCGTGGTCGGTGTGCGCCACCGTGACCGATCCAGGGCCGACGAGCAACGGCGCGCCCCAGTGGTCGAGGAACGGAATGTCCGTCGTGAAGTTGAACACCGCGGTCGGCAGATCGGGCATCGTGATCAACTTCACGGGCGGCACGATGAGCAGCTCGTCGACGGTGATGCCGGTGCCGGTGCAGCCATCGAGCAGGTGCCGCAGCGGTCCGTGCTCACCCACCGAACGAAACAGCACCTCAGCCTCGGCTTCGGGGGGCACCACGTTCGGCGCGACTCCGCCCTTGATCATGCCGACGGTGTAATACGCCGTCCCGAGATCCGGATCAACCGGCCACTGGACGGTGCGCAGCCTGATCAACGCGTCGAGCAGCTTTTCGATCGCGGAGTCCCCCAGCTCGGGCTGACTCGTGTGCGCCGCGCGCCCCGTCGCGCGCAGCCGCGTGCGATACAACCCACGCGTGGCGCTACCAAGCCGGTTGTCGGTGGGCTCGCCGTTGATCAGGAAGCGTGATCCTGGAGCGATGGTGTTCGCGAGCTTCGCGCCGTCGCTTCCGCGTTCCTCGCCGACAACGAACAATAGCGCGACGCGTCGTTCGCCGGCGGCGCGCAGCCGTTCCGCCGCCGCCATCTGCGCCACGGCAATGCCCTTGGCATCGCACGTGCCCCGGCCGTACAGCCGATCGCCATCGAGACGGCTTGGAAAGAAGGGTGGGACGCAATCCAGGTGTGTCGACAGCACCACGACCGGCGCATCGAGCGAGGCGTAGACGTTGAAACGCCCATTCGAGACGGGCTGTTCGACCACGCGATAGCCGAGATCGCGGAGCGCGCCCGCGACGGCTGCGGCGGCCTCGCCCTCGCGTCCCGTGGTCGAGTCGAGGTCGACGATCTGTTGCGTCAGCGCAAGCTGTCGGGCGAAATCCACAACGCCTCAGGCCACGGCGTCGGCAACCACCGGCAGGCCGAACTCCTTCAGCACGCCAAGGATCTTCTGCGCCGCGGCGGGCGAGGGCGGCGCCATCGGCAGGCGGAACACGTTCTCGCAAAGGCCCATGGCCGCCATCGCAAACTTGACGGGAATGGGATTCGACTCGACGAAGTTCACCTGCATCAACGCCGCGAGTGCGTAGTGCCAGCGACGCGCGCTGACGAAGTCGCCGCGCTCGGCCGCTTCGACCATCTGCGCCATTTCCGAAGGCACTTCGTTCGCCGCGACGGAGATGATGCCCTTCCCGCCAATCGCCATCAGCGGCAGCGTGACCGCGTCATCGCCCGAGAGCACGATGAACTCGGGCGGCACGATCCGGCAGATCTCGACCATCTGGGAGATGTTGCCGGACGCTTCCTTGACGCCCACGATGTTCGGAATCTCGGCCAGCCGCGCGAGCGTTGTGGGCTCCACATTGCATCCGGTGCGGCCGGGCACGTTGTAGACGATGATCGGGAGCTTCGTGCTGTCGGCGATCGCGCGGTAGTGGCGGATCAGGCCGTCCTGCGTGGGCTTGTTGTAATAGGGCGTCACGGACAGGATGCCGTGGGCACCCGCGCGTTCGAAGGCCGGAATCGCGCGGATGATCTCACGCGTGTCGTAGCCACCGGCGCCCGCGAGCACCATCGCCCGCCCTTCGACGGCGTTGGCCACCAGTTCGACCACCCGCACCTTCTCCTCAGCGCTCATGGTCGGCGCCTCGCCCGTCGTGCCGCACGGGACGAGGAAGTGCACGCCGGCCTCGGCTTGTCTGACGGCGAGCTGCGTCACGGCTCCTTCATCCACCGAGCCGTTCTTCGTGAACGGTGTAATCAGCGCCGTGCCCAGGCCCGTAAAAGACAGTCTCATGGCAACCCTTTCACCCGTTAATCATGTCACGCATCGTGAACCATCCGCGACGGCCCTTGAGCCATTTCGCGGCCTCCAGTGCGCCGTGGGCGAACACCGATCGATCCCGTACGGTGTGCGTCAAAGTGACCGTCTCGGCCGGCCCGTCGAAGCCGATCTCGTGCGTGCCGGGGATCGCACCCGCGCGCGTGGACGACATGTCGATCGGCCGCGCGTAGCCGCCATCCTCCATCACGCGCTGCAGCATGAGCGCCGTGCCGGATGGCGCATCGAGCTTGGCGGCGTGGTGATACTCGTGAATCCACGCGCCCACGTTGCCAAGCGCGCCGAACTTTCTCGCCGCCTCCTCAGCCACGACGGCGAACACGTGCATGCCGAGGGAGAAGTTCGCCGCGGCCAGCACGCCGATACCGGCGGTATTCGCGGTCTTCCGCATCGCGCTTTCTTCCTGCTGCCAGCCCGTGGTGCCGATGACCACGCTCACGCGGTGCGCGGCCAACTCGGTGAGATTCGTCACGACCGCCGCCGGCTGCGAGAAGTCGATCGCGACGTCCACGACACCGGCGCCCGCGAGCGCCTGGCCAATCGGGTTGTCGATTTCCGCAATCGCGGCAATCTCGCACCCATGCTCCATCGCAAGGGACTCGATCAGCTTGCCCATCCGACCGTGCCCGATCAGCAGAATTCTCACGCGGGGACTCCAAAGAAGCGCTCGTGGACGCGCTCGAGCGCGAGCTCGAGATCGCTCTCGCGGATGACGAGGGTGATGTTACGACGGGCGGCGGCCTGCGACACCATCCGAATGGGAATGCCGCCCAGCGACTTCAACAACTCGGTCACGAACGCCGGATCGCGCTGCAAGCCGTCCCCGACCGCACAGATGATCGCCATCGCGTCTTCGCGGGTGACGTCAGCCACTTCGCGCAGAGACGCGGCGATTTCCGGCAGGCGCCGGGCATCGTCGACCGTGACCGACACGCTGACCTCCGACGTCGTCACGACGTCCACGGCCGTGCGGTGTTGTTCGAAGGCGTGGAAGATGCGCGCGAGGAAGCCGTGCGCCATGAGCATCCGCGTCGAGGTGATGTCGACAACGGTGACACCCTTCTTCGAGGCCACGGCCGTGAGCGGACGGCTCGACGCGGGACGTTCGCGCGTGATGAGCGTGCCGGTCGAGTCCTGCGGGCGACGAGAGTTGAGGATGCGCACGGGGATGTTCTGGGCAACAGCTGGCAGAATCGTCGCCGGGTGAAGCACCTTGGCGCCGAAGTACGCCAGCTCCGAAGCCTCGCCAAACGAGATGTGCGGCACGACCTGCGTGTCCTTCACGAGACGGGGATCGGCCGTGAGCATGCCGTCCACGTCGGTCCAGATTTGAATCTCGGATGAGCCCAGGCACGCGCCGACAATCGCTGCCGAGTAGTCCGAGCCCCCGCGGCCCAGGGTCGTCGTCACGCCGTCGCGATTCGCGCCGACGAATCCGCCGAGCACCGGAATGCGCCGGTCGGCGAGAATCGGATCGACAGTGGCCGAGAGCGCGATGCCGGTTTCCTTCATCAGCGGTGGAGCAGCCGTGTGCTCGTCGCCCGTCACAATGACCTGTCGCGCGTCCACCCAACTCGCCAGCAGTCCGTGCGTCGTGAGCGCCGCGGCCACGATGCGGCTGCTCAGGATCTCGCCCGCGGCTGCAATCACGTCGAGCCAGCGGGGCGTCACTTCCTTCAGCACCGCCAGGGCCCCGACGAGGCGCTCGAGCTCATCGAACTCCTCGTTGATAAAACGGTCGACGGCCGCGCGTTCGGCCGACTGCCCGATGATGCCCGCGACGTCCAGGTGTCGCACGCGGAGCGCGCGCAGGACCTCGATCGCCGCGCGCGAATGGCCGTCACCAGCGTCGGTCGCCGCCTTGAGCAGCTTGTCCGTGGCGCCGCCGAGCGCGGACACCACGACGACAGGCCCGCGCCAGTCCTTGCTCTCGGGCTGGGCCGCTGCCTGACGCGCGGCTCGCACAATGCCCATCAGGCGCTCGATTGCTGGCTGGTCCGCCACCGACGTACCGCCGAATTTCATGACGATCATGACTGTCCTCAAACTTTGGTTGCGTTGGGGCCCCACCCCCAACGCT
>JBDTNQ010000176.1:0-5203 GCA_039933635.1 Acidobacteriota bacterium
GCGGCGATGTGCCCCGGACTCTCCGTGGAGCCCTGGACCTTCAGGTCCAGCGCAGGCTAACCCAACTGGTATCATCACTCTCCCGAGAAGGCCGAGCAGGACAGGTCCACTTCCATCGTCTTCCATGCGCGCGTCCTCCACGCCGTTCATCCATATCGATCCCCGCCAGTCCGAAGGGCTGCAGACGCAGATCTACCGGGCGATCCGGCGCGCCATTCTGGAGGGATCGCTGTCATCAGGCGCGCGGCTGCTCTCGTCGCGCGCGCTGGCCGACGATCTGCGCGTCTCGCGAACCACCACCCTACTGGCGTACGAGCAACTGATCGCCGAAGGCTACGTCACCGCGCGGCATGGGTCCGGCACGTTCGTCGCCGACACGCTGCCCGACGATCTGCAGCACGCGAACACGCCTGCGGAGCGCGCATCGGCGATTCATCCGTCCGTGTCGAAGCGCGGTGAAGCACTCGCGGCACTCCCGCCTGCGGCGCAACGTCTGTCAGGTCCGCCGCGGGCGTTTCGCATCGGGGTGCCGGCGCTTGACCGATTCCCGCGCCGCCTCTGGGCCCAGCTGGTCAACAGGCGACTGCGCCGGACGACGATCGCGGAGCTCGACTACGGCGATCCCGCCGGTCAATGGCCGTTGCGCCAGGCGATTGCCGTGCACGTCTCGGCGGCGCGCGGCACGCACTGCACACCGGAGCAGGTCTTCATCGTCGCCGGTGCCCAGCGCGGGCTGGAACTCGTCGCGCAGACATTGCTCGAACCTGGCGACCGCGCCGTCGTCGAGGATCCGGGATATCCGGGCGCGTGGAGCGCGTTCGCCAGGGCGCAGGCTCGCCTCTGTCCGGTGGCCGTCGACGACGAAGGGATCGACGTCCTGGCGATCGGACGACTGCGCGGCCGGCCACGCCTGGCGTATGTAACGCCCTCGCATCAGTTCCCGCTCGGCGTGGCGATGAGTTTGCCTCGCCGGTTGGCGCTCCTGCGCTGGGCGCGCGACGCAGACGCGTGGATTGTCGAAGACGACTACGACAGCGAGTATCGCTACTCGGCCCGTCCCATTCCCTGCCTCCACGGACTCGCGTCCGACGGGCGCGTCGTCTACGTCGGCAGCTTCAGCAAGACGCTGTTCCCGGCGCTCCGACTGGGATTTCTCATCGTGCCGGAGGATGTGCACGCGCGCCTTGCCTCCATCCGGCGCGCGGCCGACGTCCATCCGCCCGCCTTCGATCAGCTGGTCGTAGCGGACCTCATTGCGGAGGGCCACTACGAGCGGCATCTGCGCCGCACGCGTGCGGTGTGTCGCGAGCGCCTCGAAGCGCTGCAGGATGCGGTGGCACGTCAGCGCAAGGGCGCGCTGCGACTGCGACCGGTGCACGCGGGTCTTCATGCGGTCGCGGACGTCGCCGATGACGTGGACATGAAACGGCTGGCGAGCTCCGCGATCGCCCAGGGGATCGAGCTGATGCCGCTGTCCGCGTACTTTACGGAGCCTGGCGTCGAGCCGCACGCCATCGTCCTCGGCTTCGGCGCGGTGGACGTGGCGGATATCCGAAAGGCGGTCGAGAAGTTGGCGCGTGCAATCCTGGAGAGCCGCGGCGCGGGCGCGTCGCGCCGCATCGGCGCACGCGTCAAGGGCGGTACTTCGTGAACACGGCCGTCGCGCCAGCGGTCGTGTGACACGCGTAGCACGCGTCGCGGCCCGCGGCGGTCAACGAGGGATCTCGTCCGTCTCCCTTGAAAATCTCGAAGCCCCATCCACCGGTGTCGGCAAAGCGCTTCCTGTCCTTCACCATCACCGCCACACGTCGCCGTGTGCCTTCATGCGAGACACCGGCGTCGTCTGCCGTGAAGTCCACCAGGTCGTCGATGAGCATGGTGCCGTCCGCGAAGGTGCCGGTGTGATAGCCGACGATCCCGGCCGGATTCGCGTAGAAGTGATGTAGGCCGCCGTTGCCGGCGAAGCCCTTGCTCATGGGACCAACGAGCGTGCTCTTTACGTGCTGCCAGGCGCGGTAGTCGGCCGGATACGCGACATCGCCTGTGCCCATGGCTGAGACCATCGCCACCGTCAGCACGGTGGCTGCCGCGGACATGAGCACGCGACCAGACATGGGCCTCCTATCGAGGCCGGATCCGTGCGGCGACGAGCGCGGTCGGTAGCCCCACGCCAAACATGTGAATGAGAACGCCGTTCGTCGTGCCGAACGCGTTGAAGGTGGGAAAGACCCCGATCGCCGACATGGGGATGACCACGAAGTTCATGACCAGATAGGCGGCGATGCCGTAGAGGGGGCCGTAGAGCAGCGGCCGTCGATTCAGCGCCGGCAGCGCGCGGCTCGCGAGCACGTAGGTCGTCACGATGCCCAGAGCCACCGTGTAGTGCAGGATCACGCCGAGCAGCGCCACCGGTGTCCCCCCGGATCCGGCAGCGCTGCCCAGCAGTCCGCTCGCAATTCCGCGGAAGATCCGCGCCGGCGTCACGCCGCTGCGCAGCCCGAACACGATGATCGCGTCCAGGGCGTCTAGCGTGCCCACGATGAGCGTGCCGATCACGATCGCTTTGCCGACGCTCAGAGTTCGCCGAGGACGTGTGTCCGCCATGGTGCAGGCCGCGATTCTGACCTGAGAGTGGCCCGATGGGTAGATCCAGAACGCCGAATGCCCATGAGACCAGTTGGGCGTCAATGCCATCGGGCGCCGCCGTTCCACCCGGTGTCTTCCTCTCATGCCATGAGATGATGCCGCGCAGTGATGGATACGGCGCCCCCGCACGGACAGCGCTCCGGAGCAGTTTCTATCAACCGACGTGCGCGCTGGACTCCCGCGGCGATGATCGTCGGGCAGTCTCTTCTGATCGCCGCTCTGCTGTTCGTCTTTCTCCGCGGATGGGATCGCGACTTCAAAGTGCCGCTCCGGTTTTCCAGGGACAGCCTGAGCGGGGCCATGCAGAGCAAGAGCACCGTCGACAACGGGTGGTGGTGGTTCAATCCGAAGGTCGGCGCACCCTTCGGATTGGACGAGCTGCAATATCCCGCCAACTCCAACGCCGATCAGGCCCTCGTGTGGGTCGTGAGCCGCGTGATCCGCGATCCCTCCACGGCCATCAACTTCACGTGGTTCCTCATGGTCGTGCTGAGCGGCCTGAGCGCCACGTGGTGCATGAGCAAGCTGGGGGTGTCGCGTGGGAGCGCGCTCGTTGCAGGGACACTCTTTGCGTTCACGCCGTACGCCCTGTATCGCAATACCGGCCATTTCTGGCTCGTCATCTATCTCGTCCCCTTCGCCTGCACCGCCGCGCTGTTCCTGGCTTCGGGCCGTCCCGACCGGTGGTACTGGGGCCGCCCGTTCATCGGGCTGCTCATCGGATGCGCGCTGATCGCTTTCAACTACGCCTACTACGCGTTCTTCGGGTGCTTCCTCCTGATCGTGGCCTCACTCGTGGGCTTCATTCAGGACCGGACACCTCGCCTGCTTGGCGCTGCGGCGCTCGTCGTCGCGCTGATCTGTGGCGGCACGATCCTCAACCTAGCGCCGAGCCTGCACTCGTGGCAACAGCGCGGCAAGCCTCTGCTGGTGGCGGAGAAAACGGTGGCCGAATCGGAAATCTACGGCCTGAAGATCCGGCAGCTCGTGAGCCCTGGGTTGTGGCATCGGTTTCCGCCATTCAGCGCGTGGCTCGCACGAGAGGACGCCGCGGCGTTTCCGCTCGAGACCGAGAACAGAAGCTCGCGTCTTGGCCTTGTCGGCGCGCTTGGGTTCCTCGCGCTTCTCGGTCTCTTGTTCGTGCCGCGCCTCGGCCAGAAGCTACGTGGCCATGAGATGCTCACCGCCGCAAGCCGGTTGACGCTCGCAGCCGTCCTGCTCGGGACCATCGGAGGTTTCGGCAGCCTATTCAGTCTGCTCATCTCGCCGGAGATCCGCGCCTACAACCGGATTTCGCCGTTCATCACGTTCTTCTCGTTGACAGCCGTGGCTCTCATCCTGGACTCCCTCATCCGCTCGCGCACCCGGCGTCTCGTGACGGCCCTCTCGATTGCCATCGTCGGTCTCGCGGACCAGCGTGCGGCGGCCGTCAACGTGAACGCGACGCACAAGGAGATCGGGGCCGAGGTGGCGAGTCTCCGCAACCTCGTCCGCGATCTCGAATCGCACCTGCCGGCCGACGCGATGGTCTTCGAGCTGCCGTTCCGGCCGTACCCGAACGATGAGGGCTTCGCGCGGATGCAACCGTACGACCTCCTCAAGCCGTACCTGCTCTCGCACACGTTGCGCTGGAGCTACCCGCCGCTCAACAACCAACAGGCACGCCTGCAGCTTGCCGCGGGGTTACTGGCTCCCCAACGACTGCCGCGCGAGCTCGCGGCCGCGGGGTTCGCGGCGATTCTGGTCGATCGCTACGGCTACGCGGACAATGGCGCCGCGACGTTGGCTGCCCTGCAGGAACAGCAGGCGGATCGAGGTGACGTCATCGGCGAAACGCCGCGCTACGTCGTGCTCGACATCAGGCGCCTCACCTCCGCGGCGCCGCCATCGTCCTTCCTTTCCAGAGCCGCGAGCGGATCGCCCGCCAGCGCGGGCATCGCGGCTTGCACCGCGCAGGCGCTGTTCGTTGTCGAGCGAATCGGTGCGGCAACGCCGCCCTTCGGCGAGCCGCCGCACCTTGCCGGCGAGGTCAAGGTCTCGGGCTGGGCGGTGGATCCGGTCGCACAGACCACCGGGGCCGGCGTGGATATGCTGATCGATCAGACTCTGTTCCAGACGATCTACGGCACCGACCGCGGCGACGTCTCGGCCCACTTCCAACAGCCCGCCTATCGTCCGAGCGGCTTCATCGGAGCGGTGCGAACGACGGGACTCGCGAAAGGGCCCCACACGCTGTCGCTCCGCGTTGTGTCTTCGGACACCGGCTGCTACTACGAGACACCGCCGCAGCCCGTGGTGGTGGATTGACCGGACCCGACGAACCGCGCTGTCCGCTCTGCGGCAGCGATCGGAGCCGGCCGGCGTTCGAGAAGGCCGGACAGCGCTACCGCAGGTGCGGCGCTTGCACGCTGCTCTTCGCTCAGAACGAGGCGAACGCCAACTTCCAGCCATCCCTCGATGACTTCGAACCGGCATACCTCCAGTACCTCGACGACGGTCCCACTGATCGACAGAATCTCGACGATGTGATCGGGTGGATCGAATCACATATCAGTCT
>JBDTNQ010000177.1:0-5162 GCA_039933635.1 Acidobacteriota bacterium
GGTTCCGGGTTCTGCGGTACTGGTTCTGGGTTCCCGAGGTTCCTCGTTCGCGCGCAGGACCCGCCTCAGTCGGTGATCGCTTCGCCGGGTGCCTCCAGGCGGCTCCGTATTCTTCAAATAGACGATGAGGACGGAACGCCGAGGCGAGATGGTCAATCGTCTCGCTCAAGGACGCCTTGGCGAACGTCAGATGCCTCGCAAACTCCTTCGGATTGAACCGCGAGAAGCCCTCGGCGATGTTCGCACAGCTGGACGAAGACGATTTGGCCAACTGCGTGTTCAGCCACTGATGAGCTGATAGGCGGCCCGACGTCAGGATCGCGAAGGTTCGCTGGCGAACCTGGTCGGCGAGTATCCAGCAATCGAGTTCTTGGTGGTCGCGTGCCCCCATAACCACTGAGAGCAGCATCGTTCATGCCATGCAGAAAGTGGCTGACTTCGGAGCCAACGGCCGAAATCGTACGCATATTCCGCAATCTCGGAGAGCGCAGTCTTGCAGCAGGTGCGATCTCCTCGGCCCCTGCACCAGGAACCCGGCACCGAGAACCAGAACCACAGAACCTCAGAACCCCGGAACCTCAGAGCTACCTGAGACGGATCTCCCTTTCTCCCGTGTCCATACACTGAGCACCGATGCCGAAGCAGCCGGAAGATGACCGGCTGGCCGAGATTGGCCGGCTGTACGACCGTCTCGCGCCTTCGCTGTTTCGCTATGCCGTGATGATCCTCGCGAGCTCCGACGAGGCGGAGGACGTCGTGCACCGTGTTTTCACGCGGCTCATCGCGCGCGATCTTCGAGCCATTTCCGAGATTGACGGGTATGCACGGCGCGCCGTGCGGAACGAGTGTTTCAACGTTGTCCGTGGGCGGCGCCACACCAGCGATGCGGATATCGAACCATTGCTGGAGGTCGTGGCGGCGGTTGATGCCGCCCTTGAAGATCGCCTTGCCGTGGAGCAGGCGCTCCGGGATCTGCCAGCCGATCAACGCGAGGTGCTGCACTTGAAGATTTTCGAGGGCTGGACATTTCCCGAGATCGCCGCGCTGTCAGGCGAATCGGTCAACACAGTCGCCAGTCGCTACCGCTATGGGCTGGCAAAGCTTCGCACGAGGTTGAGCTGATGGACTCCGAAGATGAACGACTGGAACGACGGTTGCAGGGACTGCAGCCTGTTGGTCCCCCGTCGTCGTTGCGCGCACGGATACTAGCGTCGGCGCACGCGCGACCGGCGCGGTCTCTGTGGATCTGGCTCCCGGCGGCGGCCGCGCTGTTCGCGGCGGCGCTGCTGAACTGGCGAACGGCGCAGGAATACGAGGCCCTCAGTCGGCCAGTCATCGACGTCGCTGAGAAAGACCGCGAGCACACCATACAGCAACTGAGCAGCACGTGGGGGGGCACGGCGGCATCACAGGCGATGGCCGCTGCGGCCATCGATGCGATCCGTGCGGCAGCACATCCGCATCCCTTCGTCGTGTCTCCGGAGGGATTGATCAAATGAAGTGGCCGGCCGACGTTTCAGCGCTCCCGTCACGCCGCCTGCGGTGGTTGCTCGTCAGTCTCACCATTGCGGTGGCGATCGGCGTGTACGCGATGTGGGACTACATCGCAGCGAGACGCGTGACAGCAGCCATTGTGTCAGTGGCGCAATCCGGAGGGGCAATCAATAGGGCCCAGGTCGAACTTTCTGACGCCGGGCTCGACTCGGCCAACGATGCGGCTCCGTTCTATCTTGCCGCTGCCTCGCTGGCGTCGACGAGTCTTCCTTACGGAACGGTGGCCCTGCCTGGTGGGCGTGGATTCTCCGGCGTCCCGGCGCCTGGCGCGCTGCAGGCGTGGTACACGACAGGCGACCTTCCGGCTGGCATGTTGCAGCAGGCACGAAACGTCGTCGACCAGCAAAGTGATTCACTGCGGCTGCTGGACGCCGCCACATTGAAGCCGTTCAAGGGCTTCGGCCAAAGCACGACCTATGGCGCTCAGGTCATGCAGTTCGAACAATTGTGCCGGCTGTGCAACACACGTACTGTCTACGCAGCGGCGACAGGAAATGCTCGGCTGGCCGTCGAATCGCTGCGGTCCGAGCTCGCTCTGTTCGCAGAGCCTGAACGGCCGGTGCATCGGTCACCGCTTCCACGGGTATTGCTCTCGACGCTGAGCCTCTCGCTGCTGCTGAACCGCAGTACCGTCGATGAGGCGGCACTCGCGTCGCTGGCAGCGGCGTTCGAGAGGGCTGACGACGACCGCCTTCTCGAGCGCGAGTTGAACACGCTGCGTGGCAACTACATCGATGCGTTTCTCGAGCGCGCCCGGTACTCACACGGATTCTCGCTGTTTGTCGGCGGCGTACCGGGCGAGCCGGGGGTGGTACTCCGGCCTCTCCTTGGTTCTCGCGTCAGAGAGCACCTCGACACGTACCGTGAGTTACTTGCAGCGAGCAGGCTGCCGTGGACCACTCGCCTCGATCAATTGCGATCGGTAGCGATCCGCCGCCAGTGGCGCGATGACACTGGATTTCTAGTGAACCACGGTTGGTCGACTGATCCCTGGGGCTTTACTGCCCTCACCCTCAACCTCGCGAGCGCCCGCGTTGCGCGCGCAGCCATCGCAGTCGAACGCTATCGTCTGGCGCACCGCGGCGAGCTGCCGGACACTCTTGAGCAGACCGTGCCGGCATTCCTTCCGGCCGTACCGATCGACCCTTACTCCGGCAAACCGATTCGATTCTCGAGGCTTGACGGTGGGTTTGAGGTCTACGGCGTGTCGTTCGATCGTATCGACAACGGCGGAGATGCACTAGCCGACGAGCCGGTGATCAGGGTGAGGAAGTGAGCGAAGGTTCCGGATTCTGAGGTTCTGGGTGCCGAGCTTCGGTTCCAGATTCTGGGTTTCGGGTTCGACCCTGAGAACGGAGAACCTGGAACCGAGAACCAGAACCTCGGAACCCAGAACCCCAGAACCCAGAACCTTCAAGCCCTACACAAAACTCAGCGCCGTTTTTCTGAAGTCCCCGCCGAGAATTGACACCGAGTTGGCGCCGAGCCAATTGTCGATCACACGCGCGTAGACGGAGCGGAAGTCGCTCTCGTAGGTCACGTCCCCGCCGCTGTTTTCGAGTGTCGGGTTGCCGGAGAACGGGTTCAGGTCCGGCGCGGTGCCGTAGAGGCCGCCGCGGACGTTGCCGCCCATCGCGAACATGACGCCGGCGGCGCCGTGGTCGGTACCGTTGCTCCCGTTCTCGGTGATGCGGCGGCCGAATTCTGAGAACTGAATCACCAGCGTGTCCTGCAGCAGCCCCTGATTTCTGAGGTCGTTGTAGAACGTCGTGAGGCCCGTGTTGATCGTGCCCATCAACGCGGCGTACCCGGCATTGGCCGCATTGGTGTTCTGCGTGGCGTGCGTGTCGAAGCCGCCGGTCTGTACCCAGAACACCTTCGTCCCGATGCCGCGGACCATCGCCCCGGCAACGGCCTTCAGCGCCTGCGACAGGCCATCGTTCCCGTACGTCACGCTCGGCGCATAGGTGGCCACCGTGGCCACTCGATCGAGCGTCGACAGGGCCGCTTGGGTCGTCCCGTTGACGAACGAGAGATGCGGGCGATCCGCAGGCAGATGCGACGCGAGCTGGGTCATCGTCTGTCGCGAGTAGGTCGCTTCGGTGCCGGTATTGGGACTGAGAAAGGCGTACGACGCGGGACTCGCGATCGCCGGCACGCTGACCCGATCGCCGACCATCGTGTGGGGCACTTCACGCTGGGTGCACCACCCGGCCAGCGGATCGACCGGCGACGGCAACGCGTCGAGGTAGCGTCCCAACCAACCCGCGCCGACCGAGTTGGCGGGGTTCGCCGTCGACCAGATGTCCGTGCCGAGGAAGTGCGAGCGGCTGGAGTTCGGATAGCCCGTTCGCTGGATCAGCGCGAGATGTCCGTTGTCGAACATCTGCTTCAGACCGGTCAGTCGCGGGTGCAGGCCCAGCTTTCGGCCTGCCGAGTCCGTCCCCACCTGCAACACGTTCGCAGCCGGCACCGCAATCGTCGGGCGCCGGCCGTAGTAGAACGCGTCGCCGTACGGGATGACCGTGCTCAACGCATCGTTGCCACCCGAGAGGTAGAGGACGACCAGATTGCGACGTGACGATCCCTGCGCGCGCGCGAGATCCGAGATGAACGCCGGCGCGCCGAAACTGACCGTGAACGCCGCGACACCGCCGCGAATGAAATTTCTGCGGGTTAAGTTCATAGACAGGTCACCGGTTCCGCGGTTCCGCGGTCCGTTCCAGATTCTGCACGCCGTAGCTGTGAACCCTGAACCTCAGACAAACTGATACTCGCCGGCTCCCATGAGCAGGTGAAATAGCCCACCGGATTTATTCAAGAGCTGCGCGTCGGACCCAGTCCAGGCACCACCGAGGTTGACGTAGGTCAGGAGCGCCTCGCGCACTTCAGGATCGAGCGGCTGCAGTGACAGCGCGCCGATCGCAAAGTCCACCATCGCATCCGGCGAGCTCCTCGATGGACGCGCGGCTTCACGTAGCGTGAACCGTTGATTGGTCGCGAGCTGCGCCGCGAAATTCATGCGCGCGAGCATCCCACCGGTGGAGAACCAGCCGGTGCCAAGTTCCCAGCCGTTGACGTCGGGCGGCTCGTACAGCTGTTGCCCCATATTCACGAGCGGCGTGAGCGCATCGTTCACGGAAAACCCGAGATACCCTGTTTCCTTCAGCGATCGGACGACGAACTCGACCGGCCACGCGTAGCGTTGATAACGACTGGCGGCATCCAGGAATTGGCGCGACAACAGCACGGCGCGAATGACGGGCTTCATCTCCGTGTTGTTCTGCAGGTACACGGAGGAAATCGTGTTGACGAAGTCGTCTGGCGCCGCCGCGGTTTCGCTGACGAACCAGGCCCACAACCGTCGCGCCATGCGCTTGGCCGTCTCCGGGTGGATCGCCAGAGCAGCGATCAGATCCAGCCCGTCCTGCATCCCCGATGCGGCCGCTCTCGTCTCGATTCGAGTGCTGCCGTTCGCGTAGATCGGAAAGCTGAAGTCTTTCGCGTTGGTGTCGTGTTGATTCGCGACGTAGTTGAACTGGTAATAGAGCGCGCCATTCCGCGTGGGCCGCGCCAGATTCCAGCCGCTGAACACGCGCGCGGCCGCG
>JBDTNQ010000178.1:0-5016 GCA_039933635.1 Acidobacteriota bacterium
ATACGAGCCTTGGGCCCGTCATCCAACGTCAGCCGTCGTGTCCGCATGATCTCTGGCCCCACGCGTCTCGCGCTCTCGAGCCGCCCCTGCAGTGCCTACGGCTGCTTGTCTTTGACGACTGGCCGAATGTGCAATTCGCGCAGTTGCTTGTCCGTCACCGGCGAGGGCGCCCGCATCAGGAGGTCCTCGGCGTTCTGCGTCATCGGGAACGCGATGACCTCGCGGATGTTTGGCTCCCGGGCGAGCAGCATCACGATGCGATCGATGCCAGGCGCGAGGCCGCCGTGCGGTGGGGCGCCGAAGCGGAAGGCAGCGAGCATGCCCCCGAACCGCTTCTCGACTTCCTCCGGGCCGTACCCGGCGATCTCGAACGCGCGCAGCATCACGTCCGGACGATGATTGCGGATCGCGCCGCTCGAGAGTTCCACCCCGTTGCAGACGATGTCGTACTGAAAGGCCTTCAGGGAGAGCGGATCGCGTGTGTTCAGCGCCTCGAGACCGCCCTGCGGCATCGAGAACGGGTTGTGACTGAACGCCACCTGACCGGTGTCTTCATCCAGCTCATAAAACGGGAAGTCCGTGATCCAGCAGAACCGGTACGCATTCGGCTCGATGAGATCGAGCTCACGACCGAGGTGCGCACGCAGGCCGTCGATCGGACGGCTCAACGTCTTGGCCGGACCCGCGACGAAGAACACGGCATCGCCCTTCTTCACGCCCGCGCGCGCAAAAATCAACTCGCGCTGGTCTTCCGGAAGGTACTTCGCAAGCGGTCCCTTCGGCGTGTCGCCATTGACGACATAGGCCAGCCCCGCAAGCCCAAGAGACTCGCCGACGCCGACCGTCTTGTCGAAGAAGCTCCGGGATTTGTCGGCGGCGCCCGGCGCCGGGATCGCGCGCACAACGCCGCCGTCGGCGACGACCTGCGCGAAGACGGCAAAGGCGGATCCCTGAAAGAGATCCGAGACGTCCGCGGCCATGATCGGATTGCGCAGGTCCGGCTTGTCGCTCCCGTACTTCACCATCGCATCGTCGTAGCTGATGCGCGGGAACGGCGTGTCGGACACGGTCCAGTCGGAGAATTCCTTGAACACGTCGGCCAACACCGGTTCGATCGCGTTGAACACGTCGTCCTGCGTGACGAACGACATCTCGACGTCCAATTGATAGAACTCGCCGGGCGAGCGATCCGCGCGGGCGTCTTCATCGCGGAAGCATGGGGCAATCTGGAAGTACCGATCGAAGCCGGAGACCATCAGCAGCTGCTTGAACTGCTGCGGCGCCTGCGGCAGTGCGTAGAACTTGCCGGGATGCAGGCGGCTCGGGACGAGGTAGTCGCGCGCACCTTCGGGCGAGCTCGAGGTGAGAATCGGAGTCTGGAACTCGAGGAAGCCCTGGTCGTGCATCCGGCGGCGGATGCTGCTGATCACC
Source organism: Acidobacteriota bacterium (assembly GCA_039933635.1). GTDB lineage: Bacteria > Acidobacteriota > Vicinamibacteria > Vicinamibacterales > SCN-69-37 > JBDTNQ01. The sequence goes on from JBDTNQ010000178.1 coordinate 1,432, forward strand.
TTCGATCGCAGAACGACGTTTCCGTGGATCTTCTCGCGCCGCAGGTCCAGGAAGCGGTAGCGCAGGCGCTGCTCTTCGGGGATGTCTTGCGTGCCCGACACCTGGAACGGCAGCGTGTCCGCCGTCGAGAGCACGTCGATGGCATCGACGTCGACCTCGATGTGGCCGGTCGGCAGCGAGGCGTTGATGTTCTCCTCGGTGCGGCCCACAACGCGGCCATGCACACTGATCACCCCCTCGTTGCGCAGCCCTTCCGCGATGGCAAACGCCGCCGAGCCGGGCGTGACCACGCACTGCGTGAGGCCGAAGTGATCGCGGAGGTCGATGAAGAGCAGGTTGCCGTGATCGCGCTTGCGATGGACCCAGCCGGCCAGCCTGACCGTCTGCCCGATGTGCTCGTGCCGCAACACCCCATTGGTGTGCGTGCGATACGGATTTTCTCGTGTGCCCGTCACTCAACGTCCTTCCCGGTTTCTGCCAATTGTCGTTCCGCCGTCCGAACCACATCCGCGCGCGCCACGCTCACCTGCTGCCGTGTCGCGAGGTGCCGCATCGCCACTTCGCCTCGGGCCAGCTCATCAGGCCCGACGATGGCGAGCACGCGCACCTGCCGGCTGGACGCGTACTTCAGCGGTTTCTCGAGTTTGCGGCTGGCGTCGGGGTAGATATCCACGCGCAGCCCCGCGCCGCGCAGGTCGCCCGCCAGGGCGAGCGCCTCCCGTCGGCAGCTGTCGTCGAGGAAGGTCACCATCACGTCGGCGTTGCCTCTCGACACGGTCGGGGGAAACATACCCCGTTCCGTCATGACGACGATGATGCGTTCCAGCCCCAGCGAGAACCCGCAGGCCGGCACCTCGCGACCGAGGAACATGCCGATGAGGTTGTCGTAGCGCCCGCCGCCGCCGAGGCTGCTCGCGAGGTCGGCGACCGCCACTTCCATGATCGCGCCCGTGTAGTATGACAGGCCGCGCGCGAGGCTCGGATCCACCCGGATGTGCGCCGCGGCCGCCGTGCCGCTGGCCAACTCGACGACGTCGCGGAGCTGCCGCACGGCCGCCGCACCGGCGTCGTGTCCAGCCACGAACTGATCGAGCCGCGAGAGCACGGCATCGGCGGTCAGATCCGGCGTGACGGTCCCGAGAAACGCCAGGCCACGCGAGGCCGCCACGGGATCGATCCCGCGCGCGGCGAACTCCGCCTCCACACCGGCCACGCCAATCTTGTCGAGCTTGTCGAGCGCCACGAGCGCGTCCCCGTGCAACGCGGCCGGCACACCGGCTGAATCCAGCATCGCCGTGAGGGCCTGTCGATGGTTCAGGCGGATACGGAAGTCGGTGAAGCCGAGCCGCGTGAGCACGTCGCTCACCGCGGCGAGGAGATCCGCCTCGATGACCGGTGACGAGGAGCCCATCGCGTCGATGTCGCACTGATAGAACTCGCGGAATCGGCCCCGCGCCGGCCGATCGGCGCGCCACACCGGCTGAATCTGAAACCGTTTGAAGAACTTCGGCAGGGTGCTCTGATACTCGGCCACCACGCGCGCGAGCGGCACGGTCAGGTCGTATCGCAGCGCCAGGTCCGCCACGCCGGTCGACTCGTGCTCGCCCCGGCGAAGGATTTTGAAGATGAGCTGGTTGCCCTCTTCGCCGTACTTGCCCATCAGCGTCGCGATGTTCTCGAACGCCGGCGTTTCGATCGGCTCGAAGCCATACCGCTGGTACACCTCGCGCACGATGCCGATCACGTACTCGCGTCGGCGGATGTCATCGGGCAGGAAGTCACGCGTGCCCCGCGCGGGTTGGGTGGAGGACATTCGGGAGGTCAGGGTTCCGGATTCATGTAGTCGAGCCGGTAGTTCACGTACCGCGTGGCGTAGCCGAGCACCGACTGCACTTCTTCGTCGGTCAAGGGCCGTTTCACGCGGGCCGGGCTGCCCATCACGAGCGAGCGCGGCGGCACGACGAAGCGCTCGGTCACCAGCGCGCCGGCGGCCACAATCGAATCCTCGCCGACGACCGCGCCGTTCAGAATGATGGCGCCGATGCCGACGAGCACACGGTCGTGGATCTGACAGCCGTGAATCACGGCCGCGTGGCCGATGGTCACGTCATGTCCAACCCGGGTGTCGTACTGGTTCTTCATCGCGTGCAGAATGGTGCCGTCCTGCACGTTCGAGCGGTTCCCGACCCGGATGGCGTTGACGTCACCGCGAATGACGACGTTCATCCAGATGCTGCTCTCCTCGCCGATTTCGACGTCGCCAATCACCTGGGCGCTGGGGTCGATGAACGCGGACGGGTGCACCACCGGCAGGCGGCCGCGATACGGGCGGATCATCCGGACGATTATAGACAGGTACGGCGGGGACGTCGGGTCATGCGCATCAGGCCCCCGGCGCCTCGGGCGTGTAAGCGGCGAGGCCGGCCAGGGAGAACGCGATGATGTGGTCGGCGATCTGATCGGGGACGAAGACCCGTTTGACGGCCCGGTCCATGCGTTCGTGGGCCGGGCTGGGTTTGAACATGACGACCTGGGCGTGAATGCTGATGGCGGAACGGATGACGCGTGGATCATCGGGCGGGAGCGAGACTAGATCGCCAACGATGCTCCCCAGGTAGGCGAAGCGGGGCTTCCACACCTGGTCGATGATGGACGCCAGCATCGCGGTCGGTTCCTGCAGTTCCCGGTGCATCAGCTGCTGCAGCTGGTTCCTGGGCCCCGCCCTGAAGATGTGCTCGACGTTGACCCGCACGTACTCCCGCAACCGGTCCGCGGGCGGCAGGCCTTCACCGGCGCGAACGGCCTCGGCGGTCATCTTCGTCACGATCTGCGCCGTCTGTTCGAGGACTTCGCGGTACAGGCCCATCTTGTCGCGGAAGTGATAGTTGACCGACGCCACGTTCGCGCGCGCGTCCCGGCAGATGACCCGGACCGTCACGTGCTTGAAGCCGCGATCGGCAAACAACCGGGTGGCGACGTCGAGGAGTCGCTGCCGCGTCCGCGTATCGCGTCCGCGAGCCCGCGTCACAGCGTCCGCCTGAAGAGCTTCGTCGCGAGGGTCATCGCGACGGTGGCAAAGACCGCCAGATACATGAGATCGCCCGCGATGGCGCCAAACCCCGTGTTCTTCAGCAACAGGCACTTGAACGCGTGCACGGCATAGGTGAAGGGATCCACCTTGGCGATGACCTGCATCCAGGCAGGAAATCCCTGCTGCGGGTACACCGCCCCGCTGGGAAAGTAAAGCAGCGTATTGAGGATGCCAAACGTCGCGCGCGGCACCAGCGGATCGGTCACCCGCACCATCAGCAGGAACATGAGGCTGATGAGGGCAAAGGCCGTCACGATGATGACGACCAGCAGCCGCAGGAGTCGCAGCGGCGCGAACGGATCGGGAATGCCCGCGATCACCGACCCCACCGTCATGAGCACCGCGCCGGCAATCACGGCCTTGATCGTCCCGGACAAATTGAACCCCGCAATCAACTCGAACTTCGTGATCGGGGTGACGAGGTAACCCTCGTGCAGTCCGCGCGATTTGTCGTCGATGAAGATGATGCCGCCGCCGATCATCACCATCATGAA
>JBDTNQ010000179.1:0-4969 GCA_039933635.1 Acidobacteriota bacterium
GACGTACCCGATCAATGCCTGAAGTGTCTGCGTCCCGTGAACACCATCGCGATGCCGTGTTCGTCGGCTGCCGCAATCACTTCGGCGTCGCGCACGGACCCGCCCGGCTGTACGATGGCCGTCGCGCCCACCGACGCGATGGCATCGAGCCCGTCGCGGAACGGGAAGAACGCATCCGATGCCGCAACCGATCCTTGCAGCCGATCGCCGGCCTTCATGATGGCGGTCTTGACCGCGTCGACGCGGCTCATCTGCCCGGCGCCCACCGCCAGGGTTTCGGTGGCGGTCGTGAAGATGACGGTGTTGGATTTGACGTGCGCGCACACTCGCCAGGCGAAACGCAGGGCCGTCCACTCCTCCGGCGTCGGCGTCCGGCGAGTCACCACACGCACTGCGTCGTGTCCGGGCCAGTGTTCGGACGCCTCCGCGACACGATCGCGCGCCTGCACCAGCCACGCACCCATGATGGACCGCACATCGCGGGCATCGTCCAGCCCCGTGAACGTGGTCGTCACGACGCGGAGATTCGCCCTGGTCGCGAAAATCGGCAGGACGCGCTCAGGATGCGTGAGCCCCGGGGCCACGACCGCCTCGATGAACGTGCCCGTCAGCAGCCGTGCCGTCTCTTCGTCGATCGGCCGATTGAGTCCGACAATGCCGCCAAAGGCGGACAGGGGATCGGCCTCACGCGCACGCTGATACGCCTCTGCGATCGAGCCCCCGGTCGCGGCGCCGCAGGGATTGGTGTGCTTGATGACCGACGCGGCCGGCTCGTCGAACTCGAGCGCGATGCGGGCAGCTGCATCGAGGTCGAGCAGGTTCGTGAACGAGAGCTCCTTGCCCTGGTGCACCATCGCGTCGCCGAACCCGGTGTCGCGCTCCGCGTACCACGCGCCAACCTGGTGCGGGTTTTCTCCGTAGCGAAGGTCCTTGATCTTGGTGAGGTGCGGCCGCCACGTCGCGGGCAGGACGGTGGGCGGCGGCACCGGATCACGCAGGAAGTCGCCGGTCACCTCGTCCACCCGCACGGCTTCAAGCGTGGTCGCGATCGTTTGATCGTAGGCAGCGGTGTGCGCGAACGCCCGGCGCGCCAGTTCGAAGCGGAAGGCACTCGGCGGCCCCGTCGGCAGCATGAGCGCGTCGAGGACCCGCGCGTAGTCCGAGGGCTCGACCACGACCAGAACGTCCGGGAAGTTCTTGGCCGCGGCCCGCAACAGGCTGGGACCGCCGATGTCGATCTCTTCGACCAGTTCGGCAAAGGCCAGGTGCGGCTTGGCAGCGGCCGCGGCAAAGGGATAGAGGTTGACCACGACCAGGTCGATGCCGACGATGCCATGCGCGGCCATGGAGGCGCGGTCATCGTCGCGTCCACGCCGAGCCAGGATGCCGCCATGCACCTTGGGATGGAGGGTCTTGACCCGCCCGTCCATCATTTCCGGGAAGCCGGTGACCTCGGAGATCCCGATAACGGGCAGGCCGGAGCCGGCCAGGGCCTTCTGGGTCCCCCCGGTGGAAACGAGCTCCCAGCCCATCCTGACCAGCTCGGAGGCAAAGGGGACCAGCCCTGTTTTGTCGGACACACTCAGTAAGGCTCGCATCTCGTTCCTTCAGGCAGCGGGGTCAGGCTATGGCCGGACCAAAACACTGACCGGCGAAAAATGGTCAAACCACTAACTGGCGGGGCTAAGGCCGTCTTGACAGGCCAACGGCCCATGTGTATAGTCGCGCGTTGACGTTGGGCGGGCCGGCGTCTCTCGTAAAGACCGCGTGTTGCGGTCTTTTTTTGTACCTTGGCGTGCTCGCAGCGCACACGTCGGGGGGTAAATGCGGCGGTCTCCGTCGCGTGTCTCGTAAGGCAGGCAAGTAGTATGCGTATCACTGGCAAGGTCAAGTGGTTTAACAACGCGAAGGGGTACGGATTCATCGAACGCGAGGGAGGCAACGACGTATTCGTGCACTTCTCCGCGATTCAGGGCTCCGGATTCAGGACGCTCGAAGAAGGCCAACAGGTCGAATTCGAGATCGTTGATGGCCCGAAGGGCCCACAAGCTGGCAACGTCACAAAGCCGAGCTAAACCACCTTGGGGGGCCGGTGCCCGGAACTCCGGTCCCCCAACCTCTTCGGCCCCCGCACGACCCCGCCCCGCTCTCACCAAATCAACAACCACACCAGCGGTAGCCAGAGTTCGCGTGCGTACGGCACGGGCCGGTCATCCAGCAGCACGTCAGCCCCACTGACGCGATCGATCAACTCCCAGAGATTCCTGAGGTCCAACGGCCGAGCGCCCGGATAGAACCGCGCGCGGTGGCGCACGACGCCGTCCTCGACGAACTCCGTGTACTCGTCCGACGTCTTCGCCATCACCACGGCGCGCTCATACGCCTCGCCAGTGAACTCGGGGAAGACCATCGACATGGAAAATGGCAGCGTCGGCGCCCCGAACAGCACGGCACGCAACTCCGGGTGCAGGTCCGCGAGTTCGTCGGCGCTCGGTTGCTCAGACAGTTCCGCGTAGGGCCAGAACCGCTCCATCGGTCGATAGATCGGCTCCTCTGGCAACATGGGTTCCGGCGGGACAGGCGACGTCATGAGCTGGTCGGAGCGGGATCGTATCGCAATTCAGGAGACCGGGTGTCTTAAGAGACCCGGTCTCCAAACGTGGACATCCACTGCTTTCCGACCATTTTCTCCAACGAGGCCCAGAAACGGGCCTCAAGACCGGGTCTCTTAAGACACCCGGTCTCCTCGGTGTCAGAAGATTGACGCGACGGAGTCGGCGGCCATCGACAGGAGATGACCAGGGACGATGCCGAGGTACAACACCGCGATAAAAGCGAGCACGATTCCCACGAGCGCCACGGTGGGGACGCCGGGACGATGCTCGACAGCGCGCTCGTCCGTCATGTACATCTGAACGACAATCCTCAGATAAAAGAAGACCGAAACGACGCTCGTCAGCACGCCGAGCACGGCCAGGGCGATCAGGTTCTCCTGGACGGCCGCGTTGAAGATGTACCACTTCGCGACAAAGCCCACGGTGGGTGGGAAGCCGCCAAGCGAGAGCAAGAACACGGTCAACAGACCCGCCAGGCCCGGGCGCTCGTGCCAGAGTCCGGCAAAGTCCCGGATGTCGTCGTGCGGCCGGTCATTTGTCGACAGCGCGGCGAGCACGCCGAAGGCGCCGAGGTTCGTCACCGCGTAGGACGCGAGGTAGAAAAGAATTGCCGCCTTCCCCGCCGAGTTCGCCGCGACCAGCCCGACGAGCAGGTAGCCCGCGTGGGCGATGCTCGAGTAGGCCAGCATGCGCTTGACGCTCGACTGCGCCACGCCAACCACCGTGCCAAGAATCATGGTCAAGCCCGCAATCGCCGAGACGATGGGGAGCCAGTCGGCACGGAGGGGCTCGAACGACGACAGGAACACGCGTACGAACGCGGCAAACGCTGCGGCCTTGATGCCGGTGGACATGAAGCCGGTCACGAGGGTCGGCGCCCCCTGATAGGCATCGGGCGTCCACGCGTGGAACGGCACGGCCGACACCTTGAACGCGAAGCCCACGAGCAGCAGCACCATCGCCAGTATGAGCAGGATGTTGGGATCGTTGGCGACGCCCGCGATGCGCATGCCGAGCTCGTCGAGCTTCGTCGTGCCCGTCACGGCGTACGCCAGCGCGATGCCGTAGAGAAAGAACGCGCTCGAAAACGCGCCCATGACGAAGTATTTGAAGGCAGCTTCCGCGCCCTGCTCGCTCGTCCGCTTGATGCCGGTCATCACGTAGACGCCGAGCGACATGATCTCGAGGGCGATGAACACGACGAGCAGATCGCGCGTGGATCCCATCATCATCATGCCCGCCAGCGAGAACAGCATCAGCGCGTAGTACTCGCCCGTCGGCAGGTGATCCCGCTCTGCCGTCCCCGACGAGATCAGGATCGTCAGGAACCCGATCGCGCAAATCATCACATTGAAGAAGATGGCGTAGTTGTCGAGGATCACGACGCCAAAACCCGTCGCGTTGCGGTCCCACAATGAGATCGACGTGATGGCCCCACCGGCCACGCCGATGAGTCCCAGCCAGCCCACCGGCATCCAGTCACCCTGCTTGCGGAAGGCCTCGGCGAGCAGGACCGCACACGCCGACAGGACCACGATGAGCACCGGAACGACGGGAATGATCTGGTTCAGCATGGCGTCAGCGCGAGGACAGGGACGGCGAACCGATCGCGGGCGGCGTCGAGGACGCCGCGCCCGCGGATGAAGCCGGCGCGATCGCGAAGGGCGCCGACGGCAGCGTGGCCCGCGGAACGGTGCCGGCCACGCCGGCGTTCAGGGGCCCTGGCACGCCGACAATCTGTTCGATGGTGCGTCGCACGGACTGCTCCATCGGCTTCAAAAAGATGTTGGGCGCCACGCCCATGATGATGGCCATCGCACAGATGGGCGCGATGACGATCCACTCACGCACGCTGAGGTCACGCAGCCCGCGGTTCTTGTCGTTGGTCACGGGGCCGTAGTTGACGCGCTGGAACATCCAGAGCATGTAGACCGCCGACAGAATCACGCCGGTGGCGGCCAGTGACGTGAACAGGCGCGCATGGTTCAGCGTGCCGCTTGTGAACGTGCCGAGCAGAATCAGGAACTCGCCGATGAACCCATTCATACCCGGGAGCCCGATGGAGGCCAGCGTGATCAAGAGGAACGCGCCGACGAGCTTCGGCATGACGGCCTTGAGCCCGCCGAATTCCGCGATTGCCCGCGTGTGTCGGCGGTCCGAAAGCATCCCGACGATCAGGAAGAGACCGCCCGTCGAGATGCCGTGCGCCAGCATCTGGTACACGGCCCCCTGCACGCCGTTGACCGTCAGCGCGCACAAACCCAGCACCACGATGCCCAGGTGGCTCACCGACGAATACGCGACGAGCTTCTTCATGTCCGGCTGCACCATCGCGACGAGCGCGCCGTAGACGA
>JBDTNQ010000180.1:0-4893 GCA_039933635.1 Acidobacteriota bacterium
CCCCGACCTCCGTCTTCTGGCAGCTCTTCCGCCGCGGCGGACAGCCGGTCCACATGACGGCCGCCGTCACGGACGAACGCAATCAGGTGATCGTTCGCACCGAGGGCGTGCTCGACGTCGGGGAGAAGGGCGCCGCGCTGGTCACCACGCATCGGCTGAAACTGCCAACGTCCAGGATGGCTCCGGGACGGTACCAGCTCCAACTGACAGCAACGGATGGCAGGACCATCGATCGACGGGGTGTCGCCTTCGAGGTTCGGTGACGCCAGCGGCGGCCGCGCGTCGTCTACGTCGTCGAGCCGACGAGGTCTTCGGGCGACGGGCTGTGCAGCCGCTTCGCCAGGCGATTCTGCTCGTCCACCGCAATCATTTGCGGCGTGATTACTTCATCCGTCAGGCTGAAGGCCACGATGATGACCTTGTCGCCCATGGCGAAGTGCCGCGCGGCGGCGCCGTTGACGACGACCTGACCGGAACCGGCGGGCAACGGAATTGCGTACGTCTCGATCCGCTGACCGTTGTTGACGTTCCAGACCGCGACCTGTTCGCCCTCGATCAATCCCGTCAAATCCATCAGCGACCGATCGATGCCGATGCTGCCGATGTAGTTCAAATCGGCGCCGGTGATGACGGCGTGATGAATCTTGGATTTGCACAGGATCCGGAGTTTCATGGTCGTTTTCGCCTTCGAATCTACCTTACCACGCGGAAGGCGAGCACCCGGCGTTCGGTCTGACCACTCGCGGACGTGGCCGTGAGATCCACGAGGAAATCCCCTTCCGGCAACGACGACATGGGCAGATCCAGCGCGAGAGCCTTGCGATCGGCAGGCGCGGCAACGAGCGGCAATTCCCCGCCGAGCGGCTGGCCCTTGCGATCGAGGAGTCGCGCCACCTTCGTGGTGGGTTCCTGAATCAGCGGCCACTCCACGTGCAAGCGCTCCGCGCGTCGTAGCTGAAAGTCCGCCATGGGATTCAGTGGCGATCGCGGTGATGGCAGCGCGCGCCAGGCCAGGGGCGATCCGATGATCATGGCCGGCGCCACCGGCACCGTGACTTGATCCTGTGCGCGATCGCCGTCACCGCTGACGCCCACCGTCATCGTCCAGGGCCCGCCGCGTGTCCGATCGATGGGAACCGATACGATCGCCCCGCGACTGCCGGCCGGGATGCGCCCGGTCACTGTCGCGGCCGCTCCGCCGGCGCCCGACAACGCCACCTGCACGTCGGCGCCAGCGCGCCAGGCCGTTCTGGTGCTCGCGCTCGTCGAAAGTTCGACGACGATATCGGCGCCCGTCGCCGTGGGCACGCCGTAACTGTAGAGATCAGCGTCTGCACGCAGACGCGACAGCCGGGCCATCTCGTCACCAACGAGCGTCGGCACGACCAGTGCCGGCATGGAAGCGGCCATTTCCGCATCGGCGGCATAGTAGCCTCGCCGCGCCGAAACCTCGACGCGCGGCGCGCTGACCTTGACGTCGATTCGACGGTACCTCCCGTCGTGCGACGAGTTGGTCGAGTTGTAGCCCAACAGGTAGTACGAGGCGAGGTCGTCACTCACCCGCTTGACGCCCGCGCCGAGATCGTTGGTGTTCACGATGGCGATGCCGCCAGTGTTCTCGGCCAGTTCGCGGAGGGTCTGCATCGCGCCACGACCGTTGGCGTCACGCGCCACAGCATCGTTCGCGCCGCGGACGTCGGCCCTGCCCATCGCCGACCCCTTCAACCCACCGACGTCGATTGGATAGAAGGCGACGTTGGCGCGGCCCGCGGAGGTCAACAGCGCGCGATAGCGCTGCTCGAAGTCCATGCCGGCCAGCCGGGCGACTTCTTTGTCACACCACGCCCGATCGTCGCTCATGGGCGTGCGCTGGTTGCCGCCCGTGCGATTTCCGGTCGGTGTGCCGATCCCAATCGTCGGCACATCGCCGCTCGAACTGCCCAGCAGGCCCTCTTGTGGACGCCTCGGCACCCATCCCTCCGAGATGAAGAGCACGTTCTTGCGCTCGTCTCGCAGATCGCGCAGGCGCCCCATCAGCGACTCGAGACTCGAGTGCAGCGCGTCCTCGCGACTGAGCTGCACCAGGACATCACCGAAACCAGAGGCATCTGGTCGAAGAATCAGACCGCAGACCTCCAACCGTCGCTCGTACGGTGTTCGATCCATCACGGCCCGATCGGACTGGCCCCAGGTCCAGTAGGTCGCCAGCTGTCCGTCGATGCCTTCCGTCCGCCGGCCGAACACCAGCCGGCTGACCGGCATCTCCGCCGTCATGACGCCGAACAGATCCGTGGCGCCGATCGTCCGCGTCAGAAAATCCACGACGGGGCGACGCGCGGCGTAGGAGCCGGCAATCGTGGTGTGCGCCAGATCCAAAAACACGACGAAGAGGCGATTGTGCGGGTCGGCGGCCTGACGCTCGGCGTCCTTCTCGTCGGTCGGATCGCGACGGTCAGCGTCGGCCGGGTTCGGGTCGATGTGCACGAACTCGAACGTCTCGACTTTCTGCGGCTTCCCGTCTTCGAAAATCTGAAAGTCGTCCTTCGTGAGCCCTTCGAGGACCTTGCCATCGCGCCGCGGAAACGCGTCGACCGACACGTAGTTGACACCACCGCGAAATACCGGAGGCCGTGCCTGCTGCGCGGGTTGATCCTGGGCCGAGAGGCGAGGCGATGGGGTGATGAACGCCGCTATCGCAAGAGCGGACACAACGGCCCATCTGACGTGCGACATAGCAGCGGCTCTCAATCTGATGGCAGGCGGTGGCAGGACCATTATAGCGGGGGCGCCGTGCTACGTCCTCAGTTCTAAGTCCTCGGTTGTGAGTTCGACATTCGACGTTTGAACGTCCAACGCCAACTCCCCATCCGCCACCGCTCCCGCAAGGGCGTCGACGAGCCGCGCGTCGCGCCAGCCGCGGTCGACATCCCGGCGTAGTTCGTCAATCGACGGTGTCACATCAACCGCAGGTTTGTACGGGCGGACGGTCGTCAGCGCATCGAACACGTCGACGACGCCGATGATCTGCGCCAGGAGCGGAATGGCGTCGCCGCGAAGGCCGTCGGGATACCCGCTGCCGTCGAGACGCTCGTGATGATGGCGGACGATCGGGCGAACGTGCGCGAGCGCGCGCAGGTTGCCACACAGGTGATCGCCGACGGTGGTGTGCCGCTTCATGATCTCCCGCTCCGCGGCGGTGAGCGGCCCTGGCTTGCACAGGATGGCATCAGGCACCGCGATTTTTCCGATGTCGTGGAGATATCCACCGCGGTAGAGCGCCGCCAGCTCGTCCGCTCCCAGTCCAAGGCGTCGTCCCACGATCACCGCGTATTGCGCCAGTCGCTCACAGTGGCCTTCGGTGTAGGCATCGCGCGCCTCAATCGTCCGCGCGAGGCTGATGATGACCGCCTCGGCCGAATCGAGATCGTCGGTGTAGCGCTTCAAACGGACGAGCGAACGCACGCGTGCCCTGAGCTCGAGCTCGTCGACCGGCTTGGTGAGAAAATCATCGGCGCCGGATTCAATGGCTCGAACGCGGTCGGCTCGCTCGGTCGACCCGGTCATGAGGACGACCGGCAGGAGCCGCGTCACATCCTGTCCCTTGATGGCCTGGCAGACGGAGAATCCGTCACGCCCCGGCATCCGGATGTCCATCAGCACGAGATCGGGTTTCGACGCGGCCACCGCCGCGAGGGCCTCCTCGCCGTCCGCCGCAGTTACGACCAAGTAGCCGTCGCGCATGAGGAGGTGCGAGAGGAGACGACGATTCGGTGCCAGATCGTCGACAACCAGAATCGTTCCGAAACCGTTCATGACTGGCACGGGACGCCCTTCGGGGGAGGTCTTAACTGTACGTCCGACGGCGGGTAACACCAAGCACAGACGTATGACGTATATAGTCGGGCTCGGCCCGTGAGAGGATCCTCCTCCCCTGGTGTTATTCGCAGCAGGGATGCCACGCGATTGAACCCGCAGATGCTGTTCGCGGCCCATCGGGATGGCGTCTTTCGCTATCTGTGCCGGATTGTCGGCCAGGGCGAAGCGCCGGATCTGACCCAGGAAGTGTTCCTGCGGGTGTCACGCGGGCCCGTACCGGACATCCCACCGGACGCACTGCGGGCGTGGGTCTTTCGCATCGCGCGCAATCTGGCGCTGAATTACCGGCGCGACACGGGACGTCGCCCGCAGCTCGTCGAGCTCGTCGACGCGTCCCACGCCGCGCCCCAGGAAACGAGCACCGCCATGCGCCAGGCGCTGGGCCAACTGGCAACACTCGATCGCGACGTCTTCCTGCTGCGCGAAGTCGCGGGACTCAGCTACGAAGAAATCGGTTTGTCCTGTGAGATCACGATCGACGCTGTGCGATCGCGACTCCACCGCGCGCGGCAACAGCTGCGCATCGTGCTCCAGCCGCTCGTCGCAAACGGCGGCCCTTCGACCGTGAGGCTCCATGAACCCCGATGATGTCATCCCGCCCACGTCCCTCTCGACAGCCTCCGTCATCGTCGACGCGCTGCTCGACGGCGAGAGAGTCGACAGGCAGGCGCTGCGCGACGCCCTCGAAGATCGCGCGGCGCGCGAGTACTTCGTCGACGCGCTGGTGCTGCGACAGCTGACACACGAGATGGCGCCGATGACGTTCGTCGCGCCGGGATCCACGCACGCGGGACCGAAGCGCTGGTTGATCTCCGCCGCCGCCCTCGTTCTCGTGGCCACCGGCGGCTACGTGGCCGGTCATCGGCGCGACGCGTCGGCTTCCACGATCGATTCGTCCACCGCGCCCGCGGCCGTCATGACGGCGCCGGCGCCCACCAAGGTCATCCGTCTCGAGCCGGGCGTGTCCTGGACGACGGAAACCACGAGGCCATAGTCATGCACATGCGATCACTCCCA
>JBDTNQ010000181.1:0-4852 GCA_039933635.1 Acidobacteriota bacterium
GACGTAGTCGTCCTGCGCCTCCACGTAGTCGATCTTGTCGACCGGCAGGACGTGGACCTGGGCGCCGTCACGCACCACCACACGATCGAGCGTGGCCCCCGGCGGTCGCGCGGCGGCCGCCAGTGCCGCGGGGGCCGGACGCGAGGGCTCGGTTCGCAGGCGCACGCGCTCGAGCGCCGCGGCCAGACGCTGGCTCGTGAAGGGCTTGAGCAGGTAATCCACGGCGTGCACGTCGAATGCGCGCAGCGCGAACTCGTCGTACGCCGTGATGAACACCACGGGCACGTCCTGCCCCAGCAACTCGAGCACTTCGAAGCCATCCAGCTTCGGCATCTGCACGTCCAGCAGCACGACGTCCGGGTGCACCTCGGTCACGACCTTGACCGCTTCGAAGCCGTTGGCGCACTCGCCGACGATCTCCACGCCGCCCACGTCCTGCAGGCCCTGGCGCACCGCCATCCGCGCCGGCTCCTCATCGTCGACAATGACGACCCGCAGGGTCCGCGCCTGCTCCTCCATCACGCCTCCTCGACCGGCACGGTCAACTGCGCCCGAAACGCCTCAGCCAGCGGCTCAACCGTCAACGCCGCGCGATCGCCAAACGTCGCGGCCAGCCGCCGTCGCACGATATCCAGGCCCAGGCCGGTGCCTCGCCGGTGCGCATCGGGGTCCCGGGGATTCGACACGGTCACGACGATCCGATCGCCGGCGCGTCGCGTCTCGACGCCAATCGTTCCGCCCTCGATCATGGTGGCGATGCCGTGGCGAACGGCATTCTCGACGAGCGGCTGCAGCAGCAGCGGCGGCACGAGCACCTCGACCGTGTCCGGATCGACGTGGACCGCCACGCCAAGACGCGCGCCAAATCTCACCTGCTCGATGCGCAGATACTGTTCGGCCAGTTCGATCTCGCGTCTGAGCGTGATGCGCGGCGCGTGAGCCAGGCTGAGCCCCTGGCGCAGAAAATCCGCGAGCAACTGGCACATCTCCCGGGCCTTCTCGGGGTTGGTGCTGGTCAGCCCGGAGATGGAGTTCAAGCTGTTGAACAGAAAATGCGGGTCGAGCTGGGCGCGCAAGGCCCGAAGCTCCGCCTCGCGTTGCGCCACCTCGGACTGCAGCGCACGCCGGGTGGCTGCCTCCGTCTCACCAAAGGCCTGGGCGACGCGGTAGGCCGCCACGGCCAGCAGGTAGCCGCCAATCCCGATGGCTTGGAGTGTGGCAAACAAGATCGAGTGCTGGGCGTCGGTGAGATCGGCCAGACCGAAGTGCTCGATGGCCTGCCACCAGAGTCGGCCGCCGTATGCCCAAATCGAGCCGTTGATGATCGCGGCCAGGAGAAAGGTCGCGATCGGTTGCACGCGCGACGTCCAGCCGATCGATGTCGATTGCGAGACGTCCCACGCCGACAACGCCATGATGCCGCCCACGAGCCCGATCGGGAACGCGAACAGCATCGACGCGGCCCACGGCGCGTCCAGCAGGCTGCGCACGAACAGGCCAATCATCTGCCCGGCGACCAGCCAGGCTATCAGGTGCGGCAGGATCCATCGTCGATCCCGGAGGATCGGGTGCATGCTACGACTTCACCTCGACTCCGCCCATCATTGCGAACCCGCGGATGATCAACCGATTCTTCGCGTCCTGAACGCCGGTGCTCTTGTCGGAGACGCCGCCCATGATCGCGACGATCTGATTGGAGACCATCCAGTCGGGCGGCACCTTGATCTCGAGGCCGCCCATCACGACGAAGACGTCGATGACGGCCTCGCCCGACGTCGAGGCCTGCCGCAGGTCCACTTCAATCCCGCCCATGACGGCCGTGAAGTCGGCGCGACGGAACAACGGCGAACTGATCTTGCGCTGGATTCCCGACCAGAAGGCGAAGTCTGAGACGACCTGATCGTTGATCGGCGCATCCAGTCCGCGCCGCCACGCGCGCGAGATGAGCGCCCCGCCAATCCCGATCAGGATCAAGGGCCAAATCAGTTTCAGGCTGAGTCCGCCCAGGTGGAACACGCGCGCGAATGTGAGCCATCCGCCAATCGCCAGCACGACGCCCGCCGAGAAGCGCGCGGACGGATCGGGCGCGCGCATGAACATCGCGGTGCCGATGGCGAGGATCCCCAGCGGCCAGAAGCTCAGCACGTCCCGGGCCTGCACCCAGCCCAGGTTGCCGGCCATGAGCAGCGCGCCCACCACGATGATGAGCACGCCGACGACGGCCTGCGGCGTGATCGGGACCGGGGGACGTTCGTCAGTGATCACGTCGCACCTCCCGAGAGTCCACGTCAGATTGCCACGCCCCGCGCCAGATGTTCGTGCCACCCAACAGCATCCCGACGCCGTGCGCCACGATGAACAGCGGCCACGACCGCGACATGGGCAACACGCCTTCGGTGTGCATCAGCAGAATGGTTCCGTTCAACATCAGACTGATTCCCCACCCGGCCGTGCCGTCCCGGCGCGATATCCCGGTCCAGGCCTTGTGGACACCAAAGGCAATCACGATGATGGGCCAGATCTGGCCGAATTCCAACGCGCGCCATGGCAGTATTTGCTGACTGGCCAGGAGCGCGCCGACGATGACGAAGGTCAGGCCCGCCACGACCTGGCCGCGACGTTCGTTTTCCATGAGACCTCCGTTACCGGACACCGCTGAACGCCTGGACGAGGGCGAGGGGATGCACCAGCACCATCCACGTGAGTCCGGCCGCCAGCACGCCGGACACCGTCCCCATCACCGCGAGTCCCGCCAACCAGTAGTTCGTGCGCATCATATGTGCCTCGTCCTTCTGACAGGAGAATACGAGGCGTCCGCGGACCCGTCGCGCCCCTTCCGGTGAACAGCGTCGCGATGGCGGCGAGTGACGCCGTCAGCCTGGGACCGCCGGTGAGCGCCGCCCAACGGGCCGTTCCGGGCGCTCGCGCGGGGCGTCCGCGCTACAATCGCGAGAATGTCGCGAGTCCTTGCCGCTCTCCTGTCCGGGCTGCTGTGCCTCTCCGCCGCGTGCCAGCGGACGCCGCCAGCCAAGCGCTATGAGCTCAAAGGCCAGATTCTCGCCGTGGTGCCCGACAAGCAGGAACTGACGCTCAAGCACGAAGACATCGTCGGTTTCATGCCGGCCATGACGATGAACTACCAGGTCGCATCGGCCGCCCTGTTGAAGGATCGGGAACCGGGTGAACTCATCACGGGCACGCTCGAAGTGCGCGACTCGGACTTTCGGATCACGTCCATCACGCATACCGGCACCGCGCCGATCGCCGCGACGCCAAACCACACGGCGCTTACAGCGCTTCTGGCCGAAGGCGAGGATGTGCCGGACACGGCGCTCATCGACCAGCAGGACCGTCGCCGGTCGACATCGGAGTGGAAGGGCTCACTGACGCTCGTGACGTTCATCTACACGACGTGTCCGCAGCCGAACTTCTGTCCGCTGATGGATCAGAATTTCGCCACCATCCAACGCTCGCTGGCTGAGGATCCCGCGCTGAAGGGTCAGGTCAAGCTCATGTCCGTCTCGTTCGATCCCGACCACGACACGCCGGCCGTGCTCGCGGCACACGCCAAGAAGCTGAAGGCGGACCCGGCGGTGTGGACGTTCCTCACGGGCGACAAGGTCACCATCGAGCGATTCGCAGGCCGCTTCGGCATCGGGATTGTGCCGGCCGACACGCCCGGACAGCTCGTTCACAACCTCCGCACGGCGCTCATCGGACGTGACGGCAAGGTGATCAAGTTCTACACGGGAAGCGACTGGACACCCGGCACGGCCCTGGGAGACCTTCGCGCGGCCGCGCAACGGCCGTGACGCACGCGGGCTTCACGCCGCGAGAGCGGCGCGTCATCGCCCGGCTGCGCACACCGGCGGCCGTGCAGGCGTTCCTGAACGCCCTGCCCT
Source organism: Acidobacteriota bacterium (assembly GCA_039933635.1). Classification (GTDB taxonomy): domain Bacteria; phylum Acidobacteriota; class Vicinamibacteria; order Vicinamibacterales; family SCN-69-37; genus JBDTNQ01. The sequence goes on from JBDTNQ010000181.1 coordinate 3,903, forward strand.
ACAACACAGAGCCGCCACCGGATCGCCCGACGCTGCGCACGTTTCGCGGCGTCATCGCGCGCCACACCGCCCATTGCCTGGAAGCCGCCCTCACCGCAGCCGTGATCCTCGAACAGCATGGGTTTCCCCCGCTGATCATGAGCCTGGAGTCGATCGACGAGCTCGATCACTGCATCTTCGTCTACCGGGCGCGGGGACGATGGGGATCGGTCGCGCGGTCGCGCGACCCGGGCCTGCACGGCCGGAAACCGGTGTTCCGCAGCTTGCGCGATCTCGCCCTCAGCTACTTCGAGCCCTACGTCGACCGCGAAGGCTGCATCAAGGCCTACGGCGCTGTCGACCTCCGGGTCCTGGGGACGTACGACTGGCGGCTCTCACCGGGGCACGTGTGGAAGGTCGAGCAGCTGCTCTACGCGATCCCGCACAAACCCATCCGCTATTCGCAGGAGCGGGTCGATCGGCTGAGGCGTAAGTACATCGCGTATCTGGACGGACATGGCGGCCGGAAGCCCGTCTATTACGACCGGAGCACGTGGACGCCGATTCCTGCCGCGTTTCTGTAGCGGCCCTGGACCTGAAGGTCCAGGGCTCCACTAGTCGAGATCGAAATCCCGGCTGGGTTTCGTGATCGGCTCCTCACGGGCCTGCTTCAGTGCTTCTTCGAAGCGTCGCGAGAGGGCGTCGCCGCGAGTGCGTTCGGACTGAACGGACTGCTCGAAGAGCGACTCCCGGCGCGCCTTGGCCTCCGCCAGAATCCGATGGGCGTCGTCGAGCTGCGGCTTGTCGGCGCGCTCCGGCTCCGCGTGGCGCACGACACGTTTCAAGCCCGCATCGACGATCAGGGTCGCCTGGCAGCACGGACAGGTGATTTCGTATTCGGTTTCCAACTTCGCCATCGCGCCTCCTCGGGCCTGACGGACCCGACGTACCCGACGTACCCGACGTACCCG
>JBDTNQ010000182.1:0-4847 GCA_039933635.1 Acidobacteriota bacterium
GGGACCAAGGGACCAAGGGACCAAGGGACGACCGTGACTGTTGCCGGTATGCTTCCTCAGGAATGACGACCGATTCGACGACGGGCGGGCGACGAGCGCGCGTGGTGGTCACGTTGCTGTTGCTGGCCGCGGGTGTGGGCCTGCTCGTCTACATGGCCGGCCAGCTGAAGCTGGGCCTGGCGGATGTACGCGACGGATTCGGCCGGATCGGCGTCTGGTTCGTCGCGATTTTCGCGTTGTCGTTCGGTCGCTTCGCCCTGCGCTCGTATGCGTGGATGGCGCTGACGCCCATCCGCATTCCCTTCGGCGCCGCCATCGCGGCCACGATCAGTGGCGACGCCCTCGGCAACATCACGCCGCTCGGCCTGGCCGCCAGCGAGCCGGCCAAGGCGCTCTATCTCAGGAAGTACGGACCTCCCTCGCAACTGCTCGCGTCACTCACCGCCGAGAACTTCTTCTACAGCGTCTCGGTGGCGATCTACATCATCGTCGGCGCGGCGAGCATGCTCGAGTTCTTCACGATCGAGCCCGCCATCCGCATCGCGGGCATGGTGGCCGTCGCGGGCATGAGCGCCATTCTGCTCGGCGCGAGCTGGCTCGCGTGGCAGAAGCCGACGATGGCCAGCGCGCTGATTGCACGGGTACCGATCCGTCGCGTCCAATCCATGGTCGGACAGGTGCGCGCGTTCGAGGAGCACGCGTACGGCGCCGCCGGTCATCAGGGCTCCCGCCTCGCCATCGTCGCCGCATGCGAGATCGCGTTTCACCTGCTGAGCTTCGTCGAGTGCTGGATGACCTTCCGGTTGCTGACCGGCGTGTCTGCCTTTCTTCCCGTACTCGTCCTCGACGCGTTCAGCCGCGTCGTCAACATCGTGTTCAAGGTGATCCCGTTCCGCGCGGGGGTCGAGGAAAGCGGGACGGCGCTGCTGGCGGAAGCGATCGGCTACGCGCGCGAAGGCGGCTTCATGCTCGGACTCGTGCGCAAAGCACGCGTGATCGTGTGGGCGGGGGTGGGAATGGTGCTGTGGGCGCGAAATGCGGGGGCGTCCCGAGGCGGTTCTGAGGGCGACGGGCCGTGGAAATCTGTACCCCGGACCTGAAGGTCCGGGGCCAAAGTCAGCGTCTACGGGTGCGCGATCGTCATCGTGAAGTTCGACGGGGTCGTAAAAGCGCCCTGGTCGATCACGGTCGCGCAGTAGGCTCCCGCGTCCGCGCGAGCGCTGAGCTGCGGGGTGCTTCCGGCGGTCGTCCGAATCAACGTGGTGATGGTGCAGGTGCTCGTGTCACTGCCGACCACGCCGAGGGCAAACCCGACCACGGTGCCCGGTACGCCACCGACGCTGTTGAGCGTCGCGTCGATCGTGCCCTCGGTCGATAGCACGAACGACTTGGACACCGTGCCGCCAGGCGGCAGCACGCTGGCGAACGTCACGGGCGATCCGGTGCCGGTGAGGAGCTTCGGCGCGGGATACGCGATCTTCACGATGGCACCGATGGTCTGCGTGAGGGTGCCCGGATCCGAAACCCGCACGCAGTACGTGCCGGCCCTCAGGAACCGCTGCAATTGCGCCGTCAGCCGCGGTTCGGTCACCGTGGAATCAAGCGCCGTGCAGTCGGTGCCGTCCCAGGTCGAGATGTCGATCTTCAGCGGCTCGCTGATCGTGCGCATGGGATCGGCCAGCTGCTCCCCTGCCAGGTTCACCTGGAGCGTCGCGTCCGCGTCGAGGACCACGAGGTACTTCGTCGAGCCGCCCGGATCGAGAGGCCCCGCGTACACGGTGATCGTCACCGCCGTCGATGTGCCCGACGGCGTCGTCGACGTGTCGGTCTTGTTGCAGCCGGAAAGTACGACCGGCAGGGCGAGGGACAGGACGGCTTTCGCGAACGGTGACAGTCTCATAAACAGGGGCCAGTTGCGACGACAGGCAGGCGACCAGACGCCGGTCCATTCTACAGAACCCCGCCCAAGGCCATAAGGCCGAGGCCGGCACAGTCCTTCGACGCCCGGCGCGGCCGGAGAGTCGGTTCCACGGTTCTCCCTAGAGTTCCCGCCGGCCTTCCATGGCTTTGGACATCGTGAACTCGTCGGTGTAATCCAGGTCGCTGCCGACCGGGATGCCCATGGCGATGCGGGTGACCTTGGGGCCGAGGGGCTTGAGGAGACGCGCGAGATACAACGCGGTGGCTTCGCCCTCGACCGTGGGATTGGTCGCGAGAATGACCTCGGTGATCTCCCCGGCGGCCACGCGGTTGAGCAGGCTCTTGATCTTGAGGTCGTCGGGACCAATCCCCTGCAGAGGCGAGATGGTGCCCATCAACACGTGATACCGGCCGCGGAAGCCGCGCGTCCGCTCGACGGCCGAGACGTTCTCCGGCTGTTCGACGACGCACACGATGCGGCCATCGCGATCGGACGAGGTGCAGTAGCCGCACGGATCGACGTCCGTGATGTTGCCGCAGATCGAACAATAGGTGACGCGATCTTTTACGGACAGCATGGCTGCCGCGAGCGAGTCGATCTCCTCGCGCGGGGTCTTCAACAGATGGTAGGCCAGCCGCTGCGCGCTCTTCGCGCCAATGCCGGGCAACCGCTGCAACGCGGTCACGAGATCGGCCAGAGGGTCGATGTGTTTCATCAACCGAGGCCCGGAAGGCCCATGCCGCCCATCAGGCCCTTCATCTGTCCGGCAAGCGCCTCATCCACCTTGCGATGCGCATCGTTCACCGCCGCCACGATGAGATCCTGCAGCATGTCGATATCGTCCTTCGACACGACCTCGGGATCGAGCTTCACGCTGAGCAGGTGCTTGTGCCCGTCGACGGTCACGGTCACCATCCCACCGCCGGCCGTCGCGTCCACGGTCATGTCGGCCATCTGCTTCTGCAGGTTTTCCTGCATCTGCTGGGCCTGCTGCATCATTTTCTGAATGTTCATGGCGAGTCCTCGAAGCTAAGAGACTGTTCAGGAAACCAGGAGTCCCAGGCGACTCGCGGCTTCAAATTTCCTCGACGTCCTCGATCTCCCCACCGAACACATCGAGCACGGCCTGGACGGTCGGCTCCGCCTTCGCGCGGGCCTCGAGTTCGGCGCGTTTCGTCGCGGCCGCATCCTTCGATGCGGGACCCGAATTCTCCGCCGCCGCGGATTCGCGACTGACGACGCTGAGTTTCCGGCCGGAAGCGGACTGCGCGAACTGCTCAATCCAGGCACGTTTCGTGTCGAGCTGCGCCCGGAGCGACTTGTGGATCGGCAGGAACGAAAAGATCAGCGAGTCGCCTTCGAGCTCGACGGTCTGCGCCTGGGCAATCACCATCCCATAGAACAGCTTGTTCTGCTCGCGGATGCTGCCGAGCACCGCGGCCTTCACTTCGGCCGGCGGAAGCGCGGGCCCCGCGGGCGCTGCGGGAGCCGCGGGCTTGTCCGGCGTCGCCGGGGGCTTCGCGGCGAACGTGGCAGCCGCGGGTGGTCTCGCCGCGCCGGGCTTGTCCGCCGGTTTGTCCACCGTCGCGGCAGGTCTCGCCACGGCGGGCTTCTCGACCGTCGCGCCGGGCTTCGCCGCGAAGGTGGGTTTGTCCACGGTCGCGGCAGGCTTTGCCGCGAAGGCGGGTTTCGCGGGGGCGGCGAGCGGAGGCATCGCCTTGGCCGCGCCAATCGCGGCGCTGCCGGCCCTGCCCGACTCCAGCCCTGCAATCAGTTCCGTGAGTGGCGTGAGCTGCCGCAGGTGGATCCACTTCACCAGCGTCATCTCGAACGTATGGCGCGGTTGCGACGACGAACGAATCTCGTACTCGGCGCGCGAGAGCAGGTCGAACGCGCGCATCAGATCCTCGCGCGAGTACTGCTGCGCCAGCGTCGCGATGCGCTCGCGTTCGCTCTCGGCCGCGACGTCCGGGTCCGCCACGCGCGACGGATCGATCCGGACGACCAGCAGATCGCGCATCAACCGCGCGAGCTCGCGGCAGACGATGCGGAGGTCGAAGCCAGCTTCAACGATGGTGCCGGCCAGCGTGAAGGCGCTGGCGAGATCTTCGCGGGCCACCGTCTCGGCGACGTCGAACTGCATATCCCGGCCGATGAGTCCCAGCACGGTGCTGACATCGGCCGCCGTCACGTGATCGCTCGTGAACGCCAGAATCTGATCCAGCGCCGAGAGGGCGTCGCGCATGCTGCCTTCGGCCGCGCGCGCCACGAGGCCGAGCGCGGCCTCTTCAATCACGACGTTCTCGCTCGTCGTCACGCTGCGCAACTGCTCGCGAATCGCCGGCGCCGGCAGGGCCTTCAGCTCGTAGACCTGGGAGCGCGACTGGATGGTGACCGGCACGAGGTGCAGCTCGGTCGTCGCCATCATGAACTTCACGTAGGGCGGCGGCTCCTCGATCGACTTCAGGAGCGCGTCGAAGGCGTTCTTCGACAGGCGATGGACTTCGTCGATGATGAAAATCTTGTACCGGTCGCGCATCGGCGCGATGGACAGCGGCTCGACGATGACCTCACGGACGTCGTCGACGCCCGTGTAGGTGGCGCCGTCGATCTCGAGGACGTCCATGTCGCGGCCTTCCGCGATCTCGCGACACGCGTCGCACTCGCCGCAGGGTTCCCCGGTCGGCCCCTGCACGCAGTTGAGCGCCCTCGCCATGATGCGGGCGGTGGTCGTCTTGCCCACGCCGCGCGGGCCCGCGAAGATGAAGGATTGCGCGAGGCGTCCGCTCGTGATGGCGTTACGAAGCGTGTCCACCACGCCGCGTTGGCCGATCACGTCTTCGAAGCGCTGCGGGCGCCACTTCCGCGCCAGGGCTACATGCTGGGACATGGACTCACAGGCACAAGGGACCTACGGGCGACATAC
>JBDTNQ010000183.1:0-4734 GCA_039933635.1 Acidobacteriota bacterium
GCAAGCTGCGCGCTTGCGACGCCCAGCATGACGATGACCAGGACGATGCCGCTGATCACGCGGGACACCGCCTTGTCCTGTTCCATGTGTCCCTTGAAATCGGGGCTGATCTCGCCCCACGTCATCACCACGTCCCCGCCGCGCACGACGCCGGCCAGCGCAGCCTTGGCGTCATCCGTGCGTCGCCAGTCGTCGAGGATCAGCGTCACCTCACCTGCCCCCGTGAGTCCCGTCAAACGCTCGACGTCGGCGCGCAGCACCTGACAAATCGTTGCGTCCATGTCCTCGCTTCCGGTGCTCACGATGCCCACGATCCGCAGCATGATGCTCTCGATGTTTCCGGATCGGCCCACCGCCGTCGCGAGGATCTCATCGTCGAGGTCCGCCACGAGACGGTCGGCAATGGCCTGGCCGATCACGACCGTGTTCGTATCGGTCGCGCGGAGATACCGCCCCCGCGAGATCTGCTGCACGAAGCGGTACGTGCGCTGCTCCGTGTCAGGATCGACGCCCACGATCTCCACGGGCACCACGTGGGTGCCCATGGCCATCAGCCCCTGTGCCCGCGCCCTCGTCGTCACCGCCGCCACACCCGGGAGGGCACGCGCGCGGTCCAGGTCGCCCCTCCAGTCCGCCAGCCGCAGGCGGACGTCACGACGTTCCCGCCAGTCGGCCGGAACGATGCGGAGGTGACCGGCCCCGGCGTAGGCGCCCATCCGCGCGAATAGCTCGTCGCGGCCTCGGTTGATGCTCTCCATGAAGAGCGCCAGCGCACAGCCGACGGCAATCCCGACGATCGACAGCAGCGTTCGGCGCAGATTGCGCCCCAGGCTCCGCACGGCGTAGGTCCAGGCGGCGCGGATCATGCGCCCCTCAGCGCCCGGACCGGCTGCAGCCGGCTGGCGCGGACGGCCGGCCAGATGGACGCCAGGAGCGACGTGATGCAGACCGCCGCGATGGCGCGAACGACATCGACCACCGCAAGCGTGGGATAGAAGAGCAGCGACCAGCGAAGCCCGGCAAACGACAGCGCACTGGGACCGCCACCGGTCAGCTTCGCGTAGTCGATGCCCGTATAGTGCGTCACGGCGACGATGGCGATGCCGATCGCGGAGCCGGCAAGGGCCCCGATGACGCCGAGGGCGATCGATTCGGCGACGACGAGCCGGACCAGGCGCGCTGGGTGCGCGCCAAGGGCGAGGAGCATTCCAAACTCCCGCGTGCGCTCGAACGTCGCCATGACCATCGTGTTTGCCACGCCCGCGGCGGCCGCGACGAAGACCAGAATCAGCACGAGTGTGCCGGCCACGTCCGTGATGCGGATGAGCGACAGCATTTCCGGCGCGAGCGTCTTCCAGTCGAGCACCTCGGCTCCCGCCAGCGCGGGTATGGCCGAGATTCGACGGGCCAGGGCGGGTGCCTCGTCGGCGGATCGCGCGTGGATCACGAGCTCGTGTGCTTCGCCCGGCATCGCGAAGAGCGCCTGCGCCTCAGAGAGATCGATGACGAGACCCTGCCGATTGACAAGGTCAATCGGCGTCGTCACGACCGCCTTCACGGTAAAGAGATCGTTGGCGAGAGATCCATCGATACCCTGCCCCACCACGGCAATCTCGTCGCCGGCGTGCACGTCCATGAGTTCGGCCAGCTGGCGGCCGATCAGCGCCTGCCGTCCCGCGATCGGCTCGGCGACGTCGTTCAGCAGTCTTGCGGGACCCGTCTCGGCCCGCGTGTCGACGCCGACGACCATCACCGCAAAGCCCTCTTCGCCCTTTGCGGCCAGGGCGGGCGCATACACGCGGGCGGTGGCGTCGGCCACCGCGGGATCGCGGCGGATCTCCGCAAGGATCGCGGCGACGCCGGGAAGCGTGCGATCCATGAGGCGATCCTTGCGCCAGTTCGGCGCGTGGGCCTGCACGTGGCCCAACATGGGACCGGTGATCGTCTCGACAATCCAGTCGCCGTAGGCTCGCAGAATCGAGGCGTAACAGAGGACGAGTGTCACCGACAGGCCGATGGCCAGAAGCGCCAGCGTGGTGCGGCGCCGGTTGCGCCACAGGTTCCGCCAGGCCATCCGTGTGGTGCTCCCCGTGAGGAGCGCGCCGGTCATCGAACCTGCTCCAGCCGCGAGAGACTGAACGTGTCGTTCGGCAGCGGCACGTCGAACTCGATCTCGAGGTACCGCATGTCAGTGCGCTGATCCGGCGTGTCGGTGGGCACGAGCCTGATGTGCGACGGCAGCCGCCGTCCGCCGAACACCTTCACCTCATCGAACGCCATCGTCCGCGCCAGGCGCCCCTTGCGGTCGTAGTGGCGTTCTTCGACCGGCAGGCGGTCGTCGGACACGAGGATCTCGATCCGCGCCCACCGGCCCACGACACCAGGCCTGACGTCGAGCACCATCCACCAGCCCGCCGGAGCCTCGGAGCGCCTGTCGATTCGGGCGATGAAGTCTTTGTGCATCGACGATTCTTTGACCAGATCGTCGTTCGTGAAGTCCGTCCCCATCCACGATCCGAGCATGGCGGCAGGAGGCACGCGAATCGTGCGGGCGATCTTCGGGAGGTAGTTCCAGAGATTGTTGCCGACGCGCAACGTGGCCGTGCCGGCCTCGCGAGGCGGCGCCTCGATGAGCACGAGCACTTCGTCTTCTCCTCGCGTCCAGGCCTTCGCGCGCATGCTCCTGGAGGTCCGCGCGCCCGTCACGTCAATCTGCATGCGGGCGATGCTGCTCTTCGATCGATACAGATCGTCGAGGTGCTGAATGAGCGCATCGACGTCCGGCGGCCTGGGCGCCACACGTGCCGCCTGGCCCAAGGCGCCGCCATTGACGCCGACGGCGGCAACGAGGAGGAGCGGGAGGAACAGGCGGAAGCCTGACATGACCGGCCCTCAGTCTTCGCGGTCCAGTCGTCCGATCTCGTCGTCGATCTGCTGCTCAGCCTGCAGCCAGTCGTCGAGATCCTGCCCATGCTCACCTCCGCGAGCCTCATAGAGCTCGAAGGCGCGCGCGGCAATGCGCTCCTGGCGTTGGTCGCGCAGGTCCTGTTCGGGAACCGGCAGGGACGGCTCTTCGGGCGGAGTCTTGTAGATGACTGGCATGGCTGGCCTCGGCCACCCTACAGGCAAGGCCGGTTCCAGCCGCAAAGTTCCCGATTTCGGGATTTCGGCCCCGGAAGACCCCGAGGCGTCTGCTCTCGATGCGAAATAGTTCAGGGGGGAACCGAGAATCCCGCGCAGACGCTCACGTCCGGGGCTCGTTGGCGCCCTTGCCCTCCCAGATCGTCTGCACCGTTTCGGATCGATTGAAGTCGACGACGCGGCCCGACGTCGCTCGACGGTATGGGCGTTTCCACGTTTGTGAACTGACGGGCCCGTGCTTGGACGTTGATGCCGTGCGGTTCGACGCGGCCGAGGTAGGCATCCACGGGCCGCATCGAACACCATTTCGCGTCACCACTCTGTGGGGCGCTATGGGGCTTGCGTGTCGCCAGAGCCCCGCCTAGCGTGTCCGCAGCGATGCCGTATGTTCGTGCTAGTCGGCCCAGACGTGACGGCTGGCCTCGCGGTGGTCGCTGAGGAGGATGCCTGTGGGGGCTGCGATTGCCGCGTTCATCGTGTTGACGTTCACTGCGCTCGTGTTTGGTGGGTTCCGGCGTCTGGTCTACTGGATCTCAGGGGCCTTGACGCCGCTCGATGCGCCGGGTGGCGTCACGGCGACCGGGCCGTCCATGCCCGCGCACTTCCAGCACGGCACGATGGCGTCCGGGAGTACGCCGGCAGCGTTCGAGGCCCACCGAGACGGAATCTGCGAATGCCATGGGCACCGCTACAGCGCGATCATGCTGTTCGACCTGGTTCGCCCGCCCCACTGGGCGGACTTGGCGGTCGGCCCCAGCGGTGAGAGAGTCAGTGGGCAGTGCCTGCTGCTGGGGTGCGACGCGTGCGTCGGTGAGGCGCGACGGTACCGAGCGTTTCATTGGACCCGTAAGAATCAGCCGGACCATCCGAGCTGGGCCTCGGCCTCGCTCTATCCGTGGTTGCTCAAGACGCAGTACTTCAGGATGGCCAAGGACTTCGCGATGCCCTGGATTCCTGATGCCGCCGTGCCCGATGTTCCGCCCGGACTCGAGGACGGTGGTTGGTTGCGTCCGCTCGTCGATGAGCTGGCTGCCGCCAATCCGGCGGTCACGGTCGCTCCCCGGATTTCTGCATCTCTGCGACGAGCCGTCCTTATGCGCGTGAACACGGCCCTAACGACCGAATCGGGCCTTCCCGACGATGACGTGTTCGTCGCCGCCGATAGTGGAGGCGCCACCGCCATCGTGTCGGGCGGCCTTCATGACGGCGGCACGGGGGGCGCAGGATTCGTGCCCTGGTCGGCCATGGATAAGATCGTGCTGTCGCCCTCCGGGTGCGACGTCTCCGTCAACGGCAAGAAGGTGACGAATCCGTTCTTCAAGCAGGAGAAGCAGCGGCGCTATGCTCGTGCGTTCCTGGCCGTGCTCGAACCGATGCGGGACGCTCGACGCTCAGCGTGAAGGCGCAGGCAAAGTACAAAAGGGACTCCGGATAGGAGCCCCGCCTTTCAGCCTGTAGGAATGGTCTACCATCCCGGCTCGGACCGGCGCGTGGGGCGTAAATCTACACCGTTTCTTTACACCGCCGCCGAAAAACTGTGGAGCGGGCTACGGGAATCGAACCCGTCTGACTGGCTTGGGAAGCCAGGACATT
>JBDTNQ010000184.1:0-4657 GCA_039933635.1 Acidobacteriota bacterium
AACGGGGGCACCGGCGGGTCACCGTGCAGTACGCGCGGCGCATGGTCGGGCGGCGCATGTATGGCGGCGCGAGCACGCACATTCCGTTGAAGGTGAACACGGGCGGCGTCATGCCGGTCATCTTCGCGTCGTCGATCCTGGCGTTTCCTCAGACGTTGAAGCCGATGTTTCCCTCGAGCGGCTTCCTGTCCCGGGCGATTACGCAGCTCAGTATTGGCTACCCGCTGTACAACCTGCTGTACATCGGGCTGATCATCTTCTTCGCGTATTTCTATACGGCGATCATCTTCAATCCGGATGACGTCGCGGAGAACATGCGGAAGTACGGCGGGTTCGTCCCGGGTATCCGGCCCGGCAAACGCACGGCCGAGCACATCGACGCGATTCTGGCGCGGGTCACCCTCGCCGGGGCGCTGTATCTGGCGGCGATTGCGCTCCTGCCCGAGCTGATGCTGACCGGCTTCAAAGTCGCGCCGATTCCAGTCATTGGGGATCGGCTCGATGCCCTGCTTCCGCGGTTCATTACCGAAGGTATGAACGTGCAGTTCTATTTCGGCGGCACATCACTGCTCATCATCGTCGGCGTGGCGATGGATACCGTGCAGCAGGTGGAGTCGCAGCTCATCATGCGCCACTACGACGGGTTCATGAAGAAGACGCGCGTTCGCGGCCGTCGTGGCTAGGGTCTGAGGACGTGGCGGTACGCCTGGTGATGTTGGGGCCCCCGGGGGCCGGGAAAGGTACGCAGGCCGAGCGGTTTGCGCGTGACCGTCGCGTGCCTCGCGTGTCGACTGGCGATGTGTTGCGGCAGGCGCAGATCGGCGACGAGGCGACGCAGCGTCGGGCGAAGTCGCTCATGGATGCCGGACACCTCGTCGACGACGACCTGGTGATTGGCATCGTGCGGCATCGCCTCGAGAAGCCGGATGCCTCGTCGGGATTCGTGCTTGACGGGTTCCCGAGGACGCTGCTGCAGGCCGAGGCGCTCGATCACCTGCTCGACGATCGGCAGCCCCTCGTGGTGGTCGATATCGAGGTGCCCGAGGCTACGCTGATCGACCGTCTGCGCAGCCGCCGGGTGTGTGCGGCGTGCGGCACGCCGGCCACCGCGGCGTTGATGGTGTGCGGATCGTGCGGCGGCAAGCTGGTGCCGCGGCGCGACGATGACTTTGCGGTGGTCCAGGAACGGCTGCGAGTGTACGCGGAGCAGTCGCTGCCCATCGTCGAGTTCTACCGGCGGCGGTCCACCTTCCGATCGGTGGATGGGGACCAGCCGCAGGAGTCGGTGGCGGCCGATATCTCGGCCGCGGTGGCATCGGTGGTGGGGGGGCGATGATCGTCCTGCGGTCCGAGTCCGAGATCGAGCGGATGCGGGCGGCCAATCAGTTGGTGTCACGGGTGCTGGCGTCGCTCGAGGCGGCGGTCGCGCCGGGGATGACCACTGCGGACCTCGACGCCATGGCCGAACGCCTGGTGCGTGAGGGTGGCGCTGAGCCGGCGTTCAAGGGCTATCGCGGGTATCCCGCGACCCTTTGTGCGTCGATCAACGAGGAGGTCGTGCACGGCATCCCGTCGACGTCCCGGGTGCTGCGTGATGGCGACATCATCTCGCTCGACATGGGCGTGAAGATGGGTGGCTACTTCGGGGACTCGGCCGTGACAGTGGCGGTGGGGCACGTGCCGGCGCGGACCCAGGAGTTGTTGCGGGTGACGCGCGAGTCCCTCGAGAAGGCGATCGCGGAGGTCCGGGTCGGCGCGCGGTTGTCGGACGTGGGGCACGCGGTGCAGGCGTGGGTCGAGGCGCACGGGTTTTCGATCGTGCGGGAGTTCGTGGGCCACGGAATCGGTGAGCAGTTGCACGAAGAGCCGCAGATTCCGAACTACGGGCAGCCCGGGCGCGGACCGAAGCTGGCGGCGGGCATGGTGCTGGCGATCGAGCCGATGGTGGCGTTGGGCAAGCCGGAGACGCGCGTGCTCGCGGACAAGTGGACCGCCGTGACGAAGGACGGCAGCCTGGCGGCGCATTTCGAGCACACGGTCGCCGTAACGGCGGCCGGCCCGCTCGTGCTGACGGCGCGACCGAGCGCAACGTTGGCTTCGGCGCGGTGAATGGATGGCCGGCGGGCGCAGGGCGGTGACCGGAACGGTGACCGCGATTCTGCCGCGGGCGTTGTATCGAGTGGCGGTGGCGGGGGGCGGCGAACTGGTCGCCCACGCGCCGTCGGGCCTCAGCCGGAATTTCGTGCGGCTGGTGGTCGGTGACACGGTGACGGTCGAGGTGAGCGCGCGCGACGTGACGCGCGGGCGCATTGTTCGGCGAGGATAGGGCAGTCCGCTGCGGTCCACGTGGGCCAGGCGCGAGGACGAGAACATGAAGGTCAGAGCATCGGTGAAGCGGATGTGTGACAAGTGCAAGGTCGTGCGCCGGCGCGGAGTGGTCCGCATCATCTGCGCGAACCAGAAGCACAAGCAGCGGCAAGGCTAGAAGGAATTTCGACGTTCGCCGTTCGAAGTTCGAAGTTTTTTTTGGAGAGGTAGTAGAGATGGCTCGCATCGCAGGCGTAGATCTTCCGCGGACCAAGCGCGTCGAGATCGGACTGACGTACATCTACGGCATCGGTCGGCAGCGCTCGAACGACATCCTGGGCGCCGCGGGCGTCAGCGGTGACATCCGCATCAAGGACCTGTCGGAAGACGACGTCCGGAAGATCAGCCGGGTGATTGAGGAGCAGGGCCGCGTGGAGGGCGATCTCCGCAAGGAGATCTCGCTCAACATCAAGCGGCTCGTCGAGATTGGCAGCTATCGCGGGGCGCGGCATCGTCGGAACCTGCCCGTTCGCGGTCAGCGCACGCGCACGAACGCGCGGACGCGCAAAGGCCCCCGCAAGGGCGCCATCGCGAAGAAAAAAGTCGAGTAGTTGCAGGTTGATTGAACCGAGGACGTGATGGCAAAGACACCAGCACAGGACGGCGCGACCGGAGAAGCCGGACAGGGCACGAAGAAGAAGAAGGCGTTCAAGAAGCGCGGCGAGAAGCGGGTGGTGCACCACGGCTTCGCGCACATTCAGGCGTCCTTCAACAACACGGTCGTGACGATCACCGACGCGGACGGCCGCGTGGTGGCATGGTCGAGCGCCGGTGCGATCGGTTTCAAGGGGTCGCGCAAGGGCACGCCGTTCGCGGCGACACAGGCGGCCATGGCGGCGGGCAATGCCGCGAAAACCTACGGCATGCGCTCGGTCGAGGTGCGGGTCAAGGGACCCGGAGCGGGTCGCGAATCGGCCGTGCGTGCGCTCCAGACGGTTGGGATGGAAGTGAAGTCGATCCGTGACGTCACGCCCATTCCGCACAATGGCTGCCGGCCGCCCAAGCGCCGCCGAGTGTAGTTCGAAGTTGACGCGTCTTTAGAGGATATCAATGGCTCGATATATCGGTCCGGTCTGCCGGCTTTGCCGGCGCGAGGGCATGAAGCTCTTCCTCAAGGGAGAGCGCTGCTACAGCGAGAAGTGCGCCATCGAGAAGCGGAACGTCCCGCCGGGGCAGCACGGCCGCGCCCGCAAGGCGAAGATGGTCGGCTACGGCGTGCAGTTGCGCGAGAAGCAGAAGGTGAAGCGCACCTACGGCGTGCTCGAGAACCAGTTCCGTCGGTACTTCGAGGCGGCGGACCGGCAGAAGGGCATCACCGGCGAATTGCTGCTGCAGATGCTCGAGCGCCGCCTGGACAACGTCGTGTATCGGCTGGGCTTCGCGACCTCGCGTGCGCAGGCGCGCCAGCTCGTGCGCCACGGCCACTTCACGGTGAACGCCCGCAAGGTGGATATCCCGTCCTACGCCGTCCGTCAGGGCGATACGGTGGCGCTGCGCTCGTCGAGCAGCGAGAACCCGATCATCCAGCACGCGATGGAAGAAGTGAAGGGCCGCGGCATCCCCGAGTGGCTGAACTTCGACTCCGCCCGGTTCGCGGGTCTCGTGTCCGCGTTGCCGACGCGCGAGCAGATCAACCTGCCCGTGCAGGAGCAGCTCATCGTCGAGTTGTATTCCAAGTAAGGACTCGGTGTCGCAATCGTCGGCCCGCAGCTTTCAGACCTGCAGCGGGAGGCCGATGATTCATCATGCAGGTCTGGCGGCGCGCGCGCCGCAGGCGAAAGGATTTTGACCATGTTGTGGAAGGGTTTTCAGCGGCCGAAGCGGCTGGAGTTTGAGCGGGAAACGTTGACGGATCGGTTCGGGCGGTTTTATGCCCAGCCGTTCGAGCGCGGGTTCGGCACGACGGTCGGCAACGCGATGCGTCGCGTGCTCCTGTCGTCGATCGAGGGCGCGGCCGTCACGGCGGTGAAGATCGAGGGCGTGCTCCACGAGTTCTCGCCGATTCAGGGCGTGGTCGAGGATGCGACGGACATGATCCTCAACCTCAAGCAGATTCCCCTGAAGATGCACACCGACCAGCCCAAGACGCTGGTGCTGCGCGCGACGAAGCCCGGTGAAGTGCGGGCCCGCGACATCCAGGTGGACGCGGACGTGGAAGTCCTCGAGCCCGACGCGCACATCGCGACGGTGAGCGAGGGCGGCAAGCTCGAGATGGAGCTGCGCGTGCGCCGCGGGCGCGGCTACGTCTCGGCGGACAAGAACTTCGACGAGGATCTCGGCATCGGCTGGA
>JBDTNQ010000185.1:0-4641 GCA_039933635.1 Acidobacteriota bacterium
ACGAAGTAGGGCGAGAGGTAGCCGCGGTCGAACTGCATGCCCTCGACCACGTCGAGCGAGGTCTCCATGCTCTTGGCTTCCTCGACGGTGATGACGCCGTCCTTGCCAACCTTCTCCATGGCTTCAGCGATGATCTTGCCGATCGTCTCGTCGCTGTTCGCGGAGATGGTCCCGACCTGGGCGATCATGCTGCCGGTCACGTCCTTCTTCATCGCGATGAGCGCCTTCGTCATCGCCTCGACGGCACGCTCGATGCCGCGCTTGAGTTCCATCGGGTTCGCGCCCGCGGTGACCATCTTCAAGCCTTCACGGTAGATGGCCTGCGCCAGCACCGTCGCGGTCGTCGTGCCGTCCCCGGCCGTATCGGAGGTCTTGCTCGCGACCTCGCGGACCATCTGCGCGCCCATGTTCTCGAGGGCGTTCTTCAGGTCGATTTCCTTGGCGACGGTGACGCCGTCCTTGGTGATGGTGGGGGAACCGAACTTTTTGTCGATGACCACGTTGCGGCCCTTGGGGCCGAGCGTCACCTTGACCGCGTCCGCAAGCGCATTCACGCCGCGGAGGATCAGGTGTCGCGATTCCTCGCCGTACACAATCTGCTTTGCCATTGCGAATCTCCCAAATAAACGGAAAGTCCCGAGCGCTGTCGCGGGACGATGCTACTTTTCGATCACGCCGAGGACTTCTTCCTCGCGGACGATCAGAAGATCCTCGCCGTCGAGCTTGATCTCCTGCCCGGCATACTTGCCGAACAACACCGTGTCTCCCGCCTTGACGTCGAGCGGCGTGACCTTGCCGTCCTTCTCGATGCGGCCCTTGCCGACGGCAATGACCTTGCCCTGCTGCGGCTTTTCCTTGGCGCTATCCGGAATGATGATGCCGCCCACGCGCTGTTCTTCTTCTTCCACGCGCTGGACGATGATGCGGTCGTGCAGTGGTCTCACCTTCATGTCTGTCCCTCTCCACATGCCCGGTCGGCCGCGCGCACACACGCGCCGCCTGACCGGATCTGAAATGCGTCCGTGCTCCTGCTGGCAGTCCCTCAGGTGGACTGTTAGCACTCGCTATGGCCGACTGCTAAATATAGAGAATGCGGGAAAACGGGTCAAGGGGAGAAACGGGCGGCAGATGTGAGCCCCGCAGACGCCGGGTGGTCACGCCGTCTTCTTGATCTTGTAGGTCGACATCTTCCGGCTGAGGGTATTGCGATGGAGCCCGGTCATCTTGGCGGCTTTGCACACGTTGTAATTGGTCTTGGCCAGGGCCCGACTGATGAACATGCGCTCGAACTCGCGCTGGGCGTCGTCGAACAGGATGCCGCGGTCGATCATCTGCTGTACGAGCTGGGAGAGGTCGTCGCGCATCATAAGACCAGTTCACGGCCGGTCAGACGCCGGTAGGCCTCGAGGTACTTCTCGCGTGTCCGCATGATCACGTCGTCGGGGAGGGTCGGCACCGGCGGGCGCTTGTCCCAGCCGATCGCCTCGAGGTGGTCGCGCACGAACTGCTTGTCGAAACTGGGTTGCCCGCGGCCCGGTTCGTACTGGTCGCTGGGCCAGAAACGCGACGAGTCGGGTGTCAGCACTTCGTCGATCAGAACGATGCCGCCGTCGGCGAGACCAAATTCAAACTTCGTGTCGGCAATGATGATGCCCTGCGAGGCCGCGTGGTCGACGCCGCGGGCGTAGAGCGCCAGCGTCAGTTGGTGGAGACGCGCCGCGACATCCGCGCCGACGATGGCCGCCGCTTGCGCTTCGCTGATGTTTTCGTCGTGGCCAGTTTCGGCCTTCGTGGACGGCGTGAAGATCGCCGACGGCAGCCGGTCGGACTCGCGGAGCCCGGCCGGCAGGGGGATCCCGCATACCGCGCCGGTGCGCTGATAGTCCTTCCACCCGGATCCCGAAAGATAACCCCGCGCGACGCATTCGACGGGCAACGGATCCGTCTTCTTCACGAGCATCGAACGGCCACGCAGGACGTCGCGATAGGGCTGGGTTGCTGCCGGAAACCGATCGACGTCCACGGCCACGACGTGGTGCGGCACCATGTCGCCGATGTGATCGAACCAGAACGCCGACAACTGCGTGAGGACCTTCCCTTTGTCGGGAATGCCGGACCCCAGCACGTAGTCGAACGCCGAGATCCGATCGGTGGCGACAATAAGTAGTTGCGACCCGAGATCGTAGACGTCGCGCACCTTGCCGCGACGCGCCAGGGTCAGGCCGTCGAAATTGGTTTCAAGAACGAGAGTAGATGGCATGAGGGTCGCGCGAGAAGCGGCAGATTATCACTTGCGTCGCGCGATCACAATCTCTCCGCCGTCGCTTCGCAAAGCGACCTGCGCGCGCGTGCCGAAGACGTGGTGCAATGTCGCGCCGCGCTCGCCCGCGTCGGGCGTGAGCGCGAAGTCGCTTGCCACAATCGTACCGGCGTCGGCAATCGCGTCGAGCGCGATCGGGACGTCACCAGCGAGTGTGAGACGTATGCCGCCCGTCACGATCGCCGTCAGCGGCACCGCGCGATCGAGCGAGGCCTCGACCTTCGTGCCGCGCGCGTCGATTCGCACCTCTGCCTGTGGATTGATGACGCTCAGGGCGCCGGCCGCCACGGTCATGCGCGCGGCGCCTGTCGACCCGGTCACGTCGATGACCGCACTGCTCGCGTCGAGGAGCAGCGCGCCATGCAGATCGCGGAAGTGCCCGCTGCCATTTCGCATGTTGACCGACGTGTCGCCGCGGACGTCGCTCAGCGTCGCCCCGCCGCTCACGAGCGTCAGCGAAACGGACCCGACACCCGCGATCGTAATCGTGCCGTTACGGTGGGTCCCGGTGACGGCGCCGACGACGTCGCGGATGTCAACGTCACCGATGACGTTGTCGAGCCTGAGCGCGGCCAGGCCCACCGCCGTGATGCGTCGGGCGCCGTCGAGTCGCACCGAGAGCCGTTTCGGCACCTGGAGCCGTAGCGTCGTGCCCTGTCCGCTTTCGCGCGGGCCGCGCGCGGCCAGCGCCAGCACGTTGCCCATCTCGTCGCTTCGGAACACGACAGCCTTTGCCGCCCGCTCGGCGATGGCATCGTCCGGGCCGGCGGACTCCACGTCGAGCGCCCAGGCCACGTCGGCGCGCGGTTCGGCCGTCACGCTGACCGTGGACACGCCGGACACGGAGAGCTCCGTCAGCGACATGCCGACGGGGATGGTGCCCGTGGTCGTGGCCTTGCCCCGGCCTCGCGGGCCACGTCCACGGCTGCGCCACGAGTCCACGAGCGCAGAGAACGAGAACGCCCGCTGCCCCGGCTCGGGGGCAGGCGCGGTAACGTGATAGGCCACCGCGCCGATAATCACAAAGGCGGCGACGATGAGTAACTCACGCTTTCCCATAGACTTGCCGCCAATCTTATAGTACGAACACAGCCACGCTGCCTGATGTCTTCAGATTCCCGAGCACGTTCGTTCCCCTGGCAGACCGTCATCATTGGCGTCCTGACCGTCGGTCTGGTCGCCATTTTTCTACTCACCGTCAACCTCAAGGAGGCGTGGCACGCGGTGCTTCACGCGCACCCGGCCTGGATTGCCGCCGCACTCGCGGTGACCTTGCAGACCTATGTGCTCCGGGCCTGGCGATGGCAGGCCCTGCTCGTGCCTATCGGGCACGCCGGATATCGAAACGCGTTCCGGACGACCGTGATCGGATTCGCGACGACGTTCCTGTTGCCCGGGCGCATTGGCGAAGTCCTGCGCCCGTATTTGCTCGCGCGGGCCGAGGGATTCAATCCGGCCGCCGTTTTCGCGACCGTCGTCATCGAGCGCGTGGTGGACCTGGTCTGCGTGATCCTGCTGTTTGCATATTTCGTGCTGACGACCAGCGTGGAGGTCAGCGAGCAAGTCAAGGTCGCCGGGGCGATCGCCGGGGTGTCAGCCACCGCCGCCCTCATCCTGATGACCGTGCTGGCGGGCCACCCGGAGCGGCTCGGGCGATGGTCGGGCCGGCTGGCCCGCGTGCTGCCGGGCCGTGCGGCTGATGTCGTCTCGGACCTCGTGAAGACGTTCACCGAGGGCCTGGCCGTCATGCGTCGGCCCGGTCCGATGTTGAAGTCGTTCGGCCTCTCCATCCTGCTGTGGCTGTCCATTGCGCTGGGCATCTGGTTCACGTCGCGTGCGTTCGATTTGACGTTTGCCTTCTCCGGGTCGTTCCTGGTGATGATGTACCTGGTCGTGGGCGTGGCGGTGCCGACCCCGGCGGGCGTGGGGTCGTTCCATTGGATGTACCGGCTGGCCGTGACACAGTTCTTCGGAGCGTCGGCCGACGTGGCGGCCGCGGCGGCGATCACGCTTCACGCGGTGTCTTTCCTGCCGATCTCACTGCTCGGACTGCTGTTCATGACACAGGACGGGATGACATTGTCGAAACTGAAACAGATGAAGTCGACTGCTGAAGCCGAAGAGCATCCGGCGGCCGACAGGGGAGGCGTCCAGTGAAGTGTCCCTACTGCGGCAACCTGGGCGACAAGGTCGTGGACTCGCGCGAGAGCAAAGAGGGCGAAGTCATCCGCCGGCGCCGCGAGTGTCTCGAGTGCGGACGCCGATTCACGAGCTACGAACGGATCGACGAGATTCCGTACATGGTCGTGAAGAAGGACGGC
>JBDTNQ010000186.1:0-4539 GCA_039933635.1 Acidobacteriota bacterium
CGACGAGATCGGCCAGCTGCAAAGCGGCATCAACGACCTGGTCAGCGTCCTGTCGCTGCCCGCCATGTGGACCGGGCATGACGCCTCGCGCGTTGCCGCCACGTTGCTTGACGCGCTTGTCCGCCTGCTGCGGCTGGACTTCGCCTACCTGCGCGCGCCTGAGCGCATCGACGAACCGGATCGCGAGTGGCTCCGATCACGCCAGGACGATCGTGCGCAGGTCCGCGCGTCCGAAGTGGCCCGCACGCTGGAGTCATGGCTGACCAGCGATGCGCGCATCACCACGGCCCGAGTCCCGAATCCCATCGCGGAAGGCACGGTCTCGATCGCGGTGTTGAAACTTGGGCTTCACGACACCGTCGGCGTGCTCGTGGCCGGTTCGGAGCGCGAGGCGTTCCCGACCCACATCGAGCGGCTGCTGCTGCAGGTCTCCACGAATCTGGCCGCGATCGCGCTGCAGGAGGCGGCACGTGCCGGCGAACAGAGCCGCGCGACCGAGGCGCTCGAACGGGACGTGGCAGCGCGAACGGCCGAGCTGAGCGAAGTCAATGACGCGCTCCGGCATGAAGTCGTCGAACGCGCACGAGCAGAGCAACGCATCAGGCGCGACGAGCAGGAATTGCGGCTCCTCGTCGATTCCGTGCCGCAGCTGATCGGCACCGTGAGCCCGAATGGGACGATGCTGCACATGAACCGGGCGGCGCTGGACTATATCGGCGTGCCCCTCGAGGACGGCGTCTCGGCAGAGACGTGGCGGGATCGGTTCTATCACCCGGAGGATCGCGAAGCGATGCGCGGCGGCGTGCAGCGCGCCCTCTCCGAGGGCAGCCCGCACGAACGCGAGGCACGCGTGCGACGGCACGACGGCCAGTACCGATGGTTCCTGGTGCGTCACGACGTGCTCCGCGACGACAACGGCATCCCGATGCGCCTGTATGCCTCGGCAACGGATATCCACGATCGTCGACAGGCCGAAGACCGCATGCGCGAAGAGAACCTCGCCCTTCGGGAGGAAGTCGACAAGACGTCGATGTTCGAGGAGATCGTCGGCAGTTCCGCTCCGCTGCGATCGGTGCTGGCGCACGTCGCGAAAGTCGCCCCGACCGATTCGACCGTCCTCATCACCGGCGAGACCGGCACGGGAAAAGAGCTGGTCGCGCGCGCCATCCACAAGCGCTCGTCGCGGTCCGGGCGGCCGTTCATCAGCGTGAACTGCGCGGCGATGCCCTCGTCGCTCATCGCATCAGAGCTGTTCGGTCATGAAAAGGGTGCCTTTACCGGCGCGTCGCAGCGACGGCAGGGTCGATTCGAGCTGGCGGACGGCGGCACGATCTTCCTCGACGAGGTCGGCGAGCTGCCGCCGGAGACCCAGATGGCGCTCCTGCGGGTGCTGCAGGAGCGGGAGTTCGAGCGCGTGGGCGGCAGCCGGCCGATTCGCGCCGATGTCCGCGTGATTGCTGCCACGAACCGCGAGCTGGAACAGGCCGTCGGCGAGAAGACCTTCCGGGCCGATCTGTTCTATCGCCTGAACGTGTTTCCGATCGAGATGCCGCCGCTGCGCGACCGTGGCGAGGACGTTCCCCTGCTGGTCGAGTACTTCATGCACCGGTACGCCCGCCGCATGGGGAAACGCGTTCACCACGTGAGCCAGAAGACCATGGAGCGCCTGCGGCGATATCGCTGGCCAGGCAACATACGGGAACTCCAGAATGTCATCGAGCGGGCCATCATCGTCTCGGACGAGACCGCCCTGTCGGTCGACGAGCGATGGCTGTCCGGAGCGGAAGCCGTGCCTCGCGCCATGCACGCGCACGCGTCGAACACGCTTGTGACCAACGAACGAGAGGCGATCGAAGCGGCGTTGGCGGCAAGCAGAGGCCGCGTCGCCGGAACGTTCGGTGCGGCCGCGCGTCTTGGTGTGCCGTCAACAACGCTCGAATCGAAGATCAAGACGCTGGGCATCGACAAGCGACGTTTCAAGCCGGCGTAGGTTCGTGTCCCGGCGTTCCGGTCCCACCGGCCGCCATCTCTTCGTTACGAGTTCTCGTAGAAAACTTACGACCGGATAGAGTCCCCCGCGAGAAACCACTGCTTTCGCGCCCGCTAGCGTTGGCCTTCGCGTTGCTCTTCACGCAGCCAGGTGCGGACGTGGTCTACAGGATAGAGCGATCGGCCGGCACCGGCGTCGTCGTGTTCGTCCTCGGCGGAGAGATGGACAGTGAGCACGCCGCACGGTTACGTGACCTGATCACCGTCGACGCTGAATGTCGGGTCCTTGTCGACCTCTTGGACGTCACATTCGTCGATCGAGCGGCGATGCGATTTCTCGCGCGGGTTGAAGCCCAAGGGGTCCGCCTCGTCAATTGCCCCGAGTACGTGCGGCGCTGGATCGCCGCAGAGAACGCCAGTCACCAGGAGAATCCCATGCCGGACCCGTCAGTGAACATGACCGAAGACCGATTCACGAGTACCGATGGACTGAACATCGTTTTTCGATCGTGGCGGCCCCAGGGCCAGCCGCGCGGCCTGGTGGCGATCGTGCCCGGCTTCAATTCGCACAGCGGGTACTACACGTGGGTGGCCGAGCAGTTTGTGGCGGCGGGCTACGCGGCATCCGCGATCGACCTCCGGGGCCGCGGCAAGTCGGACGGCGAACGCTTCTACGTCGCGAAGTTCGCCGACTACGTCGCCGACGTCACGGCGTTCGTGCACCTCATGAAGTCCAGGCAGCCTGGGGTTCCAATATTCTTGCTCGGCCACAGTGCTGGCGGCGTCGTGTCCTGCCTCTACGCGACTGAGCACCAGACGGAGCTTGCGGGCCTGATCTGTGAGAGTTTCGCCTTTCGGCTGCCAGCCCCCAGCTTTGCCCTGGCCGTCCTGAAGGGCTTGAGCCACGTGGCTCCGCACGCTCATGTGCTGCGTCTCAAGAACGAAGACTTTTCGCGCGATCCTCACGCGGTGGAGGCGATGAACGCCGACCCGCTCATCGCGCACGAGACGCAGCCGACAAACACGCTGGCCGAAATGGTCCGTGCCGACGAGCGGCTCGGGCAGGAGTTTCCGAGGATGACCCTCCCGCTGCTAATCCTTCACGGGACCGCCGACAAAGCCAGCCAGGCGTCCGGAAGTCAGTTCTTCTACGAGACCGCCGGCTCGAAGGACAAGACGTTGAAGCTGTACGAGGGGCACTTCCATGACCTGCTCAACGATGTCGGGCGGGAGAAGGTGATGGCGGACATCACCGGCTGGATCGATGCGGTCCTCACTCGAGCGTAAGGGATGAACGCGATCCGTGTGCATCGCTTCGGCGGCCCCGAGGCCCTGACCTTCGAAACCGTACCCCAGCCCGAGCCCGGAGAGGGACAGGTGTTGGTCCGCGTCAAAGCGGCGGGCGTCGGACCGTGGGACGCATGGGTGCGAAGCGGCAAGAGCGCCCTTCACCACGCGCTGCCGGTGATTCCGGGGTCGGATGTGTCCGGAGTGATCGCGCGCGTGGGGCCTGGAGTGTCCAGCGTCACTGAAGGTGGGGCCGTCTTCGGTGTGACGAATGACCACTTCACGGGAGCGTATGCCGAATACGCTGTCGCTTCAGCTCAGATGATCGCGCGAAAGCCGGAGCGGCTTGGGTTCATCGAGGCGGCGTCCGTGCCGGTCGTGGCGTGCACCGCGTGGCAAATGGTTTTCGAGCATGGACGCACGGACGCGACCAAGCGCGTGCTCATTCATGGGGCGGCCGGCAACGTGGGCGCGTATGCCGTGCAGTTCGCGAAGCGGGCGGCCAAAGAGGTGATCGCGACCGCCTTTTCCCAGGACGTTGAGTACACCCAGGCGCTCGGCGCGGACCGCGTCATTGATGTCCAGACTTCATCATTCGAGACGCTGGTGACGAACGTCGATGTCGTCATCGACACGGTGGGCGGCGACACATTAGACCGGTCGTTCGGAGTGCTGAAGCCCGGCGGCGTGCTCGTGTCATCGGTCGCCACGCCGGACGCGGGCGCAGCAGCCCAGCACGGCGTGCGAGCGGTGTTCTTCCTGGTGGATGTGTCGTCGGCCCTGCTCGACGAGATTGCACATCTGATCGATGCTGGCCAGCTCGAGACGAGCGTCGGGGACATCCTGCCCCTCGCGGACGCACGGATCGCTCACGAGATGCTGGCCGGCGCACCGCACAAGCGCGGCAAGATCGTCCTGTCGATGGACGCCGCCATGACAGGTGACCTTCCGGGCAGGCCGTAGACGGCAAATTGCGACAACAAGGAGAGACGACATGAATCGCGTACCTGAGGCAGAACTGGTTCTCGTGCCCGGCGGCACATTGATTACCGACACACCGGAGGAAGGACGCGCGCTGGCGCTCAAGATGGTTCGTCATCTGGTTCACAACATTCAGCCCGACCTCGACGTGCTGAAGGCTGGACGGCCAACATACTCATCAGATCCCAACAGCCTGATTGCCGCCAGTCAGGTCGCCGCCATCGAGTTCCAGACAATCGCCGCGGCGAACGACTACTGGCGGAAACGCTGACACGTCTCTCG
>JBDTNQ010000187.1:0-4459 GCA_039933635.1 Acidobacteriota bacterium
TTGATGACCGCGAACGCCGGCGGCATCTCGGCCTCGGGCTCGTGATGGTCGGTGATGATGAGGTCCAGGCCGAGATCGCGCGCGCGGCACGCGGCTTCGGTGGCGCGGATGCCACAATCGACGGACACGATGATCTGCGCACCCATTGCATGCAACCGATCGATCGTGGCGGGCTGCAGACCGTAGCCGTCCTTCAGCCGATCTGGCACGAAGTGCAGGACCGACCCACCCAGCAGCTCGATTGCGCGGCGGAGGATGACGGTGGCCGTGATGCCGTCGACGTCGTAATCGCCGTGAATGCCGATCCGCTCGCCGCGCGCGATGGCGCCCAGCAGGCGTTCGACGGCGCGCTTCATGTCGAGCAGCTCGAACGGATCGTGTAACTGATCCATCGACGGGTTCAGGAACCGCGCGGCCGCAGCCGCATCGTCAATGCCGCGGTGGCAGAGCAGGCGCGCAATGACGGGCGGCACGCCCACGGCGGCCGCCATCGCCTGGACGCGGGCCTCGTCGACAGGTACATCCTCCCACACGCGTTTCAGCATCAGCCGGCCTGAGACCGATCCACATCCGGGGCACCCGGGGACCCGAGTTCGACAAAGGCCTGTCCGACGCGCCCCATCGCGCGGAACTTGCGGTACCGCGTTTCCAGGCGATCGGCCGAGCTCATGGCCTGCACCTCGGCGAGGTGCCGCGCGAGCGCTTCGTCGAGCAATGCCGCGGCCTGGGTGAAGTCCATGTGGGCGCCCCCAATCGGCTCCTTCACGATCTCGTCGATCAGTCCCAACCCCAGCAGATCCGGCGCGGTGATCTTCAGCGCCTCGGCCGCAGCGACCTTCTTCTTCGCATCGCGCCACAAGATCGCGGCGCATCCCTCCGGCGGAATCACGCTGTACACGCCGAACTCCTGCATCAGCACGCGATCACCGACGGCAATACCCAGCGCGCCCCCGCTGCCGCCTTCGCCCGCCACGATGACGATGATGGGCACGTCGAGCATGGCCATCTCGCGCAGGTTGAGCGCGATGGCTTCCGCGACGCCGCGCTCCTCGGACTCGATGCCGGGATACGCCGCGGGCGTGTCCACAATGGCAATGACGGGACGCTTGAACTTCTCCGCCAGCCGCATCACACGCAAGGCCTTGCGGTACCCTTCGGGCTTGGCGTAGCCAAAGTTGCGGTAGATCTTCTGCTTCGTGTCGCGGCCCTTCTGATGGCCGATCAACGCGACCGGTTCGCCATGGAAGAACGCGAACCCCGTGACAATAGCCTTGTCGTCGCCGAACCGCCGATCGCCGTGAAGCTCCGTGAAGCCCGTGAACAGCAGCTCGGCGTAGTCCAGCGTCGACGGCCGATTCGGGTGACGCGCCACTTGCACACGCTGCCACGGCTTGAGGTGACGGTAGATCTCCGCACGGAGCTCGTGGGCGCGCGCCTCGAGCTGCTGAATCGCCTGCAGCCGCTCCGGCGTCTGCGGCATCAGGTTCATCGCCTCGATTTCCTTGTGGAGAACGGCAATCGGCTCTTCAAAGTCCATCAAGTCAGCCATGGGCCCCGCTCATCGCATCCACTGCAGTGTCATGACGTCACTTCAACATCACCGAACCGGCGCCGCACACGGCTTCCACATCCTTCACGAACAGTTCGCTCGGCTTGATCCGCCGCGCCGTGGCCGCACGAACGCGCATGGGCGCACGGCCGTCGCGGACTTCGACCACCACCGACACCCTGCGATCCCCGGGGTATCGTTCGAGCACGCCCGCGAGGTCGCGCAACGCGTGCTTCGCGAGTCCCTTGCCCACGAGCCGAATTTCCACGGCTCGCACCGCCCGTTCGCGAACCACGTCGAGCGGCGTTATCTCGGAGACCACGAGGCGGCTGGAGTCCTCGTCACGCTCGTACTTGCCGCGCACCAGCAGCATCGCATCGGACACGACGAGCCCCCCGAAACGGCTGAACGCCTCAGGAAACACCACGGCTTCGACCTTGCCCGCTTCATCTTCCAGCGAGAACACCGCCATCCGATCGCCACGCTTGGTCTTGAGTGGTCTCAAGCCTGTCACGACGCCGGGGATGGAAATGTCGGCTTCGGACTGCGCGAGATCGGCGAGCCTCGTGATCCCGGCAGCCGCCAGGGTCGCGGCGTATCGCTGGAGCGGATGCCCGGACATGTACAGGCCGAGGGCCTCTTTTTCGAAGCCCAGCGCTTCCGTTTCGGTCCACGGGGCCACGGCCGGCAGCGCGGCATCGTCGGCCACGCGATCCTCGGCCTCCATCTCGCCACCGAACAGCCCGGACTGCCCCTGATCACGATCCTTCTGATGCCGATTCCCGTGGTCGAGGATGCGGTCCATGCTCGCCAGCAATCGTGGGCGCCAGGCCAGGTAACCCTCGCGGCCCGCCGGCGAGAGCGTATCGAACGCCCCGGCCTTGATGAGGCACTCGATCACCTTCTTGTTGACGAGGCGCAGGTCAATGCGCTCCGCCAGCTCGAACAGCGACGTGATTCGGCCACCTGACTCGCGCCGGGCGGCCAGAATGGACTGAATCGCACCCTCGCCCGCGCCCTTCACGGCGCCCAGCCCGAAGCGCACTCCGCCGGGCTCGACGATGAACTTCCAGTCGCTGGCGTTGATGTCCGGCGGCAGCACGGGCACACCGAGCTCTCGGCATTCGACGAGGTAGAGCGCGACCTTCTCGGAGGTCTGCGATTCAATCGTCAGCAGGGCCGCCATGAAGTGCCGCGGGTAGTTCGCCTTGAGATACGCTGTCTGATACGCCAGGAACGCGTAGGTCGTCGAGTGCGACTTGTTGAAGCCGTAGCCGGCGAAGAACTCGATGAACTCGAAAACCTTGGTGGCCTTCTTCTCGGCGATGTCGCGATCGCGGCAGCCTTGCATGAAGGCCTCGCGCTGCGCTTGCATCTTCGCCGCGTCCTTCTTGCCCATCGCCCGGCGCAGTTCGTCGGCCTGCCCCAGCGTGAAGCCCGCCAGCTCGCTGGCCAGGCGCATGACCTGCTCCTGGTACGCGATGACCCCGTAGGTCTCCTTCAGCACGGACTCCATGCGTGGCACTTCGTACTTGATGTCCACGCGGCCGTGCTTCCGGTTGATGTAGTCGTCGACGACGCCGCCACGAAGGGGACCTGGACGATAGAGGGCGTTCAGCGCAATCAGATCCTCGAGACACTGCGGCTTCGCCTTGCGCAACGTGTCCCGCATGCCCGAGCTCTCAAACTGGAACACGCCATGGGTCTGGCCGTTCTGAAACAGCTGGTAGCTCTTCGCATCGTCGAGCGGCAGGTTTTCGAGGTCGATGATGTCGCCCGTGGTCTCCTTGATGTGCTGCACCGCGTCGTCGAGCAACGTCAGTGTGCTGAGGCCGAGGAAGTCCATCTTCAGGAGACCGACGCGCTCGATCTCCTTCATCGCCCACTGCGTGGTGACTTCGCCCTCGTCCTTCTGGCTCTTGTAGAGCGGGGCGAACTCCGTGATCGGGCGGGGCGCAATGACGACACCCGCGGCGTGCACAGACGCATGGCGCGTCATGCCTTCGAGCCGTCGCGCAACCTTCAGCAGCTCGCGGACGCGCTCGTCCTTCTTCTCGAGCTCGGCCAACGCGGGATTCTCGGCGATGGCCGCGTCGAGCGTCATGTCGAGTGCGCTCGGAATCAACTTGGCAACGCGATCGACCTCCGAGACGGTCATCTCCATGACGCGGCCCACGTCACGCACCGCGGCCTTCGCCTTCATCGTTCCGAACGTGATGATCTGGGCCACGTTCTCGCGGCCGTACTTCTCCGTGACGTAGGTGATGACCTCGCCACGCCTCCGCTCGCAGAAATCGATGTCGATATCGGGCAGCGACACCCGCTCGGGGTTGAGGAACCGCTCGAAGTACAGGTCGAAGTGCAGCGGATCGACGTCCGTAATCCGCATGCAGTACGCCACCAGGCTGCCCGCGGCGGATCCGCGACCGGGGCCCACCGGTATCCCCTTCTCACGCGCATAGCGGATGAAATCCCAGACGATCAGGAAATAGCCGGCGTAACGCATCCGGCAAATCATGTCGATCTCGTAGGCCAGCCGCTCCTCATACTCGGCCAGCGTGTGCCGCAGCTCGCTGCGGCCGAGCATCGCGAGCCACCGCGGCATGCGCGCGGCGAAGCCTTCCCGGGTGATGTGCGCGAAGTACGAGTCGGTGTTGTAGCCGGCCGGGACGTCGAAGTCCGGCAGGTGCGCCTCGCCTTTCGGGAGCTTGACGTCGCACCGCTCCGCGATGCGCATCGTGTTCCGCAGCGCCTCGGGATAGTCGCCAAAGACCTCCCACATCTCGTCGGCCGTCTTCAGGAAGAACTGGTCACCGAAGTACTTCAGGCGCTTCTCGTCGTTGACACTCTTCCCCGTGCCGATGCACAGCAGCACGTCGTGCGGCTGCTGATCGGTCTGCCGCAGATAGT
>JBDTNQ010000188.1:0-4395 GCA_039933635.1 Acidobacteriota bacterium
GATGCCGTCTCTCCCGGCGCCAGCGTGAGCACGTCGATGCCGGAACCGTCCAGCGCGGCCGCCAGGCGTTCTGGCATCCCCGTCAGTCCGGGGAACGTGCCCCAGTGCATGGGCACGACCTGCTTCACGGCGAGCCAGCGCGCGGCCAGAGCCGCGGCATCGGGCCCCATCGTGTAGCGGTCGCCAATCGGTAGAAACGCGATGTCAGGACGATAGAGCTCGCCAATGAGCTTCATGTCGCCGAAGAGCGCGGTGTCACCGGCGTAGTAGACCGTGGGCGTTCCAGGCGCGCGCACGACGAACCCGGCCGCCCCGCCCAAGTAGGTAATCTGTCCACGATCGATCGTCGAGGCCGTGTGTACCGCCTGCGTCATCGTGATGCGCATGGCACCAACGTCAATCGTGCCGCCGATCCCCATGTCCTGCACGTGGAGCACACCCCGCTGGCGCAGGTACTGCCCCAACTCGAACACACACACCACCGGTGCGCCGCTGGCTCGCGCGACGGCCGGCACGTCCCTGGCGTGATCGTCGTGGCCATGCGACACGAGGATCGCGTCCAGGCGGCCCAGCGCCTCGGGCTTCGCCCACGCCGATGGGCACATAGGATTCGATATCCAGGGATCGAGCGCAAGGCGCTGGCCAGAGGCCAGCGTCAGGAGAAAGGCCGAGTGACCGAGAAAGGTGATGGATAACACCAGACCGGGACATTCTACCGGGCATTCCATTGCCAAATGGGGCTACTCGAAGAACAGATGCCTCAATGTCCCGATCGCCGATCGATGGCCCAACGGAAGATGACCCGTTGCAATAGCCCGATCTCCCGATCTGCGATGTCCAGATGTGTAGATACAATGTCCTCTATGTCGTCGGTCTCCCCTGTCCAGTTCATTCGCGGGCGCCGTGTGAAGGACTCGATCCTGAACCGGGAGCCGAAG
Source organism: Acidobacteriota bacterium (assembly GCA_039933635.1). Lineage (GTDB taxonomy): Bacteria > Acidobacteriota > Vicinamibacteria > Vicinamibacterales > SCN-69-37 > JBDTNQ01. The sequence goes on from JBDTNQ010000188.1 coordinate 939, forward strand.
CCGGACTGGCTCAAGGTCCGCGCTCCGGGATCGGAAAACTACCTGCGGCTGCGCGGATTGATGCGCGAGTTGAAACTGCATACGGTGTGCGAGGAAGCGCACTGCCCCAACATTGGAGAATGCTGGCATCACGGGACGGCGACGTTCATGATCATGGGCGACGTCTGCACGCGCGCGTGCGGGTATTGCAACGTCCGGCACGGCGCGCCGGTAACACTCGACCCCCAGGAGGCGGACAACCTCGCGCATGCGGTCGCCACCATGCAGCTCGACTACGTCGTCGTCACGTCGGTCGATCGTGATGATCTCGAGGATTTCGGAGCGGGCGCCTTTGCCGAGACGGTTCGCGCCATCAAGGCACGACGATCGGAATGCCGCGTCGAGGTGCTGATCCCGGACTTCCAGGGACGTGACGCGCCGCTGCGCATCGTGCTCGAGGCGCGTCCGGACGTCCTGAACCACAACACCGAGACCGTACCGCGTCTCTATCGGATGGCCCGACCCGGCGGCAAGTACGATCGCGCTCTCGAACTGCTCCAGCGCGCGCGCGCGTGGGCGCCCGAGATCCCGACGAAGACCGGGTTGATGGTCGGTCTCGGCGAGACCACGGACGAAGTCGTCGATGTGCTGCGCGACCTGCGCCGCGTGGACTGCCAGATCCTGACCATCGGCCAGTACCTGCGCCCGACTCTCGCCCATCTGCCAATGGCGCGGTACTACAGCCCGGACGAATTCCGGGAGTTGAAGCGCATCGCGCTCGATCTCGGATTCGGTCATGTCGAATCCGGTCCGCTGGTGCGATCGTCGTATCACGCGCACGAACAGGCCGATTCCTACGCGTCCACGCGCTGACGCGCCTCCCCGCATGCCTCGTCGCTCGATCCCGCCCGACGACGCCGCGCGGTCACTGGCAGCGGTGGCCACGTCCATCACCACGTGCGAGCGGTGCCCGAGACTACGCGCGTACTGCGCCCGCATCGGCCGCGAAAAACGCGCAGCCTATCGGAACGAAACCTACTGGGCCCGGCCCGTGCCCGGCTTCGGCGATCCGCACGCGCGAATCGTACTCGTGGGCCTGGCGCCGGCCGCCCACGGCGCGAACCGTACAGGACGCGTGTTCACGGGCGACGGCGTCGGAGGATCAGGCGATTTCCTGATGACGGCGCTGCATGCCGCCGGTCTGGCCAATCAGCCATTCTCGCGAGGGCGAGATGACAGTCTCGAACTTCGCGACGTGTGGATTGCGGCGACCGTTCGTTGCGCGCCGCCCGACAACAAGCCGACGCCGGCGGAGATCGCCAACTGCTATCCGCACCTGGTCGACGAACTTGCGGCGCTACCTCGGATGCAGGTTCTCGTCGCGCTCGGACGCATCGCTTTCGACACATGCTGGCGACTGCTGGCCGAACGCGGCATCCGCCGCGATCGCAAGGCGGACTTCGCTCACGGCGTCGTCTTCCCCCACGACGGAGGCCCGGCCATCGTCGCGTCCTACCACCCGAGCCGCCAGAACACGCAAACAGGCCGCCTCACCCCTGCCATGTTGCTGCAGGCGTGCGAGTCGGCCCGTTCGTTGGTCCGGTAGCGATTCGCGGCGGCCACAGAGGCCGGCGCTATCGTTTCTTGGGGCGGTAGACGTGCGTCGACGTCCCCTCGAAGACCTCCGCGGCCTCCATCAGGGTTTCGGAGAGCGTCGGATGCGGGTGGATGCTGAGGGCCAGATCGCTGGCGAGGGCGGCCATTTCGACCGCGACGACGCCCTCGGCAATCAGCTCGCCAGCGCCCGAACCGACAATGCCCACGCCGAGCACGCGCTCGGTCGTCGGATCGATGATGAGCTTGGTCAGCCCCTCCGGCCGATCGATGGCCACGGCACGGCCGCTGGCGGGCCATGGGAACTTCGCGACTTCGACCTTCCGGCCCTGCTTCTGGGCCTCGCTCTCCGTCAGGCCGCACCAGGCGACCTCGGGATCGGTGAACACGACGGCCGGTATCGCACGAGGCTCGAAGACGGCGTTGTGTCCCATGGCGGTCTCGACCGCCACGCGGGCCTCGTGTGAAGCCTTGTGCGCCAGCATGGGCTCGCCCACGACATCGCCAATCGCCAGAATGCTGGGCTCGGCCGTGCGCATCGAGGCGTCCACCGTGATGAACCCGCGCGGGCCAATCTGAACTTTCGTCTTGTCGAGGCCGGGCACCGCGGCGTTGGGCCGGCGCCCGACGGACACGAGCACGCGATCGAATGTCTGCTCGCGATCGGCTTCCGCCACGCTCTCCCCCTCGAGCCTGACCTTCACGCTGTTCTTCGCGTCGGTCACGCTCGCAACCTTCGTGTTGAGCAGGATCTTGTGGAGCGTCGTTTCGAGGCGCTTGGTGAGGATATTTGCCAGATCGCGATCGGCGCCCGGCAGCAGACCTCCGGTCATCTCGACAACCGTCACCTTCGTGCCGAGAGCCGCGTAGACAGAGCCGAGCTCGAGTCCAATGTAGCCGCCGCCCACCACGAGCAGTGATTTCGGCACATCCGGTAAGTCAAGCGCCCCCGTCGAGTCCATCACTCTCGGACTGTCAATCGAGACGTTTGGCACGGCAACCGGCCGCGAGCCCGTCGCGACGATGGCGTGCTCGAACGTGAGCGTGTCCGTCCCGCCTTTCACGAGCTCGATCGAGAGCGTCTTGGCGTCGACGAACGACGCGCGGCCCTGGATGTAGTTGACCTTGCGGGCTTTCGCCAACTGCCCCAAGCCGCCCACCATTCGCTGGACGACGCTGTTCTTGAAGGTCCGGAGCTTGTCGAGGTCGATCTTCGGATCGGGAAACGAGACGCCCCATGCCGCTGCGTGCTTGGATTCGCCGATGATCTGCGCCACGTGAAGCAGCGCCTTGGACGGAATACAGCCGCGGTACAGGCACACGCCGCCCGGGTTCAGTTCCGGGTCGACGAGCGCGACCGCCAGCCCCATATCGGCGGCATAGAACGCCGCCGCGTACCCACCGGGACCCGCACCGATGACAACCAGTTGGACAGCAGTCGAAGACATAGACCTCGTTCAGAGGAAGATGCTGAGCGGATGCTCGAGCGCGTCGGCCACGAAGCGCAGGAAACGGGCGCCATCGGCGCCGTCGATCACGCGGTGGTCATAGGAAAGGGACAGCGGCAGCATCTCGCGCGGCACGAACGCGTTGTCGCGCCACACCGGTTCGACGGCGCCGCGCGACACGCCGAGAATCGCCACCTCGGGATGATTGATGATCGGGGTGAACGCCGTGCCGCCGATGCCCCCGAGATTGCTGATCGTGAAGACCGCCCCGGACATGTCCTCGAGCGTCAGCTTCTTCTCGCGGGCCTTCTGCGAAATCGTCGCCAGTTCGACGGCGATCTGCGTGATCGTCTTCTGATCCACGTCGCGAATCACCGGCACGAGCAGGCCATTGGGCGTGTCGACCGCCACGCCGA
>JBDTNQ010000189.1:0-4133 GCA_039933635.1 Acidobacteriota bacterium
GGTTAGCGCCGAGCCGAAGACTTGGCGCGTCGGTCGCCCGCCGGCCTTCCGGCAGCAGCCGCGCGCGGTGTGCCGCCGGCATCCGCGTCCTCGCCGTCGTCCTGCCGGCCGTCGGCGGCATCGGTGTTGATTCCGCCCTCGGCAAGCTCAGTCAACTTGGCATCAGCTGCCTTTTCCTCATTCAGCGTGTCCGAAAGCAGGGTCGCGATCTCCTCGTGTCCGAGGGCCTTGGCCCACGCCATCACTGAACCGTAGGCCGCCATCTCGTAGTGCTCGGCGCGCTGGCCGCCGGCGATGATCGCGGCGTCAAGCGCGCTCTCGTCCACGTCCTCGGACAGCACTTCGCTCGCCTCTTCGACGATCCCGGCGATGCCCGCGCAGTGCTTGCCGCGAGGCTTCTCCTCGAGCATCTCGAACGCCTGTTCCAGGCGATCGACATGCGTGCGGGTTTCTTCCAGATGCGATTCGATTGCGACGCGCAGATCCCGAGAGGTGGCCTTTTTCGCCATCTTGGGCAACGCCTTGATCAGCTGCTTCTCCGCGTCGTAGAGGTCGCGGAGTTCATCGAGAAAGAGATCGTGAAGGGACATGGGAGTGGACGCCATGGAAGATCCTTTGTGTGGTTAGGGCCGCCAGCCGGGCGCCGGCGAAGTCACCTCAACAGGAGCAAGCGACGTGCCACCCCGGCCCGGCGTTGCTCGCGTCACGACGCCCGTCGCGCTCAGGTGGACGCGGAACGATTGAGCAGGAGGACGCGCAAACCAGGAAAGAGATTGCCCGGTCTGACCTCCGGTAGGGACCGTGATGCCGCAGGCCTGAGTGTGGGCGCACCGGGAGATGTCGCGCGCAGCCTGCGATCGCGCCGCGATGGCAGATGGTCCGGCGACGCGGACGTTGCGTCGTTGTCACCTCACGTTGATCTCACCGTCACAACGGATTGTTACCGTCGGTCTCGCTTGGAATGAGGTGAGACCGATGACGCGACTGCTGACATTCATATTCCTCGTATTCATGACGGCTGTGCCGGCTCTGGCGCAGTTCGAGACCGCATCGGTCCGCGGGGCCGTGCGCGACAAGAGCGGCGGCGCGCTCGAGGGCGCCAAGGTCACGCTGACCAATGCGGACACCGGCGTCTCGCTCGAACAGCGATCCGGGAAAGACGGCGCGTACGAGTTCTTCACGGTGAAGCCGGGCGCATACGTCGTAACCGCCGAGCGCGCGGGCTTTTCTCTCGCGCTCGTCGATCGGGTGATCGTGCAGGTTGGCGCTCGTCAGCGCGTGGATGTGACGATGGCCGTCGGGCAGATCACGGAGAAGATCGAGGTGACCGCTGCCGTGACCCTTCTGGAACGCGATTCGAGCCAGCGCGGTCAGGTCATCAGCGGCGACATGATGCGGCAACTGGCTTTGAACGGCCGCGAGTACTCGTCTCTCGCACTGCTCACGCCGGGTGTGCGCCAGTCGGCCCTGAACAAGAGCACGAACGGCACACCCCGCGAGGGCGCCTTCAACGTCAATGGCCTTCGCAGCGTCTTCAACAACTTTCTGATCGACGGTGTCGACAACAACGCGTACGGCACGAGCAATCAGGGCTTCTCGAATCAGGTGATGCAGCCTGCCCCGGACGCCGTCGAGGAATTCCGCGTGGTCACCAACAACCAGAGCGCGGAGTACGGGCGCGCGGCCGGCGCCACGGTGAACGTGGCCTATCGGAGCGGCGCGAATCGCCCGAGCGGCAGCATGTGGGAGTTCTTCAGAAACACGACCCTCAACGCGCAGACCTTCTTCAAGCCTGCTGACGGCGCGAAGTCGCCGTTGAAGCGTAACCAGTTCGGCGGCGTCTTCGGCGGGCCCATCGTGCGCAGCCGCGCGTTCTTCTTCGTGGACTACGAAGGCTTTCGCCAGGACAAGAGCGTCACCGCGTTCTCGACGCTGCCCACGCCCGATCAGAAGCAGGGCATGCTGTCCGTCGCCGTGGTCGACCCGAGAACGGGGATCGTCTATCCGGCCGGAACGCCGCTGCCCATGACGGCCTTGGCGCGTAAGGTCCTGTCCGGCCTGCCCGATCCCAATCTCTCCGGTACGGCGAACAACTATTCGGTCGCCCAAGCGTTCACGAATCACTCGAACAAGGGCGGCGTGAAGATCGACCTCCGGCCGTCGGCGCGGCTGGGGTTCTTCGGGCGGTACGGCGCGCGGAATCTGGATACGACCGATCAGACCCCCTTCCCCTTGCCGTCGGGCGGCGCCGGCAACGGTCACATCTACGCGCACAACAAGCAGTTGGCGTTTGGCGCGACTTACACGGCCAGCACGCGGTCGCTGCTCGAAATCCGGTTTGGCTATTCGGATACACAAGGCGGCAAGAATCCTCCCGCGCTTGGAACCCCCGGCGCACTCGAGGCCTACGGGCTGCCGGGGCTCCCGGATGATCCGCGCATCTCGGGCGGCCTGCCATCGCAGTCGGTGAGCGGCGTCAGCGCGTTCGGACGGCAGGCCACGAACCCGCAATGGCAGTACCCGAGGGTCTGGAATCCGAAGGCGAACTACACGTGGCTGGCGGGACGGCACTCGCTCAAAGCCGGCTACGAATTTCAGCGCATCAACGTCGAGGTCCAGGACGTCAATCCCCTGTACGGTCTGGACTCCTACAGCGGGCAGTTCACACGGCCCACGGGCGCGGCCGCGAACAACCTCTACAGCCTCGCCGACTTCATGTTCGGGCTGCGCTCGCAGTACGCCCTCAGCACGTTCTTCGTGGCCGAGATGCGGCAGAGCATGCACTTCACGTACGTTCAGGACGACATTCGCCTGGCCGATCGCGTGACGCTCAATGCGGGCCTCCGCTACGAGTACGCGACGCCCTTGTGGGAGGCCAACAACCGTCTGACCAACTACGATCCCGCTACCAACTCGATGGTGGCGGCCGCGTCGGGGTCGATCCGGAATCGCGCGCTCGTGAATCCGGATCGTAACAACGTCGGGCCGCGGCTGGGCCTGGCGTACAGCGCGACCGATCGCACGGTGTTCCGCGGTGGCTGGGGCCTGAGCTACGTGCACATCAATCGCATCGGCTCGGCCAATCTCCTTGCGATCAACGGTCCGCAGGTCGTGCGCGCCGTTGTCAATCAGGGGCCGACGACGGCCGGCTTCCGGCCGACCGAGCAGGGCTATCCCGCCGGGCTGACCGATCCCTCCGCCTTCAATCCCGCGACGGCACTCGTGAGCTACATCGATCCGGATTTTCACTCCAGCCCCGTGCAGAACTGGTTCGCATCGATCCAGCAGCAGGTGGGATCGCGCCTGTTGGTGGACGCAGCGTACGTCGGCAACCGTGCCGACGACCTGTTGTATCTGGCGAACTTCAATCAGGCCGCGGTCAACAACGCGGCCGGCTCACTCTCGATTGCCGCGCGCCGGCCGATTCCGACGTTCGGCGACATCACCTACGTCTTCAACGGCGGCAAGTCGCGCTACAAGGCACTGCAGCTCAAGGCCGAGTGGCGGTCGCGTGCGTTGACGCTCCTGAGTTCGTTGACGTTCTCGCAAGCGAAAGACAACGGCGCCGGCGCGCTCGAGAACCAGAACGGCAACTTCCCGGGCCCGCAGGACTTCCGGAACAGCGACGCCGACTTCGGCCTTTCGGGCTACCATCAGCCCTACAACAGCACGACCAGCTTCGTGTGGTCGCTACCGTTCGGCCGTGGCCGCCGCTGGGGCCAGGACTGGTCCACCGGGCTCGATATGGTGCTGGGTGGATGGCAGCTGTCAGGCGTGAACACGATGACACCGGGCGAGATGGTGACGCTGACCTACAGTCCGACGACCGCGTTTCAGGTGTCGTCCATCACGAACGACTTCTCGGGCGCCAACAACTACCGTCCCAACGTCGTGTGCGACCCGTATGCGTCCTCGGGCCAGCAGTCGATCACCAACTGGTTCAATCCGGCGTGCGTGGTCATCCCGACCGATCCGAGCCAGCCGTTCGGCAACGCCGCCCGGAACACGGTTCGCGGTCCCAACTTCCGCCAGTTCGATCTCGCCGCCATCAAGCAGCTGTCTCTGGGGCCAACGGCGCGGGTGGAGTTCAGAGTCGAGGTCTTCAACGTGTTCAACCGCGTGAACTATGGGCC
>JBDTNQ010000190.1:0-4081 GCA_039933635.1 Acidobacteriota bacterium
ACCGGCAAGATGCTGGTAGCCATCCTGATAGGCCTGGCGACAAGCGTGCTGCTAATCGCCTGCTCGAATCTCGCGAACGTGCTCCTTGCAGGGGCCATCGAGCGTCGCCGCGAGTCTGCCGTGCGCGCGGCGCTCGGTGCGTCACGTCTGCAACTGGTGCGGCCGGCGCTTTTCGAGGCCGGGCTGCTCGCGCTCGCCGGTGGAAGCGCGGCGCTCATCGTGGCGGCCTGGACGTCGAGGTGGCTTCGCGCGAACCTCACCGACGCCGGCGGCATCGAGTTGCCACTCGACTGGCGAGTGCTCGGATTTGGTGCCCTGAGCTGCCTGCTCACCGCCGCCTTCGTGAGCCTGGCGCCCGCGCTCTTCGCGTTGCGCACGAATCCCAATGTCGCGCTGAGCAGCGGAGGTCGGACGCTCACCTCTGGCGTGCGTCAACGTCGCCTCCGGAACGCGCTGATTGCCACCCAGTTCGCCTTTGCCACGATCCTGCTCGCCACGGCCGGCGTCTTCCTGTCCGGCACCGCCGGATTGCTGTCGAAGGACTACGGCTGGCGATCGGACCACGTGCTGCAGGGCAACGTCCAACTGACCGCCGATCGGTACCGCGACGAGGCAGACATCGCCGCCTTCTACGCTCGGTTCACTGACCGGCTGCGCGCGCTTCCAGGGGTGGAATCCGCCAGTGTCAGCTACGGGCTGCCATATCTCGGCCTTCGCGGATCGACGAATGTGCAAGCAGAGCTCGGGGGTGGGCGACGACTGAAGACCCTGCTCAATGGCGTGAGCCCCGAATATTTTCGCGTGACCGGCACGCGGCTCGTGAGCGGACGCGCCTTCACCGCTGCGGACACCACGGCATCGGCGCCGGTCATCATCGTCAGCGACAGTCTTGCGCGCGCGTGTTTTCCGGAACAGCGCGCAGAGGGACGCCGCGTGGTGGTGGACGATGACGGCACCCTCGTGTCGATGGAGATCGTCGGCGTCGTGGCCGATACGGAGTCGGTGGACATTGCCCAGTCGCCCAATCGTTTCCAGCTGTATCAGGCCGTGGCGCAGGATCCCCGGACATCGGCCGCGTTCGCGGTCCGTACCACCGGCGTACCACCCCAGACGCTCGCATCCGCGGTGCGCGCGGCGGTCTCGGACCTGGATGCCGGCGTACTGGTGAAGGACGTCGCCCCGGCCGATTCGCTGGTCCACTCCCTCGACTCGCAGATGGCGATCGTGCGCCAGCTGCTGGCGGCGTTTGCCGCCCTCGGGCTGTTCCTCGCGCTGATCGGCATCTACGGTGTGATCTCACGCATGGTCGTTCAGCGCACCGCGGAAATGGGTATCCGGATGGCGCTTGGCGCCCAGACTGCCGGGCTTCTCATGCTGATCGTGGGAGCGGGCATCCGCGTGAGCGGCACCGGTGTGGCCGTCGGCGTCTTGGGAGCCGTCGCGGTGTCGCGAGCCCTCACGGCCGGTTTCCCCAGCATGCAGGTGAACACGCTGCTTGTCTCCGCAGGTTCGGTGACGGTGTTGCTGGCCATGGCAGTGACGGTGTGCCTGCTCTCGGCCAGGCGCGTCACGACCATCGACCCGGTGGTGGCGCTCCGGATCGATTGACGTCCACCACGCCAGGCAGCGCCACTCGAGGGTACACTTGAGCAGGGCCGGCTCGCGTGCCCTGCCATTCATGACGACGACGGACTTCCAAATCAGCCCCGAACTGGCCGCACAGGTCGCCAGACGCCGAACGTTCGCCATTATTTCCCACCCGGACGCGGGCAAGACGACGCTGACCGAGAAACTCCTGCTCTACGCGGGCGCTATCGAGTTGGCGGGCGCGGTCCGCGGCAGTAAGACGCGGCGGGCCGTCGTGTCGGACTGGATGGAGATGGAGCGTGAGCGCGGCATCTCGCTCACATCGACGGCGCTGGAGTTCGACCTCGACGATTGCCGCCTCTGCCTGCTCGACACGCCGGGCCACCGTGACTTCGGTGAGGATACCTATCGATCGCTCCTCGCGGCGGACAGCGTGGTGATGGTGATCGACGCCGCGAAGGGCATCGAGGAACAGACGCGCAAGCTGTTCGACGTGTCGAAGCGGCATCGGCTGCCCATGTTGACCTTCGTGAACAAGATGGATACGCATGGGCGGGATCCATTGGAACTGCTCGACGAAATCGAGAGCGTGCTGGGCATCCATGCCGCGCCGATGAACTGGCCCATCGGACGCGGGGATCGGTTCCGCGGCGTGTACGACCTCACGCAGCACGTGGTGATGCTGTACGACCGCTACGCGCAGGGCCAGCGCCGGGCCCCCATGGACGTGGCCGACCAGCACGACCCTCGCATCGCTGAGTTGGCGGGCGAAGAGGCCCACCGTGACTTCCTCGAGTCGAGCGCGCTCGTCGCCACGGCCGGCACCACGTTCAACCGCGAGGATTACCTCGCTGGCCGCCAGACTCCCGTGTTCTTCGGCAGCGCGATCGCGAATTTCGGGCTCGAGCCGTTTCTGCAGGCGCTCAAGGAACTGGCGCCCTCGCCGCGGCCGCGTCCCAGCGATGTCGGCCTCGTGCATCCGGCGTCGCCGGACTTCAGCGGCTTCGTCTTCAAGATTCAGGCAAACATGGATCCGCGCCATCGGGACCGGATCGCGTTCGTCCGGGTCTGCTCCGGACAAATCGTCAAGGACATGACGGTCACGAACGAGCGCCTCGACGACACGATCCGCGCGGCCCGGCTCGTCCGGCTTTTTGGCCGCGACCGCCAGACCGCCGCGGAAGCCTACGCGGGCGACGTCGTCGGGCTCATCAATCCGGGACGCTTTGCGATTGGCGACACCATCTATAACGGCCGGCGCGTGCGTTTTCCGCCGATCCCCAGATTTGCCGCCGAGCACTTCAGCCGTCTACGCCTCGATGACACGCGTCGGAAGCAGTTCGACGATGGCGTCCGGCAGTTGGAGGAAGAGGGCCTGATGCAGGTACTCTTCTCGACCGCGGGCGGACGCGACCCCATCGTCGGCGTCGTCGGCGCGCTGCAGGCAGAGGTTATCGTGGCCCGGCTCAAGTCGGAGTATGGGACCGAAAGCCATCTCGAGCCGCTGACCTACGTCTCCGCCCGCGCCGTCGAGGGCCACACCGGGTCGGCCCGATCTCTCGAGGGGCTGGGGCCGAACGTGATGATCACGACAAATCGCGGCGGCCGCGAAATCCTGCTCTTTCCATCGTCCTGGGCGCTGGAGTACGCACAGCGCCAGAATCCGAACGCGCAGTTCGTCGCCGAAGTCTGAGCGCGGGATCCGAACGGTGGTCTGACGCGACGGCCCACGCCTCTCCAACAAAAAAACGGCGGTGCCCGCTTTCGCGCGACACCGCCGTGGAGAGATGCAAGCGAGCTGTTACGCTAGCGGCGCATCGTGGCCTGATAGGGCACGACCTGCCCCGCCACTACATCCGCATCGAACGACATCGTCTGATAGCCATTCGCGCGGATTTCGACGCGATGCTTGCCCGGAACGAGACCCAGCGGCTGCGCATCGGCTCCGAACTCGTTGGCCGTGCCGACGTAGACCCCGTCCACGAACACCGCCGCGTTCACCGGCGAGATGGTGAAACTCAAGCCGCCAGGCTGCTGACCGCTCGTCGACGAGTTGTCGTCGTACGGGCTGTCGTTGTAGGTCGACCCGTAGTTCTGCGAATCGTAGTACGGCGCGTTGGTCCCGTAGTACGGATCAGACGGATACGCACTCCCATACGGGTACGTGTTGCCGTAGACATAGGGTGTTTCGTAGAACGGGTATGAGACGGGATACCCGATCGAGAGGCCGAAGCCCAGGCTCAGGCGCGGACGGAACGAGTAGTACGGTCGGGAGAACCTGGAGCCGCCGATGATGAACGCGCGACGGTCCAGAACGCGTGGCGCGAACCGCACGCTGCCGCGGACGTTGAACCCGCTGCCGTACCGATTCGAATCACGGTAGACGGTGTACGGCCGGAACGAACCGCCGCTCGGCCCGTCGCGCCGGACGTCGCCGCGCGGGACCGCCTGGGCGCGTCGGTTGCCTTGCTGGTCGTCACCGCCGCGCTGCTGG
>JBDTNQ010000191.1:0-4004 GCA_039933635.1 Acidobacteriota bacterium
TCGGAGTCCAGACAAAATCGCTCGAACTGTCGGCCGCAGTGGCGGCGCGCGGCGAGGTCGGCGAAGGGCTGGTCGCGCGGCTGAACCTGCCGCCCGGACGCTACGACCTCCGCGCGGCCGTTGCGGACGAGTTCTCGGGCCTCACCGGCACGGTGTTCTCGTTCGTCGACGTGCCCGCATTTGCCCATGGGCCGTTGACGGCCTCGGGGGTGCTGCTGCACCGCGCGCATCCGCCGGTCATGCCGGCCAATCCACTCGCGGATGTCGTGCCGTTCGTGCCGACCGTGGCTCGCGCGTTTCAGCGCACCGAGGACGTGCGCGCGTTTGTCCGCTTCTATCAGTCTGGTCCGCCGCGGTCCTCGTCAGTACGAGCCCGTGTCATCGACGCTCTCGGTGGCAGCGTGTTCGACCGGCGTACCGAGCTTGGCGCCGGCACCTTCATCGCGGGCACAGCCGACTTCGATCTGCCGCTGCCGCTGACCGAGCTCGTGCCGGGCGACTACTTGCTGAGGATCGAGACGTCGATCGGCGAAGCCATCGTCGAGCGGGACGTGCGATTCAGCGTCGTGCGATAGGAACGCACAGCAGTCCGGCCACAAGGAGGAAGTACACGACGTGGACACCGTCCGCATCGCCCTCGCGAACATCCGCGTACCTTCGACCCCGGACGACTCCGTGAGCCTGGCGACGTCGGCAGTCGCGGACGCAGGCCGGCAGGGCGCGTCAGTCATTTGTTTTCCAGAGGCTTTCGTCCCCGGATACCGGTGGCCGAATACGTCCATCCCGTCCCCCGATCCTGCGTTCCTCGAGCGCGCGTGGGCCGCGGTCTCGGATGCGGCGCGTGCGGCCCGCGTGGCCGTGGTTCTCGGCACCGAGCGGGTGACCGACCGAGGCCTGCAGATCAGTGCGTGCGTGATCAATCCGGACGGCAGCGTTGCGGGGTGGCAGGACAAGGGACAGCTCGATCCGTCGGAGCAATCCATCTATCCGGCGTTCGGAAACGAGCGGCACGTCTTCAATGTGGGTCCGCTCACGTTCGGCGTGGTGATCTGCCACGAAGGCTGGCGGTATCCGGAAACCGTGCGGTGGGCTGCGCGGCGGGGAGCGCAGGTCGTGTTTCATCCACACGCGCACGTCGCCGAGCCCGGGAGCTATCGCCCCGTCACCTTCGCCGATCCGGCGAACACCTTTCACGAAAAAGCCATGCTGTGTCGCGCCGCGGAGAACACCTGCTACTTCGCATCGGTCAACTGCGCCAGCGAAGGCTCCGGCACGACGTCGGCGGTCGTGCGCCCGGACGGCACGCTGCAGTGCTATCAGCCGTACGGGCAGGAAGGCCTGCTGGTGGCGGATATCGATCTCAGTCTCGCCACTCGATTGCTCGCCTCGCGATACCGCGTGTCGCCGATGTGACACGCCGCTGCCGGTCCTCGCGACCTCCGCGACCTCGACACGCCGTTGAGACTCGATAGCGCTTGGTCCCGGAGGTCGACGATAATGACGACGCCAGTCCGTATCAGCGAGTCCGAAGGAGAGCGTGATGAGACGTCGTGAGTTTCTTGCGGCCGCCACTGCCGCCAGCGCGCTGAGCTTCGGCCGCACCGCGCGAGCCCAGAAGAGCAGGCAGGCCGATCCCGCGAAGCTCGCGCGGATCGCGGTCATGACGCTCGACTTCAACGCGATCCTCAAGCTGCCAACGCAACCGGCCAGCCCCAATCGCACACTCGAGATCCTCGACGTGCCGGAAATGCTGGCGGACATGTACGGCGTGCACAACGTCGAGTTCCAGCACACGCACATTCTGTCGACCGAAGCGTCCTACCTGCGCGACCTACGCGCGCGCCTCGACAAGGCGCAGTCGCGCATGAGCAACGTCAACCTCGAATTCGGGACGAGCAACATCTCCGCGCTCGATCCAGCCGACCGCGAGAAGGCGGTCCAGATGACGATGCAGTGGGTTGATTTCGCGCTGGTTCTCGGCACGCCCCGCGTGATGATCAACCAGGGCGCGCTCACCGAAGAGAGCAAGGTTTGGGCGATCCCCGCGCTGAAGCGGATGGTCGACTACGGCCGGTCCAAGGGTATCAAGGTGTCGGTCGAGACCCGCTTGGCCTTTGGCGGAGGACGAGGACGCGGGGCTGGACCCGGAGGCGCGGCCGCAGGGGCGCCACCCGCGGTGGGCCCCGCAACCGCAGCGTCACCCGCCGTCACGCCTGCCGCGCCACCTGCCGGTCCCGCAACCACGCCCCCAGCACCACCGCCGCCAGCCGCCGTGCCGCCGACCAACCCCGCGGCTGGCCGTGCGCCGGGTACGGTTTCCGCCGCAACTCCGGCGCCCGCGACGATGACGACGCCGCCAACGTGGGTGTTGCTGGCGGAGCTGATCAAGAACGCCGGCGCCTACAGCAACGTCGACATCGGCAACGTCAACGCGCAGGACCAGGGCGAACTGCACGCCTCGCTTCGCGCGCTGCTGCCGCTGACAGTCGGCAACATCCACACGCGCATCAGCCCCGCGTTCGATCTGCCGACGGCGCTGCGGTTCATCACCGCGAATCTCGGCTACGAGGGGCTCTTCTCAATCGAAGCGCCGGGCGGGCACGACGCGGTGCGGTACATCTACAACGTGATTCTCGACACGATCTGATTCGCGATCGCCCGTTGACGCGGCCGTCAGCGATAGCCGAACACGGGCGGGAACACGGCAACCACCAACGCGGCCCACGCGGGGTAGACGGGCAGATACGCCACCTGCCACCGCTCGAGCGCGGTAAACGAGGCGCGCTGGCGCAAGAAGCGCACGTAGAGCCACGCCGACCACGCCAGGTTCACGAGCAGAATGAGGTTCTCGCCCAGCGCGGCTACTCGGTTGGGAGTAAATCCGAACTCGGAGATACGCGCGGCAATGGCCGCGAGCGCCACCGCATCGACCACGAGCGCGCTCACCACAAGCAGCAGTTGCAGGCCATCGAAGAAATCAGGCGGTGCCTGCGGATCGCGCGCGGAGGCGGCGTAGAGCACCAGGCCGACGACCAGCGCAAGCAGCAGATCGAAGCCGATCAGCACCTCCCGCTTCACGTTGATCGGATTGCCGGTCCACGCCATCGTCGCCAGAAACGCCAGCAGCAGCACAGTGAAGAGCGGCGTGAATAGCCTGGTCAGCACCGGCGCCATGTTCTCGATGACGCTTTGCTTCGCCTCCACCAACCACGATCCGACGAGCACGGCCCCCGCCGCGCCGCACGGAAGCAGCCAGCCTCCGATGAACCAGTCAGCCTTCATGCCGATGGCGGAGAACATCATGAGCGTGAAGCCGGTGAAGACGCCCCCGCCGAGCGCGATGAGCACGTAGTAGATCGCCAGCTCGCCCGAGAACCGCACGAAGTCCATGCGCCCGTCGTCGTCGAACCAACGGCCCCGGACGTACGCGAAGCCGACCGCCAGCCAGAGGGCGATGGGCAGGTGCAGGACGGTGAGCAGTTCAGTGTCACCGACCTTGGCGGCGAAGAGCTGAGCCTCTCCGCGCTGAAAGGGGTAAATGTTGGCGAACACCGCCGCGGCGGCGAAGGGCAGCGCGAGCCAGAGCCCGCTGGCCGCGCGCGA
Organism: Acidobacteriota bacterium; assembly: GCA_039933635.1. Taxonomy (GTDB): domain Bacteria; phylum Acidobacteriota; class Vicinamibacteria; order Vicinamibacterales; family SCN-69-37; genus JBDTNQ01. Next base: position 3,604 of record JBDTNQ010000191.1, read on the forward strand.
ACCGCGCTTCCACACGAAGTAGATCGTGAGCAGGGGTAGGACGAACAGGCTGGCGTTCCGGGTGTAGAACGAGGGCACCTCCGCATCAGGGCTGAGCCGGACTCCGAACAGTGACGGCACCTTCACGGCAAGCGCCGCCGCGATGGCGAGACCGAGGACGACCAGTGTTTCGGTACGTGCGGACGTCGACGATGCGTCGGCGGCGGGGGGAGTGGTGACAAGCTGCTTCCACAGCCGTTCGGAGTGGGCGAGTGCGAACTCGCGCGACAACGCATCGAGACTGCCGAGGCGCTTGACGGCAACGAGGAACGCTTCATCACTGGTCAGGCCGGCGCCGGTCAGTGCTGCCAACTGGTCGCGCAGGTGTCCCTCCAGTTCTTCCACGTCGGCGCCGTGCACGG
>JBDTNQ010000192.1:0-3954 GCA_039933635.1 Acidobacteriota bacterium
CCGTCCCTTGGTCCCCTCTGTTGCGGCGATACGGATTTCGATCCGAACATTGGTTTCGGCGTGGATGTCGCATGGCGGCCGAATCTGAATTTTCGCGGCGAGATTTCGTTCATCCTCGCGGATGCTGACGCCACGCGTTTCTTCTTCGGTGTGTCGCTCCCCATCCACAAGAAGAAGTAGCCGCCATCGTGCCCCGCCTTTCGTACTTGACCCACCTCGATCCCGGGTCTATCCTGCGGAAACCCTCAGTTTCGAACGCCGAAGCCGGCCCTTCTGGCCGGTCGACGTCCCGTGGCCAGTGTCCGCTGGCCGGTCGTTTCGCCAGTCCCCGCGGGCTGGCATGGAGGCGCGCTATGAAGGTTCGAGACGTCCTGCACACGAAGGGGTCCCAGGTCCACGCCGTCGATCCGGATGCATCGATTCAGGACGTCGTTGACGGCCTGATGGCACACCGCATCGGGGCGCTGCTCGTCATCGATCGGGACGGGATCACTCGCGGCATCGTGACCGAACGCGACGTGCTCCGTGAATGCGTGGGTGGCGCCCATCGCCTTCACACGACCCCTGTCTACACAGCGATGACGGCGGATCTGGTCGTCGGCGTGCTCGACGATGACATCGACGAGGCGTTGGGGATGATGACGCGACACCGTATCCGTCACCTGCCTGTGATGGACGGCGGGCGCGTCGCCGGGCTCGTGTCCATTGGAGATCTCGTAAAAGCCTGCCTGGATGAGACGGCGTCGGAAAACGGCTTTCTCAAGGAATACATTCACGGGCGCTAGACAGGACGGCCGGACCACGGGACGAAGGCACCACGGGCGTGGGCCGTCCTCTCGTCTTGTGCTCCCGTCGTCCCGGCCTCCTAGAGTCTTTCCACGGTGACGGTCGCGTTGTAATCCGGCTCCATCGAGTCGGGATCGAGCACACCGCTTGGCAGCAGTGCGTTGCCTTCCGGCCAATGGACTGCCAGGTTGCCGGCGCGAATCGGCGCGGATCGCAGGCGTCCGAGGAATTCGCCGTGGCTGGAGCGCAGGCGTACCCGTGCGCCTGTGCCCAGGCCCATCCGGATCAGGTCATCCTCGCTGACCAGAATCTCGTCGCGATGCGCTCCGGTGAGAGGATCGACATCGCGCTGCACCATGGAGTTGAACTGCTTGCCACGACGCGTGGATACGACGAAGTGGCCGTCGGGGGCGGTTCCGGATCGCAACGTGACGCTGGCGAAGTGCGCTTTGCCATCGGCCGTGGCGAATCGGCCGTCCGTGTAGAGCAGCCGTCCGCCCCACTGCACCTGGTCGCCCTTCTGCCGCAGGCGTTCGATGCCCGCGTACAGCGGCTGCGTCGCGGCGATCTCACGACGGATCGCGGCGGCGTCCTTCATCCCGACCGCGGACGCACGATCCGGTCGGGCGCGGCGCATTACTTCTCGGAAGACCCACCATTCCGGCTGGGCCGAGCCAATCCGGCGTCCGGGGATCTCAGGTGAGTAGATGATGCGGCGCTCGGTGGACGTCTCCGTTCCGCCGCCGACGGACTCGTAGCGCGTCGCAGCCGGCAGGAGAAGCGTATCGCCGTCGCCGTCGACGAGCATTGAGGAGGACAAGACGACGTCCTGATGGATGCGCAGCCGTGGCCGCGACAACGCACGCTGCGAGCGCTCGACGTCGGGCAGCGTTTCAAGGAAGTTGCCACCGACGATCCAGAACAGGTCCAGCCCGCCCGCGGCGGACTGTGCAATCATCTCGCCCGTCGTCCACCCGTGCATGGTCGGCACGGTGAATCCCCAGGCGGATTCCCAGCGGGGACGGGCATCGGCGTCCACGAACGGAACGCACCCGACCTCGGCGCCGCCTTGCACGCCCGAGTGCCCACGAATTGGGACGAGCCCGCGGTTCGGCCGTCCCGGCAGGCCGCGCGCGAGACCGACGTTCATCAGCGCTTTGACCGTGTCGACGCCGTGGACGTGCTGGGTCAGTCCCATCGACCACACGAAGATCGCGTTAGGCCGATCCTGAAGCAGGCGCGCAAAGATCTCGATGCGCGTCCGGGACAGGCCGCTGCCGCGTTCAATCTCGCCCCACGGCGTGTTGACGGCGTGGGTGCGTGCGTTGTCGAACCCCTCGGTGTGATCGCGGATGAATCCCGCATCGATGCCACCGCCATCGACCAGCGCCTTGAGGACACCGATGAGAAACGCCAGGTCGCCGCCCGTGCTCACGTCGAACCAGTCGTCGGCAATCGCGGTGCCCATCAGCGCGCTCGACGCAATCGAGGGAATCCAATACCGTTGCAATCCCGGCTCGCGGTAGGGATTGACGACGACGACCTTGGCGCCGCGTTGCTTGGCGTGATGGAGGTACTTCGTGGTGACCGGCTGGTTATTGGGAACGTTCGAGCCGAAGAGCACGATGAGATCGGCATCGAGCCAGTCCACGTAGCTGCACGTCGACGCGCCGTAACCGACCGTGGCTTTCATCGCGACGGTGGAGGCCGCGTGACAGAGGCGCGCGGAGTTGTCCACGTGATTGGTACCGAAGAACCGTGCCGCCTTCTGCGCTGCGTAGTAGACCTCGTTCGTGATGCCGCGCGACGTCAGATAGAACGCCATGCGTTCGGGGGCTGTTGCCGCCAGTTCTCGCGCGATTCGATCGAGGGCCACATCCCACGTGACCTCGTGAAAGCCCGCGTCACCGGCGTGGCGGAGCAGTGGAACGGGCAGGCGGCCGAGGTCGCGCAGTTGCGACGAGGTCTTCTGGCGCAGCGACGACACGTCCCCGAGAATCGCGGGTTCGAGCGCCGCGGCGGTATTCAGGTGCATGAGTTCCAGGCGCACCATGCAGAGGTGTGTGCCGCTGAGCGTCCAGTCTTTGATCCCGGTCGTGCCGAGCGCACAGCCGTCACACACGCCATCGCGCAGGATGCGCCACGCGAAGGGCAATTCCCGTCTGTTTTCCCAGATGATCCGCGCCATCTCGCGATAGTGATGCGGTTTCTGCTGGCCCAATCCGAACAGCGCCATACGGGTCAGATGTTATCCTGCCAGCCATGCACAGTATCGACGCCGTACGGTCCTGTCACGTGACCCGGATCGAAGCCGGACGGGTCACCACGGCAACCGACGCCGTCGCCGCGGAGGCGCCGCTGGAAGTGCGGCTGAACGGCGAGCCGTTCTCGGTGATCATGCGGACGCCCGGTACGGATCGCGATCTCGTCGCGGGATTTCTCTTCAGCGAAGGTGTCGTATTCACTCCGTCCGACGTGGTGGCGATGACACCGGGCGCGGACGCGTCGTTCGACGTGATCTTGTCTGCCGCTCGCGCGCGTGATGTCCCCGATCTGATCGGTGGCCGGCGTCACGTGACGATGAACTCGTCCTGCGGCATGTGCGGAAGGCGGAGCATCGATTCGCTGCACCTGGGTTCGCGCGTCGACGCGCCAGGCGGCGCGTGGACGGTGTCCCCGCAGGCGTTGTTGTCGATGCCCGCGACCCTTCGTCAGGCGCAGCAGGCATTTTCGGAAACTGGCGGACTCCATGGGGCCGGGTTGTTCGATCGGTTCGGCAGCCTCGAGACGAGTGCGGAGGATGTCGGCCGCCACAATGCGGTCGACAAGCTGATCGGGCGCATGTGGCTGGCTGGTCGCCTGCCGTTGCGGGATCACGCGCTGTTCGTCAGTGGTCGGCTGTCCTTCGAGATCGTGCAGAAGGCGCTGCTGGCTGGCATTCCACTCATTGCCGCGGTATCCGCGCCCTCGAGCATGGCTGTCGATCTCGGCGTCGACAACGGACTCACGCTGGTGGGCTTCGTCCGAGGCGACCGGTTCAATATCTACGCAGGTGGGTTCCGGGTTCTGGGTTCTGAGGTTCTGGGTTCGGTTCCAGGTTCTACGTTCTGACCTTGCTAACCCAGGACCCAGGACTGGACGCAGAACCCGGAACGCAGAACCCGGAAC
>JBDTNQ010000193.1:0-3920 GCA_039933635.1 Acidobacteriota bacterium
TCGAAGCTCGAACCGTTGTTCCAGCGGTCAACCGGTCAACTGTTACCGCCAGAATGGAAATGACGGCCGGGACCGTGCCGGGACTCCCTATTCGGGTTAGGATGCGCTCGTCTCCACACGCTCTGCGTGACCATGGGCACCCTTCTTCCGTTAACGGTCGTCGCTGCGTTGATCGCCGGCGCGACATTGCCGGGCCAGATTCCGGCCAATCCGCCCCCTTCCTCAACCGAACTCGCGCTGCTGGCGGGCCAGGTGGTCGATGCCACCAGCTCCGTGCCGATCGGCAGCGTCGTGGTCGCTCTGAATGGGTCGGCCGGCGGCAATGGAAGAAACGCCCCGCGTGTTTTGACCGATGCGCAGGGGCGCTTTTTCTTCAGCGAGGTCGCTGCGGGCAGCTACACCATCAGCGCCACGAAGCCGGGCTGGCTCCCTGGCGCGCTCGGCCGGCGTCGGCCCGGGGGGCAGTCCGTCACCCTCGACATCCGCGCGGGCGACCGCCGTGCCGATTTGTCCATCGGTCTCTGGCGCACGGGCATTGTCACTGGTCGGGTCGTTGATGAAACCGGCGAGCCGATACCCGGCGTGGACGTTCGAGTGTTTCAGCGCACGTTTGTCGCAGGCCACCCGCGCTGGCGATTCGCTGTCCGCGCCATCACCGACGATCGAGGCACCTATCGCCTCGCGACGCTGACACCGGGTGACTATCTCGTGTGCGTGCCTGCAACGGTCAACTCGACGCCCTCGGACCTGGCGACTGGAGAGCTCTCGCAAACCTATCTGCTGACGATGACGGCGACGGGCGCGGCGCCGATGGATTTTCGCCCGGCCACCACCGCCGTCCCGGGCAGCGACGTTCGGTTGTCATCGATCCTGAGTTTTCCCGGCCTTCCGCCAGCGTCAGGGGCGTGGACAACGTTCACGACCACGTACTACCCGTCGGCCAACGGAATGAGTGACGCGGCCATCATCAAGGTTGCGGCCGGACGCGAGCGCACGGGCGTGGATATCGTCGTGCACGCACAACCAACCTGGCAGGTGTCGGGCTCCGTGACGTCGCCAGACGGCAGTGCGGCCGTCAACCACGCGGTTCACCTGTTACCGGCCGACTCGGCAGACTCACCCATCGTCGACGCAGGCACGGCCACAACCGACAGCCACGGCCATTTTGTCTTCTACGGCGTGCCGGCGGGACAGTACGTGGTGCGCGTGGTGCGCTTGCCGCTGAGTCCAGGGTGGAGGGCGGGCCTCTGTGGAGGCACCGGCGCCATCAAGTCGATCTGCATATTCAGCCAGAGCCCGGAAACGCCGCCCGTTGCGGACGATCCCGTGCTTTACGTGGATCAGCCCGTCTCCGTCGGCGGTCGCAACGTGACCGACCTCGCCTTGACGCTGCGATCAGGCGCGCGCGTCGGTGGTCGAGCTGAGTTCGAGGGCACGGCGCCCGCGCCGACGGACGCCCAGTGGAACAATATGCGCGTCACGCTGGATGCCGCCGACGGCCGCAGCTCGATCCCCGCCGGCGGCTTTGACAACACGCCGTCCGGACGGTTTGGCGCCGACGGCACGTTCAAGATCCCAAGATCGGTGCCGGGCCGCTATCTTCTTCGCGTCGCGGGCGTTCCATCAGGTTGGACATTGAAGGGCGCGAGTCTCCAAGGCCGCGACGTCGCCGAACAGGCGTTCGATCTCACGCAGGACACCAGTGACGTCGTGGTCACGTTCACGGACCACGCCTCGAAGATCGAAGGCGCGGTGCAAACGGGCGGCGCCGCGCAGGTGACGGCTGTCGTGCTGATCTTTCCGACGAGCACTGCGGGATGGACGGACTACGGCCAGGGCGGGCGCCGCGTCAACAGCACCACGGCGCGCAGCGGCCGCTTCACCTTGCCGGCGCCGCCCGCCGGTGACTACTTCCTCGTGGCCGTGGCGGACGACGATGCGACCGACTGGCAGAGCCCGGCATTTCTCGCCAAAGCGGCAGCCGTCGCAGACCGCGTGAGCGTGCGCGACGGCGCGCCCTTGAACCACGACCTCACGCTCAAGCGCATCCCATGAAGAAGTCGCTGCTTCTGGCCGCGTGTGTGAGCGTGGCGCTGCACGCGCAGACACCGACGCCCCGCGATTCGACGTCGCGAGCGCCTGCTGCAACCCCGGTTCCCGCTGGCACCGCGAGCCTCAGCGGCGTGGTGCTCGACGAAACGTCGCATCCGCTGCGCCGGGCGACGGTGCTGATCCATGGCGACAGGCAGCTCGAGGTCTCGACGGTCACCGACGACCATGGCCGGTGGACGTTCACGGCGCTGCCCGCGGGCCGCTTCACCATTACCGCCTCGAAGCCAGCCTATCCGTCAATGTCGTTCGGTGCGCGACGGCCGAATAGGCCCGGGTCAGGCGTCCTTCTTTCCGCTGGCAAGACCGTCAGCGACGTCACGCTCACGCTGCCGCGAGGCGCGGTCCTCTCGGGCGTGGTCTTCGATGACCACGGCCAGCCGATGCCGGATGTGCCCGTGATGGCTTGGGAGCTGCGCACGTCGCTCGGCGGGGAACGCACGCTCGACTTCCCCGCGAGCGGCGGCGAAAGCGTCGTGACCGACGACCGCGGTAGGTACAGAATTTACGGCCTTCCGGCCGGCGAGTACACCGTAGGCACGGCTTGGTTCTACTCGGGCATGGCCGGTGCCGTGCGCGTACCCAGCGACGAGCAGATTCGCGCGGCATTCGCGGCAGCGCAACGCCCGCCCGGATCAGTCGGCGCGTCCGCTGTCAGCCTGCCGCAGATGCCTACGTCGGAGCACAACTTCACGGCGACGTTTCTCCCTGGCACGACCGACCCGGACACCGCGACCACCGTCCAGGTGGCCGCCGGCGACGAACGGAACGACCTGAATATCCAGATGCTCTTCAGGCCCATGTCGGTGGTTACCGGAACGGTGGAAATGGCTCAAGGCTCCCCTTCGATCGAACTGCGGCTCCACAAACGGACGCGCGTCTCGGCACTCAACGTGACGACGTTCTGGTCGACGTCCGATGGCAAGTTCACCACGGCGAGTCTTGCGCCAGGCAACTACACGTTGACCGCGCATCTGGCCGCGAACAAGACCACGCCCGCCATGTGGGCCCAGGCCGACCTCGCCGTCACGGGTGCAGAGCCGGTGACTGTCGCCTTGACGATGTCGCCGTCGATGACGGTGACTGGGCGTCTCGTCTTCAATGGATCGGCCTCGCCGCCAGCGGATTTATCAAGCATTCGTGTCGAGCTGGTACCGATGCCCGACAGCGGCTCCCGGACGAGCGACGTGGTCGTCGATGCCTCGGGGACGTTCTCCGTTGGCGGCGTCATACCGGGAGGCTATCGCGTGATTGCATCTGCTCAGCCCGGACCATCCCCGTCGGCGTGGACGATGCGTTCCGTGGTGTCGGACGGTGAGGACGTCACGGATCTGCCGCTGGTCATCGGTCCAAGCGGCAACCGGTCCATGGTGGTGACGTTCAGCGATCAGGTGGGAGAGCTGTCAGGCACTGTGTCAAATCCGTCCGGAGGAGCGGTCACCGACTACTTCGTAATCGTCGTGCCAGCGGACAGCCGCTACTGGATTCCGGGATCCCGCCGGATAGTGAGCGCCCGACCGGACGTCACCGGACAGTTTCGCTTCCGCGGGCTTCCGCCCGGCGCATATCGTATCGCCGCCACAACGGATCTCGTGCAGCGGGACCTTCAGGACCTCGGCGCGCTCGCCCAGATCGCCGAACACGCCTCACCCCTCACGCTCGACGCGGGTGAGAAGAAGGTCTATGACTTCGCAGTGGGGCGATAGCGCCAGCACTCCGCTGGAGCCCCGGACCAACGATCCGGGGCTCAGGCTCTCTATCGCCCACACGCAACGTGACTGACGACGTAGATCACGGCGAGGACGGAAATC
>JBDTNQ010000194.1:0-3886 GCA_039933635.1 Acidobacteriota bacterium
TGCAGATGCGGCGTGGTCATCGAATTGCGCCCGACGGTTCCGAATTCGCCCTCGGGCGCCAAGACGAACGAAGCGGGGTCGTACCATTGCGTCTTCGAACGGTTGGCCGCATAGCCATTGCCGACGCCCGAGTAGCTCGGCCGGTCATTCACCAGCGCGTTGGTGCCCGACTGAACCTTGCCGGCGGAAAGCGTCTGCGGAACGCCGCTCGAGATCGTGGTGTTCGTGCTCACCTGCCACCCGCCCGCGATGCCGTTGATCAGGCCGTTGTTGATGTTCACCATCTTGCCCTTGCCGAACGGCAGCTCGTAGACGGCGCCCAACACCCACCGATGGCGGACGTCGAATGCCGAGGGCCCCGTCTCGCATGCCAGGCAGCGGCTGTCCTGCGGGAACAGCGTGTCGAAGCCCTGCACGCGGGTGCCGCTGGTGTTGTCGACCGACTTGGCCAGCGTGTAGCTCGTGTTCAGGCTGATGCCGTCACCGTAGCGGCGCGTCGCCTTGATGCTGAACGCGTTGTAGTGTCCAATCCCCTGGTCGTGCACATACGAGATCACGCCGAAGGTCGGATAGGGCACGCGCGACTGGATGCTGTTCAGCGGGCCAGGAAGAGCCTGGTTGAGGGTCTGGAAGCCATAGAGGTGGCGGCTCTGCGATCCGAGGTAGCCCAACTCCACTGACCAGTGCGTGGCAAGCTGCCGCTCCACGTTGACCAGATACTGCCAGGTGCGCGGTGTGGTGTGGTCATAGGCAGCCGCCCACGTCAACGTCTGAGGCACCGCGGCGGTCCCCCCGCCCGGAGCAGCATTGGCCCAGGTGACCAAATTCGTCTTCGACGCTTGCGTGTCGACACGGGCGGCCGTAATGCGGGCCATGTCGAAGTACTCGGCGTTGCCGATGTCTTCCATGTAGTAGAGCCCGACGCCGGAACGAATGACCGTCTTCTCCCCGAGGGCGTAGGTCGCGCCGAGGCGGGGCGCGAAGTTCTTGTACTTCGTCTCCCGCAGGTTGTTGTTCATCCCGAAATCCTTGGCGCACCCGACCGGCGTGACGCTCCAGCGGAGGCTCAGGCCGGCATACGGATCCGTGCAGTTGTCGCCCTGGCGCACCAGCGTCGGATAGTTGGATTGCGGCTGGTTGAGGCTGAAGTCGATCGTGGGGATATGCACCGAGAAATAGTTCCCCAGCGTGTTGGTGAACGGCGGCGTCAGCTCGTAGCGCAGGCCGGCCAGCAGCGTGAACTTGTTCGTCACCTTCCAGCTATCGTCGACGAACGCGTGGAAGACGTTGCGTACGAATTTTCCCTCGGCGACGGCCAGCGCGACGCTCGTTCTGAACGGCTGGCCCAGCAGGAACTCGGCGAAGGCATAGCCACCGGTATTGGTCACCGGGTTCTTGGTGCGATTCGCCTGGAACTCGAAGCTGCCACGGGAAAACTGGTTGCCGACCTGGTTGAAGTGCTGCCGGGTGAACTCCGCACCCATGCCGATGGTGTGGCGTCCCTTCAGCCAGGTCAGCTTGTCGACGAACTGCAGCGTGTTGTTGTCGACGGCAAATGGGCCGTCGGTGATGTCGCCGATGCCATTGAACCCGGTGAACGCGACGCTCGGAATGCCCCAGGTGACCGGGTCGCCGGATTTCAGGTTCGGAATCTTCAGAGCGCCGACCACATCATTGGTGAAGGCCGACGGGGTGCCGATCGAGTTGAAGAACTTCGTGTAGCCGAACCGCGCGTCGTTGACCATCGTGGAGCTGAGCGTCCGGGTGTTCGAGCCACTCCACTGCTTGTACCTTGTGACGATCTTCGAACCCGCCAGGCCGATGCCCTGGGACGACTGCGTGTCGTCGCCCCAGTTGTAGCGCCCCATCCACTGCGACGACGACGATTCGTTGAAGTCGGCGCGAATGATGGCGCCCTTGCGATCGAACGGCTGTGAGTTGTCCTGGGTGTAGTTGTTGGTCAGCCCGGGAAGCGTCGACGAGTGGTAGTACTGCAACAGGCTCTGCGAAACGGCGTCGATGCGGTTCGCCGGGATCACGTTACCTGGAAACGGCTGGGCGGTGAGTGGGTCATAAATGACCGTGCCAGGCAGGATCTCGCTGAAGTCGCCCGTGAACATCTTGGCGCTCGGCACCGTGAACGTGCTCTGCGTGGTCTGCCGACGGCGCAGTCCCTCGAAATTGCCCATGAAGAACAGCTTGTTCTTCAGCACCGGGCCGTCGGCCTCGAAGCCATAGTCGTTCCACTTGAATGGCGACTTGGCCGGGCAGGAACTGGTGAAGCAGTAGGGCTTGGCGTCGAACTTCTCGTCGCGGATGAATTCGAAGATCGACCCGTGGAAGCTGTTGCCGCCAGACTTGGTGACGACGTTCACCTGCGTGCTCTGGTGCCCGTACTCGGCCGGATAGACGCCCGTCTGGACCTTGAACTCCTGGATCGCATCGATCGACGGCAGGGCGATGTAGTTGTTGAAGTTCGGGTCGGTGTTATTGACGCCGTCGAGCGTGTAGTAGTTGAAGAAGATGCGCTGACCACCGGCGGAGATGGACTGCTGCGCGCGTTCGCCGCCAAGTCGGGCACCGGCCTGTCCCGCCGAAGGCGAGAGCACGTTGACGTTGGGCATCACGGCCACCAAATTCAGGTACTGCCTGCCGTTCAGCGGCAGCTCGGTCACGACCTTGTTGTCGATGACGGTTCCGACCGTGGTGCTCTGGGTGTTGAGCAGCACGTCCCGGGCGGCCACCGTCACGGTCTCGTTCACCGCGCCAACCTGCAGCGCCACGTCCATGCGCACGGTCTGCTGAATGTCGACCTTGAATGCGGGGATCTCGGCCGTCTTGAAACCTTGCAGTTCGACCTTGATCTGATAGGTGCCTGGCGGCAGGCCCGGGAAGGTGTACAGCCCGTCCCCGTTGGTCACGGTATTGCGCTTACCGCTGGTGGCCGTGTTGATCACGGTCACGGTTGCGCCCGGGACTGCGGCGCCGGACGTATCCGTCACCTTTCCGGTGACGCCGCCTTGCGTTTGCGCGCGACCGGTCGCGACCCATGAAGCGAGCAGGATCACTACGGTGAGGAGACGTGCGACCGAACGCGACCTGTGTTTCATGGTTTCTCCAAAGTCACTGGCAGAGCATGGACAGCGAGCTGCTGCGTGCGCCGTGACTGTGGGGCGTCGGCCACGCCCAAACAAGGTGGCCTACGGTACGCGACTGTGTCAGGCGCCCAGTTTGGCGTCGTTTTTTCGAACAATTGGGGCGCAGGCGGGGTCCGCGCCAGAACCGGTACGGTACCGTCGATCGTGGTAGAGTCGACCCCATTCACCATGACTCGAGCCTCAAATGCCGAGTCCGGACACGCCGACGGCGTCTCGGGGCTCGACCACGCGGCCGTGCATGCGCAGCTCGCCCGGCTACTGGAGAGTCCTCATTTCCGCAACAGCAAGCGGAGCCAGGCGTTGCTGCGGTTCGTGGTCCAGGCAGCGCTGGCCGGCGACCAGAACTCGCTGAAAGAGAGATGCATCGGGGCTGCAGCCTTCGGCCGCGAGCCCGCATATGACACGGCCCAGGACCCGATCGTGCGCAATGCGGCGATCGAGGTGCGGAAGCGGCTCGCGCAGCACTATCTCGAGCCTGAGCATGCTGCCGAGTTACGGATCGAGCTCCCGAGCGGATCGTACATCCCGTCATTTCCGGCCGAATCGGCCGCACTGGAACCAGCGGCGCCACGGCCGAAGGCCCACGGCTCTCCGCTGCGGTGGATCGCCATCGCCGCGCTCGCGGTGATTGCGGTGGCAGCGGCATTTCTGTGGGTTGCGCGCCGCGCGCCGGCGGCGTCGGATCTCGAGGCGTTTTGGGAGCCGCTCTTCCGGGACGGGAGCGCGAT
>JBDTNQ010000195.1:0-3840 GCA_039933635.1 Acidobacteriota bacterium
GGCCTGGTAGCCCTGCGTGAGCACCTTGACCTCGGCGATCGACTCGATGTTCATGGGAAGCATCTGGCCGTTGTTGCCCGTGTCCATGGCCGAGACGCCGTCCATCTGAATGTTGTTCTGGCCCTGACCGCCAAGGCGGTTGGTGCCGTTGACGCCCGGGACCATGGCCACCAGGCTCGTGAAGTTGCCGTGATTGATCGGCAGGTTTTCAATCTGGGCGCTCGAGACCGAGAACGATCGCTCGCCGCTCTGCGCCTGAATCAGGGGTTGCTCGGCGGTCACGTTGACCACTTCGCTCGTGCCGCCGGCCTCGATGACCATGGCGGGGATGCCAACGCGCGAGCCGCCGCTGACGGACACGCCGGCACGCTTCAGCGTCCGGAATCCGCTCATGGTGACTTCGACCGTGTAGGTATCGGCCGTCACGTTCGGGAACACGAAGTCCCCGGAATTCGTGGTCACGACCGGTGCCGACCGAGTGTTCTTACTTTCGCTGACGAGCACGACCGTGGCGCCGGGGATGACTCCACCTTGAGTGTCCTTGATGGTCCCCGAAACCGTTCCCGTCGTGATCTGCGCCGCCGCCGACACTGCTACGGTCAAGACCAGCGTCCAGACCATAGTCAGCACTTGCGTCATCCTGAGTGCTTTCATGCTAGGTGACCCTTCCAGGAACTTCACGCGAGGACATAGACACACCAACAGCCGCACAGGGGGGAGAGGAGCCTCGACCTGTCGATGCTGGCGCCATGCCGCGGCGCGAGTCCTTTGTGGAACGGGTTCTTATACCATTCGGTTGACATCCGGTCAACAGGTCGATTCTTCGGTGATGTCATTGGTCATTCGGTTGAGCCTCAAGCCCCAAAGCGCCCAAAGCGCCCAAAGCGATTGACGAACGGCCGCAGACCGACTCCAATGCGCTCTGTGACCACCTCCATCGATCGACGCTCGCTCGTGCCGGGAAGGACGTACGGGCGCGACACGCGCGACCTGCCAGCCTGGGTCGCCTTCTGCGGCGTGCAGCTCAGACGCGCGGCGTGGTGAAATGAGAGGGTGCACTCCCGACAGGTGGTGGCCCTGTCACTACTTCTGACGGCGGCCTGCTGTACGTTCGCCACGACCGCCCGCGCTCAGGAACCGGCAACGTCCTCTCTGGCCGAGAGCCTCGCAGCGGCGAGTCCGCAGCGTCCGGCGCGTCACCGGGAGCCGCGGCTCTATTTCGCGATGTGGACGACGCACCTCAGACGTTCGGTCGTGAAGCTCAGCAACAACTGGGTGATCGGGTTGTCGGGTCGCGGGTACTTCGCCGCGACGTTTCTGAATTCCTACGGGCGCAGGGCGTTCACCGGCGGCATCCAGCGAACGATGGCCTCGACCGATCGCCCGAACATCAACGCCTCGCTCGGCATTCGCATCGGATTCATCACGGGCTACGACGGGCGGCTCACAAAGCTCGCGCGCGACACGCCCGTGCTGCCGCTGGCCCAGCCATTCGTCATGGTTGAAGTTCGGCGCCTCGGCTTTGAGGTTTCGTACACGATCGTCGTGGTGTCTGCGGCGCTGTCGTACCGGTTCTAGGCGGATTGTTCCCGACAGGCCGTGAGCGCGGCGCGAACCCCGAGTTCCGGGCTCGACAGAGCGAGAATGCCCGATGCCGCGAGCGGTTGCTCAGCGGGGGCCATCGAGGCCTGCGCCAGCACGACGATATCGAGCGGCCTCGCAATGTTGGCAACCGAGCGCGCGATGGCGTCCGCGTAGCCAGAGACATCGCCACGCTCAAAGTGGGGCCATGCGTCCTCGCACAGCCATTCGACCATCTCGATCGCGCGATTGGCGTCACGTGCCACCTGGCGAATCAGAGACGTCGTGGGAAGAAGCGTGCTGGGCAGGGTCGCTGCGACGATGATGCGCCGGCCACTGGCAACCGCCTGCTCCGCCATCGGGCGGTCGATGCGCATGACGCGGACGCCATCGACGCGCGTGGCTTCCGCGACGCCGCCAATCGTCGAGCACGTGCAGACCACGATGGTCGCGCCATCCTGCGCCAGCCCTCGAATGGCGGCTTCGGTTTCGTCGCGCATCGCATCGGTCACCGCGCCGGTCCCCACGGCATCGGCGAGAACGTTCTCGATCAGGGCATGGCGTGTGGGCACCGAGGGATCAAGACGTTCCGCGAGCCGTGCGAACAACTCGACGTTCGATCTGGCGGTGTGAAGAAACGCGAGGCCGGAGTTCATCCGCGCGTCCCGAGCGCGCCTCGCAGCTTGTCCGCAAGCGATCCAAATGACGCCGACGCCTGCGCGTCAGCGCGTTCGGCGTAGTCGCGGACTTCCGCTGCCTCTTCGGCCGCTTTGACGGCCTTGATGCTGAGGCGAATCCGGCGGCTCGCCGCATCGACTTCGAGGACCACGACCTCGACTTCGGCGCCGAGCGGAAACGCCTTCACCATGTCCGCGTCGCGCGAGACGCCGGTCTCGCTTGCCGGCACGAGACCCACGATGCCCGGCGCGAGAAAGACGAAGACGCCGAACGGTTCGTGACGCTCGACCTTCCCGGTGAGGCGGGCGCCCGGGACGATGGCCGATCGCGACGGAGTGGCCGCGCTCGCGCGCGACGAGCCCTCCTCCACGCGCGCGACCCCGATGCGCTTCTTCTCGAGGTCGATGCTGAGGATCTCGAACGCGCCCGTCATCCCCACAGACACGGTCTTCGCCCAGCCACCCGGGCGCCCCGTCGGTGCAAACGTGGACGAGTGCGCGAGTCCTTCGATGCCTGGCTCCAGCTCGACGAACGCGCCAAATTCAGCGACACGCGAGATGCGTCCCTGGCGGACCTGTCCGACCTCGTACGTGGCAGGCACGGCCGACCACGGATCGGCCATGAGCTGCTTCATGCCCAGCGCGATCTTGTCGGCGTCGACGCGCAGGACCTTGACGGTGATTTCCTGACCGGGCGTGACGACCTGCGCCGCGTCCGTGACGCGCGACCATCCCATCTCGGACACGTGCAGTAATCCCTGCACGCCGCCGCCGAGATCGACGAACGCGCCGAAGTCGCGCACGGACACGACCCGGCCAGCGAGGATCGCGCCGGGTGCAATCGACTGCCGCACCTCGACCGCGCGCGCGCGCTGCTCTTCTTCCTGCAGCGCTCGTCGCGACACGACGAACTTCTGTCCGCCGTCTTTGTACTCGACGATCTTGAACGTGTAGACGCGGCCGTCGTGCGCCGCCGGATCGGTGTCGCGGATGATGTCGATCTGCGACATCGGGCAGAACGCGCGCTTGCCGGCAATGGTGACGTTGTAACCGGCTTTGACCTGTCCTTCGACCTTGCCTTCTACAGGGAGACCGGATCGGAACGCGTCCTCGAGTTGACGCGCGGTGGCGGCGCCGCGCTGGAGTTTGCGCGACAGCGTGATTCCGCCCGTGGTGGACACGACCGTCGCCTGGATGCGGTCCCCCACCTCGGCTTCGATCACGCCCTCATCGGTTCGCAGTTCCTCGAGCGCAATCGTCGCCTCACCCTTCGCGCCGACATTGATGAAGGCCGAGTCCGCCCCGATCGCGACGATCGTCCCCTCGACGGACTGGCCGTTCTGGAGCCGCTTCGTCTGCACCGACGCCGCAAACATGGTGGCGAAATCTTCTTCGTTCCCGTCGTTACTCACGTGCGCTCCCGTTCCTTCCAGGCATCAGTTGTTTGGCCCCTGTGGAGCCCCGGACCTTCAGGTCCGGGGCAGGCCCTGGGCCTCAAGGCCCAAGGCTCCACGCCTGAAGGCCCGGGGCTCCACGGCGTGACCGGGACAATAGAAAAGGATAGCGCAGGCGGTGGGAGTCG
>JBDTNQ010000196.1:0-3807 GCA_039933635.1 Acidobacteriota bacterium
GCGTTCTTCCCCGGCACGACCGGCCGCATGTATCAGCAGTTCTCGCTGACCATCGCGTTCGCCGTCGTGCTGTCGGTGTTCAACGCCGTCACGTTCACGCCGGCTCTGTCCGCGCTGCTGCTGGCGAAGCACGACAGCGGTGCCGGGCCGGGGCGGTTCTTTCGCGGCGTCAATCGCGTCGTCGATGCGACGACGTCGCTCTACGTGCGCGTGTTGCGCCGGGCGTTGCGCATTGAAATCGTGATGCTGCTGCTGTTCGCGGCTGGCCTGGTGGGCACCTACTACATCTACCACGCGGTGCCGTCGTCGTTCGTGCCGGATGAGGACGAGGGCTATTTCATCACCATCGTTCAGGCACCCGCCGGGGCCTCGCTCGAGTACACGACGAACATCCTCAAGCAGGCGGAAGCGGTCATTGCGCAGCAGCCGGAAGTGCTCGCGCAGTTTTCGATTGCCGGGTTCAGCTTCTCCGGCGCCGCGCCAAACCAGGGACTGATGTTCTCGCGGTTGAGGCCCTTCGAGGAACGGCGCGGTGCGGAACACTCACTCGCCGCGCTGCTGAATCGGGTGCGGGGCCCGCTGCTGGGCGGCATCACGGGCGCGCTCGTCATTCCCGTGTCACCGCCGGCTATTCAGGGGCTGTCGGCCTTCGGCGGATTCCAGTTCGAGGTGCTCGACGGGTCCGGCGGCGAAATCGTGAACCTGGCGAACGTGACCGGGCAGCTCGTCGGCAAGGGCAACGCATCGGGACGCGTGGCGGGCCTTTACAGCGCGTTCACCGCGAACGATCCGCAGCTGGTCGTCGAGCTCGATCGCGATCGTATTCGGAGTCTGGGGCTGCCGATTTCGCAGGTCACGGATGCGCTGCAGATCCTGCTGGGGTCGCAGTATGTGAACGACTTCGACTTCAACAACCGGGCCTACCGCGTGTACGTGCAGGCGGACCAGCAGTTCCGCGCTCAACCTGACGATTTGAAGCACTACTACGCGCGCGCGCAGTCGGGGCAGATGGTGCCGCTCGATACCGTCGTTCGGATGCACGAAACGACGGCGCCGACGGTCATCAGCCACTTCGACATGCTGCGATCGGCCGAGGTCACGGGGTCGGCGGTTCCTGGCGTGAGCTCGGGCCAGGCGATTCAGGCGATGCAGGACCTGTCGCGCGACGTCCTGCCTCCGGGCTTTTCCTACGCCTGGTCGGGGCAGGCGCTCGAAGAGATTCGCGCGGGTTCGACGGCGATGTACATCTTCGCGCTCGCCATGGTGCTCGTCTACCTCGTGCTCGCGGCGCAGTACGAGAGCTGGGTGCTGCCGTTCATCATTCTGCTCGGCGTCCCGCTCGCGGTATTCGGGGCCCTGAGCGCGCAGCTGATCCGCGGCTTGTCGAACGACGTGTTCTGTCAAGTCGGTCTGGTCATGCTCATCGGACTGGCGGCGAAGAACTCGATTCTGATCGTCGAGTTCGCCGAGCAACTGCGCGAGCACGGCAGTTCCATCGTCGATTCCGCGGTCGAAGCGGCCCGGATCCGGTTGCGCCCGATTCTGATGACCTCGTTCGCGTTCATTCTCGGCGTGCTGCCGCTCGCGTTCGCGACCGGCGCCGGATCGGGCGCGCGCAATTCGGTCGGCACGGCGGTCGCGGGCGGCATGCTGGCCTCCACGTTCCTTTCGATTGTCTTCATTCCTGTCCTGTATGTGGCTATTCGAACCATCGCTCCGGGAAAGAGGCACGCTCATGAATAGGGGCCTCGCAGTCATCGCCGTCGTGTTGGCGATCGGCGCGCCGGCCCGTGCGCAAACGCCGGCACCGACGCCGGCGCCCGCCATGCGGACCGTCGAGTTTGGGCAGGCGATCCGCGAGGCCATCGAGCGCAATCCGACGGTCGGCCAGGCGGCGGTGTCGATTGCGCGCGCCGAGGCGCTCGTCGCCCAGGCCCGTTCGCTGACGTTCCCGTCGGCCAGCGCGAACGTGACGACAACGACGCTCGATGGCGCGCGCGGCTTCGACGGCGGCGTCACGCAGCCGCGTAACCAGATCGCCATCGGCGGCGACGTGCGCTATGTCGTGGGCGGCTTCGCCGTCCTCGGCCAGGCGCGCGATCAGGTGGACGTGGCCACGGCGACGTCCGTGCAGGCCAAACAGGGTGTCGCCATCGCGGCCGCGGAGGCCTATCTCGCGGTGATTGCCGGCCGGCGTCAGGTCGAGGTGGCCAACCGCGCGGTCGAGACGGCACAGGCACATCTCGACTACGCGGACCGTCGCCTGCAGGGCGGCGCAGGAAGCCGGCTCAACCAGCTGCGGGCGGCGCAGGCTGTGACGGGCGATCGGCTCCAGCTCGAGCAGGCCCAACTCGCGCTGCGACGCGCTCAGGAAGCGCTCGGCGTCGCGCTCGCGAGTGAGAATCCCGTGGACGCCGGCGCGGAGCCGGCGTTCGATGTGCCGGCGACGATCGACGAGAACGCCTGGATGCAGGCGCGACCGGATCTGGTGACACAGGAAGCCATTCGTCGCGCGGCCGAACGCGTCGTTCGCGACAGTTGGATCGACTGGACGCCGTTTCCGACCGTCGCGTTCGATCCGCAGATCGTGACGCCCAGCGGACTGTTTCAGCCGTCCAGGACCTGGCGGTTGACCGTGTCTGCCGTCCAGCCGTTGTTCGACGGTGGCCAGCGTCGCGCACAGAAACGCATCCGCCAGACGTCGGTCGATCAGTCCAGGTTTGCGCTGACCGGTCTGCAGATTCAGGCTCGGTCGGAGGTGCGCATCGCGCAAGAGGCTGTGCAGAGCCTCGGCCGTGCGTTGACGACGGCGCGGACGGCCGTGGAACAGGCGACGGACGTCCTGCGCATCACCACCGCGGCATTTGAAGTGGGCGCGACCACCAACATCGAGGTCATCGACGCCCAGCGGTTGCTCCGCGACTCGGAGACCTCGGCGGCCTTCAGCGAAGACGCCGTCCGCCACGCCAAGCTGGATCTGATGGTCGCGATCGGGAAGTTCCCGCAGTAGATCTTCGATCCTTCCCGGAGCCCCGGACCTTCAGGTCCGGGGCATGTCCTTCAAGGTCCGTTTTGGTGAATGACACGACTCGCGGCGTCCGCGTGGACTAGAATGGCGCGGCCGGGTCCTCGTGGCCACTTCAGACACCCATCCCGTTCTGTCCACGCTGCTCGGTCTGAATCGGGCGAGCCGGTTTCTGTACGGCGCCCTTTTCGTGCTGGCCGTGCCTGCATTTCTGGCGTGGACCGTGTTCTTGCCGCGGTGGAAATTTTCCGATCAGGATGAACAGCTGTTCCGAGCGGCCCGCCACGGCGATCGCGCGGGCGTGGAGCAGGCGCTGACGGCCGGGGCGCAGGTGAATGCCGCAGCACCCGTCGACGGAAAGACGGCGCTGTTCCGCGCGGCCATCCTCGGCCACGCCGACGTGGTTCGCGTCCTGCTGGAACACGGAGCCGATGCAACCGCGAGGGGGCACGACGGACATACCGCGCTCGAGGTGGCTACTGCCGCGCGCGCAGACGAGGCCGATCCGTCAACGGCCCACGCCCTCGACGATGTCGTGACAGCCCTGCGTGAGGCGGCGCCACCGCGATGACTTCACGCGCGGTGTGCCTGTCAGTCGCGGCGACACTCGCTCTGTGTGCGTGCCGTGCGGAATTGCCGCCCTACGGTGGTGAAGCCGAGCAGCAACTGGCGGCCGCGACGATGGCAGTGGACGCGCCGAGGGTGACGCAACTCCTTGCGTCCGGCGCCAATCCGAACAAGATGGTCAAGGTTGACGGCCACGAGCAGTCGGCCTGGTTTCT
>JBDTNQ010000197.1:0-3748 GCA_039933635.1 Acidobacteriota bacterium
TTGCTAACCCAGGACCCAGGACTGGACGCAGAACCCGGAACGCAGAACCCGGAACGCAGAACCCGGAACCAGAACCCCAGAACCCAGAACCTCAGAACCCGGAACCCGCTGTACTCCCGTCCCCACTTGCGGTACTATCCGCCCGCATGATTCCCGACATGGGACCTCGCCGGGGACGTCCGGCGGGTACGATTCTGGTGGTCGACGACCTCGAGGCCAATCTCCGATTGCTTGAGGACATGTTGACGGCCGAAGGCTATCAGGTCCTCTTCGCGCGTGATGGCATCGAGGCCCAGATGATCGTGGCCTCGACGGCCCTCGACCTGGTGTTGTCCGATGTGCGGATGCCTGTGCTCGACGGATTCGAGCTGTGCCGCGCTTTGAAGGCGAACGCGGAGACGTGGCTGCTGCCCGTGGTCCTCATGACGGGCGCCACCGAGCCCAACGATCGCATTCGCGCCATTGAGTCCGGCGCGAACGACTTCATCACGAAGCCCATCGACCAGCCCGAGCTCAAGGCGCGCGTGCGGTCGCTGATGCAGATCAAGCGATTTACCGACGATCTGGACTCGGCCGAGGCGGTGCTGCGCAGCCTCGCCCTCATGATCGAGGTCCGCGACGAATACACCGAGGGTCACTGTCAGCGCCTGGCGCGCTATGCGACCGAGCTGGGCGCCAAGCTCGACCTGAGCGACGAAGATCTGATGGCGCTCGGCCGCGGCGGGTATTTTCACGACATTGGCAAGATCGCGCTGCCCGATTCGATCCTGCTCAAGCCCGGTCCGTTGACCGCCGACGAATTCGAGAAGGTGAAAGAGCATCCCGTCGTGGGCGATCGGCTGTGCGGTGATCTCCGCGCCCTCAACCGGGTCCGCAGCATCGTGCGTCATCATCATGAACGCCTCGACGGCAGCGGATATCCGGACGGCCTCGCGGGCGATCAGATTCCGCTGCTCGCACAGATGATCGGCGTGGTGGACGTGTACGACGCCATGACGACGAATCGTCCATATCGCGCGGCGCGATCGTCCGAGGAGGCGCTCGCGGAGCTGGCGAGGGAAGTAAAGTGCGGCTGGCGTCGTGCCGATCTGGTCGAGGCGTTTACGGAACTGCGCCTGCGCGGGGACGAGGGGCCGGCGCAGGTCGGTTGACCGCCGGGACGCCCGGATCGTCCTGCGCAATCGCCACGAGCGAGAGTGGATCAACGCGCGCGGTGCCCAGCCGGACGGTCCAGTGCAGATGCGGCCCTGTCACCCGGCCCGTGGCGCCGACCAGACCGATCACATCGCCCGTCTTCACGTCGCGGCCAGTCTCCACGTTGACGGCGGACAGGTGCGCGAAGAGAGACACAAGTCCCTGGCCGTGGTCGATCACCACGGTGTTGCCGGTGTAGTAGAGATCCTCCGCGAGCACGACGTGGCCGGCGTTCGGGGCCTGAACCGGCGTGCCGGCCTCGCTCAGAAAGTCGGTTCCGCCATGCGGGCTGCGGGGCTGGCCGTTGAGGATGCTTCGCGATCCGAACGCGCTGTTGGCTGGATCGCTGACGGGACGGGCAAAGGGCCCGCGCCAGAGGCGACGGGTCGAGGCCGCGCCGAACAACTGGCCAAGGCGTGCCGCCTCGGTTTCGATCCGCGCCTGAACCTCCGGCGGCGGATTCACAAAAGCCTCTGCCACGGTCAGTCGCCGGGTCTGGAACACCTTGCGCGCGATGATCACGGACCGGACGGTGCGCAGGGGATGGTCCGGCGGGCCCGTTTCGATCGCGATGTCGTGCGGGCCGGGCTTCACGTCCAGGTCGATCCCGACGAGGGCTCGCCATCTCGTCGCCGACAGCTCAAACACCGGGGCGCGCCGATCGAATGCCGTGACTCGCGGTTCCTGGCCGGGATCGACGGCGTCGATCGTCACGCTCATGACCTCGCCCGGCTGGAAGGCGCGCGCATCGACGCGCACGGTCGGACCGGCCGCGCCCATCGCTGCGGCGCCGATGATGGCGAAGGTCACGAGGCGCATGGGCGTAATGTATCAGTCGGGCGTCGTTCTGAGATGCCCTTGCCCTTTCATGAACCGCAACCGATGATCGCCTCGTCTCGATTCAACCGCTGATGTCCATTCTCACCATCTCCCGAGTGCTCTGTGCCGTTGACCTCTCCGACGCGTCGCGACTCGCGTTGAGACAGGCACTGTTCGTTGCCCGTCAGCACGACGCCACGGTGCGGGTGATTCACGTGCTCGACCCCGGCAGCCCTCCGAGCACACGCGAAGGCACGCTCTTTGATATCACGCCCGAGATGCGCGCGGCGGTCGAGGAGGATCTGAACTGGCTGGTCGCGGCCCTGCTCGACGCGGAAGTGCCCATCGACACGCACGTCCGCGAAGGGCGAGTGGTGCCTACGATTCTCGAAGAGGCTGAGGCGATGAAGGCGGACATCATCGTCATCGGCACGCACGGCCGGAGCGGATTCCAGCGATTGGCTCTGGGATCGGTTGCGGGGAAGATCATCCGCGCAGCGCCGTGTCCAGTGCTCGCGGTTCCCCCGCCTGTGAAGGATGATGCCCCGGTGCTGGCGCGCGTCGTCCTGTGTCCCACCGACTTCTCACCGGCCGCGCGGGCCGCCGTTGACTACGCGAGGTTCATGGCGCAGCACTCCGGGGCGGCGCTGTCGCTTGTCACGGTCACCGAATGGCCGTTTGGCGAGTCGCCCGAGCCTGGCCCCATCGCTGACCTCATGCACAGCATCGACGCCGAGGCTCAGCGCCATCTCGACGGCGCGCGTTTGGAGGCCGGCCCGCCGATTCGTACGTCGGTGCTGCACGGCAAACCGTGGAAGGTCATCGTCGACTTCGCCCGCCGCGAGCGCGCGGGTTTGATCGTGATGGGCGCCACGGGACGCGAGACACACGGCCTCGCGCTGCTTGGGTCGACGACGGCCCACGTCGTGCGCGAAGGCGTGTGTCCGGTACTGACGGTGCCGGCAGTACCCCGGACCTGAAGGTCCGGGGCTCCACTGCGAAGGTCCGGGGCTCTACGGGGAAGGTCTGGGCTGCACGGTGAGGCTCGGGGCTCCACGGAGAGCTCGAAGCGGCGCTTCGCGCTACAGCGAATAGCCCTGCCGGTAGGTGCGCGTCAGTAGATCGTTGGCGGCGGTGTTGTTCGTGACCTGCATCTTCGCGCCGTCGTATTGAATCTTCGTACCGGCACGGAGTGACACCACGCCAAGCAACATGATTTCCACGAGATGCGCCGCGTAGGAGAACGGGCAGGACGCCTTGTCCGTCCCGCGAATGGCATTCACCCAGTTCATCTCGTGCGACTCGTGGGGGACGCGCGGCAGCTTGGTCCTCGGCAGCCCGTATGAATTGTGCTTTTCCGCTGGCAGGAGCCGCGGACGCGCGCCGTAGGTCTGCTGCAGCATCTTGCCCTTGGTGCCGTAGTAGATCACTCCGCCATCGGCGAGCAATTTCTCTTCGCCGAGTTCTTCCGGTCTCTCAGGCAGCAGGCCCCCATCGCTCCAGGTCAGCCTGACCGGCGGTTTCCCGTCGCGTGCCGCGAACTCGTAGTAGGTCGTCGTGCCCATGGGGTAGGTCACGCCGTTGAACGGCGTCGAGACCGTTTCGATCGTGGTGGGCAGGCCAAGATTCAGGCCCCACACCGGATGATCGATCAGGTGCGCGCCCATGTCACCGAGCGCGCCCTGGCCCCAGTCCACCCAGCCGCGCCAGTTGAACGGGTGATAGATCGGGTGGT
>JBDTNQ010000198.1:0-3705 GCA_039933635.1 Acidobacteriota bacterium
AATCACCTTGCCGTCAGTATGGCCCGCGCCCTTCGCGTAGACGAACTGATAGTGATAGCCCTTGGCCTTCAGCGCATCCGCCATGCGGATGTTCGAAATCACCCAGTTGTGCAGGCCGGCGGACGCAGCCGCGGCGCCGTTGTCGTTCTGTGAGACGTGCATCCAGACCCGGATCGGCTTGACCGGTGCGTTGGCCACGAGGTGTTCGGGATACTCCGTTGCGCCGTGGGGATGATGATCGTCCGGGTGCTGATTCACGAACGTGCCCGAATAGATGAGCACGCGATGATAGAGCTCGGGGTGGAACCAGGCCATGGTGAACGCCGCCGATCCGCCTGAACTGCCGCCGAGCGTCATGCGGCTGTCGGGGTCCTTGGTGATCGTCACGCCGTAGTCCTTTTCGACCTTCGGCAGAATCTCCGCCTCGACGAACTCGGCATACGTGCCCGCAACACGGTCGTACTCGAACCCGCGCTCGCTGCCGCGGCCGTCTCCGCCACCGTTGGCAATCATCACCGCGATGATGGGCGGCAGGCGACGTTCGGCAATCATGTTGTCGAGGATGGTCGGGAGTTGGCTGTTCCGCGCGCCATACGCATCGCACGACACGATCAGCGGCGCGGCGGTGCCGGGTTTGTATTGGCTGGGAA
Organism: Acidobacteriota bacterium; assembly: GCA_039933635.1. Taxonomy (GTDB): domain Bacteria; phylum Acidobacteriota; class Vicinamibacteria; order Vicinamibacterales; family SCN-69-37; genus JBDTNQ01. The sequence continues at coordinate 651 of JBDTNQ010000198.1, forward strand.
TGTACACGGTCACCTGCCGGGTCGGCGTGGCGCCGCGCAGTCCGGTATCGGGATAGAACTTGCTGTCCGCGGCATTCAGCGTGAACGTTTCGATGCGGCCCTTGGGCACGCCGTCCTTCGGCGTCTGTTCGGGGGCGGGCGCATAGTCGGGCCCGATGGCGAAGTTCCCCTCGCCGGCGCCTTTGGTCCATGCCGGATAGTCATTCACCTTCGCAATTTCGGCGGCGTCTTCCGGCGTCAGCGGTGCGGCACCGCGTCCGCCTCCGCGTCCCGCCGCGCCGGCCGGCGCGGCAGTGGCTGGCGCACCGGGTGCGGGCGGCGGGGCGGACTGCCCCACCAACGCGGTCGCACCGGCCAGCAAACAGATTGTTACGACACCCGAGAGCGTGCTCGCGGTCCTTGCCATCTGACTGCCTCCCAGCAGAAGTGTGCGCAGGAGTCTACCAGACGCCCGTCACGCGTCAGCCACTCAATCGGACCCAGAATCCTCGCTACTCCGTCTTCGCGACTGCAGCAGGATTCGCAATCGCGGCCTTGAGGGTGTGCCACGACAACGACGCGCACTTGACGCGCATCGGGAACTCGCGCACGCCCGACAGCACCGCGAGCTTGCCGAACGAGTCCGCATCGACCGCCTGGTCGATCGGTGTCGTCAACAGCGCGTGCATGCGATCGAACAGTTCGAGGGCCTCGGTGATGGAGTGCCCCTTCACCGCCTCCGTCATCAGGGACGCCGACGCCTTCGAAATCGCACACCCGGAGCCCTCGAACCGGACGTCCCGGATCGTGTCGCCCTCGACGCCGAGGTACACCGTGAGCTTGTCGCCACAGAGTGGGTTGTGCCCGTGGGCGGCGTGATCGGCCCCCTCCAGTTTCCCGAAGTTGCGCGGGCGCCGGTTGTGGTCGAGGATGACCTCTTGATACAGGTCGGTCAGGTCAGACATAAGACGTTGCGATGACGAGACCGGGTGCATGCCCGGTCACTTTCTGATCTATCTAAAAGAAGCCGAGCTGCAGCCTGGCCGCTTCGGACATCCGATCCTTGTCCCACGGCGGCTCCCAGACGATGTCCACGGTCGCATCGGAGACGCCTGGCACCGCCTTGACCTTGTAACGCACCTCGCTCGGCAGTTGTTGCGCCGAGGGGCACGCGGGACTCGTCAGCGTCATCTTCACCATCACCTTGCGGTCGGCGTCGACGGAGATGTCGTAGATCAGGCCGAGCTCGTAGATGTCGACCGGGATTTCCGGGTCGAACACCGTCTTGATCACTTCGATGATGGGCGCCTGCAGTTCGGCGGTCAGCGCCGCGTCTGTCGCGCCCACGCCTGGACCGTCCGACGTGCCCTTCTCGGTTGGGGCGGTCAGCGCAGTGGTGTTGATGTCCGGCGGCGCGTCCCACGCGTCAGGACGAACGAACGGCGTCTCGGCGTGAGGCGCTGGCTCCGCAACGGCCGTGGCCGACGATGCTGCCGCGGGCGCCGGAGCAAGCGGCGGCACAGCGGCCGGAGTGGCGGGCGCAGGCGCGGAAGCCGGGTCTTTCCCGGACAGGAACGAGAACAATCCCATGGTCTACCCCATCAGCGCGCGGACGCGATCGAGGGCGCGCACGAGCGCATCCACGTCGGCCGGCGTGTTGTACATCGAAAACGACGCGCGCGCGGTCGCCGGAATGTCATAGCGATCCATGACCGGCTGCGCGCAGTGGTGGCCGGTCCGGATCGCGACGCCTTCGCGATCCACGATCGTGCCGATGTCGTGCGGGTGAACGTCGTCCATCACGAACGACACCACACCGATCTTGTGCCGTGCCGTACCCACGATCCTCACCGTCGGCACGGCGGCCACGCGCGCGGTGGCGTCCGCCAGCAGGGCGGCCTCGTGCGCCGCGATGTGATCGAAACCCACCCGCTGCACGTAGCTGATGGCGGCGTGCAAACCGATGGCACCGGCGATGTTGGGCGTACCGGCCTCGAACTTGTAGGGCAGGTCGTTCCAGGTGCTGCTCTCGAGCGTCACCGTGCGAATCATGTCGCCGCCGCCGAGGAACGGCGGCATGGCGTCCAGCACCGATTCACGACCGTACAACACGCCGATGCCTGTCGGACCGAAGAGCTTGTGCCCCGTCCACACGTAGAAGTCCGCGTCGAGCGCCTGGACGTCTGTCGCCATGTGCCCGACCGCCTGCGATCCGTCGATCAGCACGAGGGCGCCAGCGCGTTTCGCGCGACTGACAATCTCGCGAACGGGATTGACCGTGCCCAGCGCGTTCGACGCGTGCGTCACCGCCACGATCTTCGTCCGCTCGGTCAGCAGCGTGTCGAGTTCGCTCAGGATCAGTTCGCCGCGATCGTCGATCGGAATGGCCCGGAGCCTGGCGCCGGCGCGCGCGCACAGCTGCTGCCACGGCACGATGTTCGAGTGGTGCTCCATGGCGGAGATGAGCACCTCGTCGCCCGCCCGCACGTTGGCATCGCCCCAGGCCCTCGCCACGAGGTTGATGGCCTCCGTGGCATTGCGCGTGTAGACAATTTCCGCAACGGTGCGCGCGTTCATGAACGCGCGCACGGCCTCACGCGCCTGCTCGTAGGCCACCGTGGCCCGCTCGCTGAGCACGTGGACCCCACGATGGACGTTGGCGTTGTCCTGTTCGTAGTACTGCATCAGCGCGTCCAGCACGGCACGCGGCTTCTGCGTGGTCGCCGCGTTGTCCAGATAGACGAGCGGCTTGCCGTGCACGAGCTGATCCAGCGCCGGAAAATCGGCCCGAATCGAGAGGACGTCGAATGCCGGCGCGATACTGCTCACTGACCAACCTCCTTCGGTCCAGGGCTCCACACGTCTACGCTGGCAGGCCGAGCTTCTCCTCGACGATCCGCATCGCGGTATGACGAACTTCTTCGGACTTGATGCCGTCCAGCACGTCGCCCGCGAACGCGTGAATGAGCATGTTCCGCGCATCCAGCGCGCTGATGCCACGCGCCTTGAGATAGAACAACGCGTCTTCGTCGAGCTGCCCGATCGCCGCCCCGTGCGTGCACTTCACGTCGTCGGC
>JBDTNQ010000199.1:0-3669 GCA_039933635.1 Acidobacteriota bacterium
CTGTCGATCATGGTCGGCGGCGACGTCGGGACGTTCGAATCCGCGCACGTGATACTGCAGCGGCTGGGCAAGACGATCATCCATCAGGGTCCCGCAGGCGCAGGACAGCACACCAAGCTCTGCAACCAGATCGTGATCGCCGGAACGATGATCGGCGTGTGTGAATCGCTGCTGTACGGCCATCGCGCGGGTCTCGATCTCGACACCATGCTGCAGTCGATCCGCGGCGGGGCGGCGGCCTGCTGGGCGCTCGACAACCTCGCGCCGCGCGTGCTCAAAGGCAACTTCGAACCCGGTTTCTTCGTGGATCACTTCGTCAAGGACATGGGCATTGCGCTCGAGGAGGCGGCCCGCATGGAACTGCCCCTCCCCGGGCTGAAGCTCGTGCACTCGATCTACACGCGGGCCCAGCAACTGGGCTACGGTCGCAAGGGCACGCAGGCGTTGTATCTCGCCCTCGACGAAATGGCGAAAGGGAACTGAGGCGCGTTCGATGGGGCCCCGGACCTTCCGGTCCGGGGTCGAGACCTACTTCGCGCGTTTGGGATTCAGATCCTTCGCGAGGATCATCTTCAAGGTCAGCCGGTCGGACGCATCGGTCACGCCCACGCCGACACCAAATTCCATCTCCAGTCCACCCTTCGTGGTGTGATCGATGACGCCGAAAATCTGGTGCGCCTGTTCGGACGTCGGCGCAAAGCCGCTGACGCGCCCGAAGTCCGAATAGGTCTCGAGCGCGATCGACCAGCGGTCAATCGGGTTCACGGCGATTCGCACGGCGGGCACGAACTCGAGGTTCTTCAGGCCGTCGTACGCCGTGTCGACAATGGGGTTCACGATCACGTCGAACTTGGGCGACACGTGCCAGCCGATGATGGGCCGGATTTCGGACGTGAAGCGCTTCGGGTCCCAGCGTTTCGCGTTGATGCTGAACTCGAAGTTGGCCCCGTACACGAAGCGCCGATCTTCGGCGTGCGGCACCGCGAACAGCGTCCGCAGCTTGAAGCCGTCGACGCCGAAGCCGAGCGTCTTGTCGTGCGTGTAGAGCGGCATGTACAAGCCGGCTTCGAACCAGTTCGTCACACCAAGCGCCCACTCGGGCACGCCGTTGAACGAGCGATTGGCCGTCACGCCCCCCGGAAACGACGGCGTGTCGATGCCCTTCGGCGTGAAGTTGTTGTGCACCGTCAGGTTAAAGACGCCGACCGGCGCGAGTCCGCCGTCATAGACCTGAATCTCATCGCCTTGCGCGAGTGCCCGCGCGGGCAGCGCGAGCGCGAGTGACACGAGAATCACCTGCGTTGACCATCGAAACATAGGTGCCATCTTAGCCTCGCTCACGTGGCGCGAGCTGTGAAGATTTTGCGGCGAGGAAGGCCGGCCCTCGTCCGTCTAGATGGCCGCCTCGAGCAGGTCGCCGAGTTCGTCCGGCGAAAGCACGATGGGATTGCCCTTCATGCTGCTCGCGCGCGACGCCTGTTCGACAAGCGTCGAGACGTCCGATACCCCCACGCCGTATTCGCGCAGTCTGGGAATCTCGAGTTCCGTCACCACGCCATGCAGCCACGCCACACCATCATCGGCCGTCGCATCCGGCCTGCCGGTCAGCAGTCGCGCGACGTGATCGTACCGGGCACGCGCGGGGTGCGTGGGATCGCGCTGTGCCAAGGCTCTCAGGTTGGCCGCGCAGACGTGCGGCAAGAGACTGGCGCACACGGCACCGTGCGGCGCGTCGAAGCGGCCACCGATCGGCGCGGCAAATCCGTGGACCGCGCCGAGTCCCGCATTCGCGAGGGCGAGCCCGCTCAGGAGACTCGCGACGGCCATCTCCTCGCGCGCCGCGCGATTCCCGCCGTTTCGATACACGAGACGCAGCGCGCCGGCCGCTCGCGCCATGCCTGTCACGCACAGCCCATCGACCAATGGATTGGCTTTCGACGAGACGTAGGGCTCGATGAGTTGCGTCAGCGCGTCGAGTCCGGTGGACGCCGTGAGGGAGGGCGGGAGATCGATCGACAGATCCGGATCGACGAGCGCCACGCACGGCAGCATCAACGGGCTGCGCAGACTGACCTTGATTCCGCGCTCCGGCACGCCGAGCACGGCGTTGCGGGTCACCTCGGACCCGGTTCCAGCAGTCGTCGGAACCGCGATGAATGGCAGCGGCGCGCGAATGAGCGGCCGCCCCTTCCCCACAATCTCGAGGTAGTCGACGACGTCACCGTCGTTCGTCGCCAGCGCCGCCATGGCCTTACCGGCGTCGATGACGCTGCCGCCGCCGATCGCCACCACGACCCGCGCATCGCACGCGCGCCACCGCGCGACGCCGTCGGTCACCGACCGCACGGTGGGCTCACCAGACGTCGCCCAGTGGTCGCACGTCACGCCCGCGCTGCGCAGGGCGTCGATGACCGCGGCCCATCGCCCGGGATCATGTCCCGTGACGACGAGCGCCGCGGTGCCGAAGGATTGGACGACCGACGGTAGGTCCGCGACGACGCCGGGGCCAAAGACGATGCGCCCGGCCGTCGCGAACTCGAACCGCACTACCAGCCCTGGTCGTCCGGGCAGATGTTCTGATATTTCACGGCCGTGCGGGGCTCGGCCAGCATGTCGGGCACCGTGTCGCGCCATTTCGCGTAGTGCGCGGTCTCACGGTGTGACGCATGGCCGTCGGCACTGCGATAGACCTCAATCAACGTGAAGCGGGTCGGATCGTCGAGTTGCTGCAGCATGTCGAACCGCACGACGCCCGCTTCCTTCTGACTGTTCGAGGCATTCTCGACGGTGACCGCCTTGAAGGCGTCGAGGTGCTCGGGTTTGACCTGAACGAAGACCTGAATGATGTACATGGGACAGGGTTCCCGGTTCCGGGGCTCAATCAGGCGATCGTGACGCTTTTGTCGAGGTAGACGTCCTGAATGGTCTGCAGCAAGGCTGCGCCGTCCTTGAGGGGACGCTGGAAGGCCTTGCGACCCGAGATGAGGCCCATGCCGCCGGCGCGCTTGTTGATGACGGCCGTCTTCACCGCTTCGGCCGTGTCGCCCTCGCCCGAGGACGCGCCGCCGCTGTTGATGAGTCCCGCGCGGCCCATGTAGCAGTTCAGCACCTGGTAACGCGTGAGGTCAATCGGGTGATCCGACGAGAGCTCCGTGTAGATCGCGTCGCTCGTCTTGCCGTAGGGATTTTCCTTCGACGACAGCGCCTTGAACCCGCCGTTGTTCTCCGGCAGTTTCTGCTTGATGATGTCGGCCTCGATCGTCACGCCGAGGTGATTGGCCTGGCCGGTGAGATCCGCGGAGACGTGGAAATCCTTTTCCTTCGTCTTGAACGCGTTGTTGCGCAGGTAGCACCAGAGAATCGTCGTCATGCCGAGTTCGTGCGCGGCGTGAAAGGCCTGCGCCACTTCGACGATCTGCCGCCCCGACTCGGGCGATCCGAAATAGATCGTCGCGCCCACCGCAACGGCGCCCATCTCACGCGCCTCGCGAATCGTGCCGAACATGATCTGGTCGAACTTGTTCGGGTAGGTCAGAAACTCGTTGTGATTGACCTTCACGACGAACGGAATCTTGTGCGCGTACTTGCGCGCGACCATGCCCAGCACGCCGAAGGTCGACGCCACGGCATTGCAGCCGCCTTCGATCGCGAGCTTCACGATGTTCTCGG
>JBDTNQ010000200.1:0-3656 GCA_039933635.1 Acidobacteriota bacterium
GTTCGTCGCCGCCGATGAATTCGAGAATGTGCCGGCGCCGTGGTTCGGCGATGGCATTGAAGGGGTCAGACGTTGTCGCAGCGCGCGCCACCCGGAGGTTATACATTCCTATATGGGAATATGTCAAGGGCGTGGGAGCGCACGCGCTGATCCTGCGAGACACGGGTGCGAGTCTCCTGTGCCGGCCGGCGCACTCGCCCTGGTAATTGTCTGTGCGGCGGGATCAAGCGCAGTTCGTCGAGGGCATCGATCGCAAGGCCGTCAGTGGGTCACGACGCGCCCCAGCGTGTTCAAGACCGCCGCATTTTTCTGATAGCAGGAATCGCCCGTCTGGTCGGAATCCAGTGGCAGTGACTTGTCCATCCAGTCACGCGCGACCTTGGAGAGGAGCCAGCCCAAGGGCGGTGATACTACCCGAGCCTTCGCGTTCTCACGCTGGTCCTCATTCGCCGAAGCGGTGGTCGGCGGTGCGTCCGCGCAGACGTTCAGCTCCAGGAAGTGCGCCTCGTCGAGATTGCGGAAGCTGACCTGCGCCAGTTCGCCCCGTGCATCGCGCGTCCGCAGCAGCGCGCGCGCCGGGGACAGCAGTTCGTCGCCAATCGTCGAGTGGACGTCCTCGTCTGCCGAGGTTGGGCCCTTGCACGTGCCGGGGTCGTTGCAAAGATAGAGCACGTACACCTCCACGCCCTTGTCGTGGATTTCGTCGTATACCTCCCGCACCGTCGTCAGGCCCGAATTCTCGAAGTAGCCGCCATCGACCACGTGCCCGAGTTCGCGCGGCGCGTCGGGCATGACGAGATGTCCCGCCGGGCTGATGTAGGTAAAGCGCGCGCTGTTGTGGACGGCGGCCGACAACGGCACGTCACTGCCGAGTTCCTGCAGAACGTCGCCGGCGTCGTCGAATCGCCCGTTGGTCGGGCTCTTGAATGGACGGCGGAGCACCGGAGTCGAGATGTAGCGGCGTCCGGTCTCCACGTGCGTGGCGTTCAGCAGCAGGATGGGACCAACGGTCTCCTTGTTAGCGACATCCTCGAACGCGAGGAATCCCTCGGAAAACGTGTCCGCGCCCGCGATCCGCCGGTACGAACTCTCCCAGCCGGCCTCAAGGGCTCGTGATCGGTCGAATCCGTGGATCGGGATGGGCAGAAAGAGTTGGAGAAAATCCGGCGCGACGAGTTTGGCAAGCACGGGCGTCAGGTGATCGTCGGCCATGAACGCTCGCACGCAGCCCGCGTAGGTGCCGCCCACCTCAGGAGGAGGAGTGATCCCATCCGGGTTGTCGCAGTGGAGCAGCGCCCGCTGCGTGGAGATGTCGCGCTGCAGGGCGGCGAACACCGCGCCGCCCAAGCTTCCACCCGACACTCCCGAGAAGGCAAACAGGTGTTGGCCGAATTGCGGATGCCGGTCCTGCAGCACGGCCAACGCCATCGCTGTCCAATACGCTGCCCGCAGTCCACCCCCGGAACCCGCGACCAACACCACGGGTCCCGCGGTTCCGGATTTCCCATTCGTCGCTTTCCAAGCGTCAAACCGCTCCGACACGGTCGGGCGAGACGGTACGATTGTTCCCGGGAGACGCGCGACAGCGTGGTTGTCGTTCCAGAAACTGAACAGGAACGCCGCGGCGATGGCGCTGGGCACCAGGGGGATGCGGTGGTGGCGTCCGATCCACACCGCGATCGATCCCATCAGCACGACGTTGGCCGTGGCCAACGTCAGGACCCACAGCGGTCCCAGCCATCGTCCTAGCAGGACCGGTTCGGATGCGAAGGCGAGCAACACGGTGCCACTGACGACCAGAGCCATGGCCACGCCTCGGCGCAGGGAAGGCATGAGCGGCACGGTGTCGACCGGAGCGGCGTACGCGCCCGCCGCCACCGCCTCCTCCGTGATGACGAGGTTCAAATCTCGGTACACCGCTTTCAATGGACGTCGATACCGGATGTAGAACTGAAAAAGCCAAGCGAATACGAAACAGATATAGGATGCCCACAAAAGGGCCGTGTGCGTGCGGACATCGGCATCGGCTGCGCCACCGATGGCGCCCACCCGCGCGCCAATGGGCCACAGAATCGCCGAGCCGATCGCGCAGGCGATGATCAGGCGCACGACTCGACCATCGAGGTCTTCAATGCGCCGAAAGGGTTCTGGAAGGATGGAACGAATGGGTCTGCCGAGAACCTTCCCGAAGCGGCGTCGCAGAGGAATCACGACAACAAATGCGGCGATCGTGACGCCGATGAACCAGGTGGCCGCGGAGGCGGCACGGGCGAACGCGATCGCGACGATGGCCAGAAACAGGACCGCGAGGGCGCGTGGGATCTGAATGGCGTAGAAGCGATTCCACGTGGCCCATCCGTCCGGGAGCAGAGCCCCGGGCAACTGCAGTTGCGTGAGCATGCGCGCGCAATACCAGATGACGACGGCTGCCGCGAGTACGGGGGGGACCGCGGTGAGGAGGCGTATGGTCTGATGCTGTCCCTCGAACAGTCGTTGGAGGATGTCCTGGCCCTGTGGAATGGCGAGGAGTGGGACACCGCCGAACAGCGCGGCGATGACGCTGTAGCGCGTGCGCCAGAGGATCAGGCCACGCGGGCCCGCGCCCAGTTCCACGAGGATCGCTGCGACGGAGAGCAGCAGCAAGAGCCACTTCGTGACGGCCGCCAGAGAACCGACGAACACGGCAATGGCTGCGAAAAGCGGGTTCAGGCTGCCGGCGGCCGGCGCGATGGCGAGCGAGAAGTTCTCGGGACCCAGATCGAAGACCGCGGCGATCACGGCGACGGCGACGAGCGCGTCGCCTCGCCAACGGCTGCCCATAAAGGTGGGCGTCAGGGTTCTCTTGTCCGGATCGAATCGGCGCCAGCGGCTCGCGTAGAGGTAAATCGCGGCGAGGAGCGGCCCGTAACACAGGGCGAAGAGGGCGTCGGACGGGTAGAAACTGTGCAGCACGGCCGCCTGGCAGAGCCCGTCCGTCGCGTTCAGTCTGGAGAAGAAGGCCGAGGTGGTGAATGCCGCCTCGAGGCGAATCATGTCGACCGGATGTGCGTCGCAGGGGGCGAGCACGTGGCGCTGGTAAGCGGCCGCGGCCGCGGTCAGCGCCGCGCAGAGAGCAACGACAGTGATCGGACCACCCCATGTGTCCGGCAATCTGTCGCAGAGCCTTCGGATCCGATGGCCGAGTCTGACCACGGGTGTGAGCAAGCGATGCATGTCAGCCTCGATTCACGGCTGGCCACTCGAGCCTCCGGAGTAACCCAGCGTTCAGTAGTGGGTCCGTTTGGGATCCAGCGGCTATTTTGTCGTCTCGTTGCGCCATTACCTATCAAGAAGCGCGCTCGCGCGCTGATTTCGCTCCCTCCTCGCGATCCGGGCAAAGCGCCTGAATATGCGATTTTGTCGGTGCTGACGGTGATCGCACTTCGGTAGTGAAGTGTGCAAGGAGGTGGGCCTAGCACAAGCCGGAAAGGGATGTCTTCGGGGCATGGCGGCCAGCTATGATGCCGCACACATGATTGATCCGTTGCGACGGCTCGTGCCGTCGACCGTGGCTGAGGATCACCCGATCCATGACGCCGCCGAAGCCGGCGAGCTCGCGCGCGTACGCGCCTTTCTCGATCAGCAGCCATCGCTCGTTCACGACATCAATCGCGCTG
>JBDTNQ010000201.1:0-3654 GCA_039933635.1 Acidobacteriota bacterium
TGACCCCCGCCGTGTGAAGGCGATGCTCTACCAACTGAGCCAAGCGCCCAACCGTCTCCAGCCCGACAAGTCTATCGCAACAGGCCGGCGGCGCGAAAGCGAACGGGCGGGCGCGGTTCAGCGCCGTTCGCGCAACCGGCGCTCGCTCGGGCCGTCGTAGCGGTGGCTGCTGGGGTCGATGTGACGCATGGGAGCGTGCCGCGTCTTTTCCTCGAGCGCGTGTGCGATGAGGCCCGGCACACGGGAGACGATCGCCAGCCCTTCGGCGACGTCGGCATCCAGACCCAGATCGCCGCAGACCGCTGCAATGGCGCCGTCTACGTTGATGGGCAGTGTCTCGCCCTCGAGCGCCGGATGACGCGCGAGCGCCATTTCCATCGATCGGATGAACTGGGTATAGAGGTGATCGACTTCGAGCTCGTGCGCGATCTGGAGTAACCGCGTCACGCGCGGATCGACCGTGTGGTAGCGATGGCCGAAGCCGGGCGGCGGGATGCGGTCGCGTTGCACGAGTTGCTCGACCAGATCGGCCGAGGAGGAGTTCAGCAACATGCTCGAGCCCGCAAGTTCGAGTCCTTCCTCGAGCAGTCGCCGGCAGAGCGCAACGTCACCCCCGTAGTGCTGACCGAAGCCAAGCACCCCGGCGGCCACGGCGTTCGGCAGGCCGGCCCCGGCGCTGGTCGTCTGGCGCGCCGCGAGCGTGGGCGGCGGCGTCACGCCGTGGTCCACGAAGCCCACCAGGATCGCGTCGACGAGTCGCGCGATTGATGGCGAGGGCAGTTCACCCGTGAGCAACAGATACAGCGCATCGCCGAACGTCACGCGGCCCATGAGTTCGTCGATGGGATAGCCGCGGACGAGGATGCGGTTCGGCTGGATGGACGTGAGCGCGGTGGCCCATGTCTCAGAACGAGGCGAATCGGCGGACTTAGGTGCCATACAGTCGATCTCCGAAATCACCGAGCCCGGGCAGGATGTACTTCTGCGCGTTCAGTTGTCGATCCACCGCGGTCGTGAAAATCGGGACATCGGGATGGATCGACTGGAGATAGGCCACGCCTTCCGGCGCGGCAACGATCGACAACAGCCGCACGTCAACGGCGCCGACCGCCTTGACGAGATCGATCGCCGCCTCCGCGCTGCCGCCGGTGGCGAGCATCGGATCGACCACGAGCACGGTGGTCCGTGCGGTGATGGCCGGCAGCTTCAAGTAGTAGCGGGAGGCGATGGCGGTCGCCTCGTCGCGCTGCAACCCGACGTGTCCGACGCGTGCCTCGGGCAGCCACGAGAGCACCGCGTCCACCATCGACAGCCCGGCGCGCAGCACGGGGACGACGGCGACGTCGGTGGCGAGGGCGTGTCCTGTCGTGGACTCGAGTGGGGTGTCGACTGTGCGTTCCTGCGTGGCGAGGTCGCGCGTGGCTTCGAGCGCGATGATCGCGGCGAGCCTCGAGGCCAGCCGGCGAAACTCGCTGGGCGTCGTCGACGCGTGGCGAATCCGAAGCAGAGCGTGCTGTGCAATCGGGTGCGTTACCAGGTGCACGGCCACGTAGGAACTATACACCGCTAGCGATTACAATCTGGCCGTGACGTTTCGCCGGATTAGGGGCGATTCGACAGAATTGTGGAGCCGACGGAGCCGAGCATGACCGAAGTGTTGATTGATCGCAGTGCGATTGCCAGGCGCGTGGCCGAGATGGCCGCGGAGATCCGCGCGGACTACGGCGCGGAGACGCCCATCCACCTGGTGGCGGTCCTCAAGGGCGCGTTCATCTTCCTCGCGGATCTGCTGCGCGCGTTCGACGGTCCCGTGACGTGCGATTTTCTCGCCGTCTCGAGTTACGGATCCGGCACCTCCTCGTCGGGGCAGGTGCGGCTGACGAAAGATCTCGATCGTGCGATCGATGGACGTGACGTGGTGCTCGTCGAGGATATCGTCGACACCGGGCTGACGCTGGCGTATCTGCAGGAGATGCTGCGCAACCGCGCACCGCGTTCGCTCCGTACGGCGTGTCTGTTGAGCAAGCCGTCGCGCCGCAAGATCGAGGTGCCGGTCGACTACATCGGGTTCGAGATTCCCGATCGGTTCGTCATCGGGTACGGACTGGATGTCGATGAGCGATACCGCAATCTGCCCGAGATTGGCGTGATCACCGGGGGAGCGTAGCGTGGCCGTTCGAACGTTCCGTCTGATTACCGAGGCCGACGCGCGGGTGCTCGAGCCGGGTTCCACTGTTGAACTCGAGCGCGGCGGGCACGTCACGCCGTTGGCCAGGGACACCCTGGCGGCGAGACGGGTGACGGTTGTTCCGGTGGGGACGATCGATCCGGCGCTCCCGCCGGACCTGGCGCCGGTGTCGCCGGTGCGAACGGTCGTGATCGGATCCGATCACACGGGACTGGCCCTGCGCACCGCAATCCTGACGCACCTGCGGCAGAGCGCGATTGCTGTCATCGACGTCGGGGCACAGTCGACCGACGCGGTCGACTACCCGGACATCGCCGCTGCCGTCGGCCGCGCCGTCGCGCGGAAAGAGGCCGATGCGGGCATCCTGATCGATGGCTCGGGCCTCGGATCTGCGATGGCGGCGAACAAACTGCGCGGCGTGCGGGCCGCCATGTGTCAGACGCCGACGTTGGCCCGCTACGCGCGCGAGCATATCGGCGCCAACGTGCTGACATTGGGCTCGACGCTCCTGACAACGCCCGACGCGATTGAGATCGTCAAGACCTGGATCGGTACCGCCATGACCGAAGCACGCTACATGCGCCGCCTGATCAAGGTCCGCCGCCTGGAGGATGGCCGCTGATGTCCGCCGGTGAATCAGAGTCCGTCGATCTCGCCCGGCTGATTGCGATGCTCGCCGAGGAGGTCATCGCGCAGACCCGCGGCCAGGTTCGCGGGCATCGTTGTGCGTGCCACTCGGTCGCCGACGACTGCTGTCCCACCCGCATGCAGCCCATCGTCGACGCCGGCGCGGCGCGTATCGGCGTACACGCATCGGGCGGCGCCCCTCAGGGCGTGGCGAGTTTCATCGATCACACGTTGCTCAAGGCGGACGCCACGCGCGAGGAAATCGACAAGCTGTGCCGCGAGGCCGCCGAGTTCCACTTTGCCAGCGTGTGTGTGAACCCGACCTGGGTGGCGCGATGCGCGTCGTTGCTGCGATCCACGCCCGTGGCCGTCTGCACCGTGGTCGGTTTTCCACTGGGCGCGACGACCCCTGACGTCAAGGAATACGAAACCCGCCGTGTGATCTTCGACGGCGCGCGCGAAGTCGACATGGTGATCAACATCGGCGCGCTCAAGTCCGGCGATGTACGGCTGGTCGAGAAGGACATCGAAGTGGTGGCCACCGTCTGCCGTGAGGCGGGCGCCCTGAGCAAGGTCATCATCGAGGCAGCGCTGCTGACCGACGAAGAGAAGATCACGGCGTGCACGCTGGCGAAGGCGGCAGGCGCCGATTTCGTGAAGACGTCCACCGGCTTTGGGCCCGGTGGTGCGACGGTGGCGGACGTCGCGCTCATGCGGCGCGTGGTCGGGCCTGAAATGGGCGTGAAGGCGGCCGGTGGCGTGCGCGACCTCGCGGGCCTGCAGGCCATGGTCGCGGCCGGCGCCACACGCGTCGGCGCCAGCGCCGGTGTGAAGATCGT
>JBDTNQ010000202.1:0-3647 GCA_039933635.1 Acidobacteriota bacterium
CGATCGTCGCCAGGCGTTCCGTGCCGAACTCGTTGCCCGCGGCATCGAGGCACTCCGTGACGCCGTCGGTGTAGAGAATCAGCGTGTCTCCCGGTCGGATCGTCGTGGCCTCCATGCGACACTGCCAGTCTCCGAAGAGACCGAGCACGGTCGACGTGGAGGCCAGCTCCTCGACGCTCGAGTCTGCGCGCACGATGAGGGCCGGCGGATGTCCGCAGTTGATGTAGCGCAGGTGGCCGTCGGAACGGTACTTGCCGAAAAACAACGTCGCGTAGGCGGACGCCGTCGTGTTGGTGAACAGGTGCGCATTGACGAGGTTGAGCACGCGCTTGGGGTCGTCGGGCGCGGCGGTGGACTGGCTGCGCAGCGTGGCCTGCAGGTTTGCCATCAACAGGGCCGCGGCGATGCCCTTGCCTGAGATGTCGCCGATGACGAGCCCCAGGCCGTCGTACCCGAGCGGCAGGAAGTCGTAGTAGTCGCCACCCACCTGTCGCGCCTGCAGACAGAGCCCCGCGCAGTCGATCCCGGCGAAGGATGGCGCAGTCTGCGGCAGCAAACGCGCCTGGAATTCCTTCGCGATCTGGATCTCGCGCACCGCCTGGCGCTCGGCTTCTTCACGCTCCGCGATCTGACGCCGCTGGGCCTCGAGTTCACGACTCATGCTGTCGTGACTCATGAGCGCCAGGGAATTGCCGTCCGGATCGACGAGACTCGTGACGAGCCCGCCCCAGGTGGTGCGCTGTGGTGGGTGCACGAAAAGCACCCCCCGTGCCCGCCACTCTTCGTACGTGGCTTCGAGCTCGTCGGTCACGAAGACGACACTCGAGCGCCCGACGAAGTCCGCGACCGATACGCCTCGCCGTTCGGCGACGAGGCCGATCACGGTCTGACCGTCCGGGGGTGACACAGCCACGAAGCGGCCCGCCTCCTCGGTCTGCGAGTCGATCAGCAGCGTGAAGCCCAGTTGGTCGACCATGAACCGCAGACTGCGGTCCTGGTCGCTGACGAAGAGGTCCACGTGGTGGATGTGCAGGTGAGGACGGGGCATCGGTGCCGGAAAGAGGTCAGTGTAGCGTCATCGACCCTGGCTCTGGGGCCGGAAGGTATGCCCAGTCATCGCCCCCAGGGTGTCGTCGCAGACTCCCCCGTCGAAGGACCGAGCCGAACCTCACCCGGAAGCAGGCCTTGCATCTAAGATGTCAAAGTGATATCACTCTGATGCCAAAGGCGGAGGGCCTCGTATGCTGCAGGAAAAAGTCATCAAGGGATTGTCGGGCTGGGTCATGGGCGTCGTGCTGGTCGCCGTCCTGGCCGGGTCGGTCGTGGCAATGGTCACCGTCCCCGCGATCCACGATTCGGGGTGGGGGGTTGCGGCATTCATCGCGATCATGGTCGTCGATGGAATCTGCTGGTTGGGCTTCACCGTGATGCCACCCAACACGGCGCGCGTCGTGCTGCTGTTCGGCGACTATCGGGGCTCGCTGAAGACGCCAGGATTCTGGTGGCTCCATCCCCTCACCACGCGGCGACGCGTGTCGCTGAAGGTGCGGAATTTCGAGAGCGGCAAGCTGAAGGTGAACGACCACATCGGCAACCCGATCGAGATCGCGACGATTGTCGTCTGGCGGGTCGTCGAAACGGCCGAAGCGGTGTTCCGCGTGGATGACTACGAGCACTTCGTCCACGTGCAGACCGAGTCGGCGGTCCGTAACCTGGCGAGCACATTCCCTTACGATGCCCACGAGGAAGGCGAGCTGTCGCTGCGTGGTTCGGCCACCGAAGTCTCCGTGCGCCTGAGGCAGGAAATTCAGGATCGATTGGCGGAAGCCGGCGTCGACGTGATCGAAGCGCGCATCAGTCACCTCGCGTACGCCCCGGAAATCGCCAACGCGATGCTGCGCCGCCAGCAGGCCACGGCCATCATCGCGGCCCGGCAGAAGATCGTGGAAGGCGCCGTCGGCATGGTCGAGATGGCGCTCGACCTCCTCAGCGCCAAGAACGTCGTAGAACTGGACGAGGAGCGTAAGGCGACCATGGTGAGCAACCTGTTGGTGGTGTTGTGCAGCGACCGTGATGCCCAGCCGATCGTCAACGCCGGCAGCCTGTATCAATAGACTTCGGGTCGCACGATGGGTGACCGCAAGACGTTTCTCGTCCGTCTGGATCCGGCGCTTCACGAGGCACTGCAACGGTGGGCGGACGCCGACCTGCGGAGCCTGAACGCCCAGATCGAATTCCTGCTCCGGCGGGCCCTGCGCGATGCCGGACGACTACCGGCCTCGATGGATGAGCGGCGCCGCGGCGCGAAACGACAGGAGTGAGGCCGATGGCTTTGGACCGTCTGGTCGCGTTGCAACGGACGTTTGAGGCGCCACGCGGACTCACCATCGCGCGGCCACGTCAGACCCGTCTGACGGCGGCCGGGGTGGCGTTGGCGGTGGGCGCCGGCCTCTTCCTCGTTGGCGCCGTCGTTGCCGGCCTCGCTCTTTCGCGAGAGGCACGCCGGCGTGACGCCGTCAATCTGGCGTTTGCCCAGACGGGCACGACGGTGGAGGGCGCGGTCGCACGTCTCTGGTCGAATGGCGACGATCGCCGGCGCGTCGGCTATCGCTTCGCGATCAACGGCCAGACGTACACCGGAAGCGCGCGCGTCTCCAGCGAACGCCGTCGCCACCTATCCGTGGGCGTGCCCCTCGTTGTCCGGTATGTGCCCGCCGATCCACGGCTCAATGATCTGGGCGGGACCCGCACTGGCGCGTCGCGAATCGCCCCGTTCCTCGTCGCGATCGGCCTCGCGGTCGTCGGAGGACTGTTTGTCGTGCCGATCGGCCGCCAGAAGCGCCTGCTCGAGGAAGGTCGCGCGGGACCGGCCATCGTCACTGGCCACTCGACGCATCGCACGCCACACGGCGGGACGGATCGCACGATGACCTACGAATTCCGCACCCTCAGCGGCGCCGTGCGGACGGGCAAGAGTTCGACATCGTCCAAGCCGCCAGCGATCGGTGCGGTCATCTGCGTGCTCTACGATCCGGAGTTGCCGCAGCGACACGCGGTGTATCCATTGTCGCTCGTGGCCGTCGAGCGGTAGCGTGAGCTGCGTGGCCTTACGGATCCCGGTTACTTGGGATCCTCCACGTATCGCTTGAGCGCGATCAGCGAGACCTGCCAGCCACGCGCCACGACGGCGTAGTAGCGGCGCCAACGCGGAGATGGCTCGTAGCCGTCCTGTCGGACGTGAAGTTTGCAGCCGGCGGGATCGGGCTTGCACGTGATCTCGAGCACCATTGGACCGATCGGCTCGCCCTGTGGTGGCACCCAGTAGGCGTCCGCCACCATGAACTGCGTGCCGGACCGCACTTCCATCATTGTTCCGTGGAACACCCCGCCGAGCGCGCCGAGCACGTCGTCGCGATATGGCGTCGAGGCCCATTCAATGGCGTACACGCCAAGCGGGACGGGCGTCGTGACGGACCGCACCGCCTGCCACCAGGCGCGCAAGGCGTCAGGCTGGAAGAAACAGGCGAACACCGCGGATGGCGGCGCCGCGATGACGAGGTTCTGTTCGAATCGCTCGTCCGGTTCGGGGATGTGCGCTTTGGCCACTGTCGCGCATCATGACACGCGACAACGTCGGCGATCCATGT
>JBDTNQ010000203.1:0-3644 GCA_039933635.1 Acidobacteriota bacterium
GGCTACCGGCGATCCCGGCTGAATCAATGACCACGGGACCGGGTCTCCGCGAGATTTATGGAGACCCGGTCTTTTAGACTAGAGAGCATGTCTTCCAACCGCATCGCCGTCCGCGGCGCGCGCGTCCACAACCTTCGCAACATCGACGTCGATCTGCCCCGCGATCGATTGGTCGTGATCACCGGCCTGTCCGGGTCCGGCAAGTCCTCGCTGGCCTTCGACACGATCTACGCCGAAGGCCAGCGCCGGTATGTCGAGTCCCTCTCGGCCTATGCGCGGCAGTTCCTGGAGCAGATGGAGAAGCCGGACGTCGACCTGATCGACGGGCTCTCCCCGGCCATCTCCATCGAGCAGAAGACCACCGCCGCCAACCCGCGCTCGACCGTCGGCACCGTCACTGAGATCTACGACTACCTCCGCCTGCTCTTCGCCAACATCGGCGTGCCGCACTGCCCGAACTGCGATCGCGAGATCACCTCCCAGTCGCTCGAGCGGATCATGGACATGCTGATGCTCTACCCGGCCGACGAGCGCATCAACGTGCTCGCGCCGGTCGTGCGCGGACGCAAGGGCGAGTTCAAGAAGGAGCTGGCCACGCTCCGCGAGCGCGGTTTCACGCGCGCGCGCATCGACGGCGTCTTCGTCGCGTTGGACGATGACATTGCGCTGGACCGGCGGAAGAATCACTCGATCGACGTCCTGGTGGATCGGCTGATCGTCAAGAGCGGCATCGAACGCCGTCTCACCGAGTCCCTCGAACTGGCCCTCAAACTCGCTGACGACATCGTGGTCATCAACACGCTCAACGGCGGCGACCGGCTGTTCTCGCGGCGGATGGCGTGTCCCAATTGCGGCATCAGCATTCCGGAGATGACCCCGCGCGCGTTCTCGTTCAACTCGCCACACGGGGCATGCCCGGAATGTCAGGGACTCGGCGCGGTGTTCGACATCGATCCCGCCCGCATCGTGCCCGATGACTCGCTGTCACTGAAACAGGGCGCGGTTCGGCCCTGGGCCACCGGAGATCCCGGTCTGATTGCGGAAATGCTCGCGGGGCTCGAGCGGACGTTTGGCATCGATCCGGACGTGCCCTTCTCGAAGCTGCCGAAGAAGCATCGCGACCTCGTCCTCAACGGCGCGCCGGCGCGTAAGGCGGCGACCGGCAAGAAGGGGCAGGCGCCCCGGGAACCGTTCGGCGCCGATTTCGAGGGCGTGGTCCCCAACGTGCGGCGACGCTTCGAAACAGGCGCGTGGCCCGAGCAGGAGGCGCTCGAGCCGTTTCGCGCGCTCCAGACCTGCCCGGCCTGTGAAGGCGACCGGCTCAAGCCGGAGAGCCGGGCGGTGCGCGTCAAGAGCCTGCGCCTGTCCGACTACGTCGGGGTGCCGTTGACGGATTTGGCGCCACGCCTCGAGATGCTCGAGTTGTCGGAGCGCGAGCACCTGATTGCCGGGCGCGTGCTGAAGGAGATCCGCGAACGTGTCCGCTTCCTGAACGACGTAGGGGTGGGCTATCTCACGCTCGGCCGCGGCGCCGCGACGTTGTCGGGCGGGGAAGGGCAGCGCATTCGGCTCGCGACCCAGATCGGTTCCCAGCTCACGGGCGTGCTCTACGTGCTCGACGAGCCGTCCATCGGTTTGCACCAGCGCGACAATCGCCGCCTGCTCGCGACACTGGGCCGCCTGCGCAATCTCGGCAATACGGTGCTCGTGGTCGAACACGACGAAGAAACGATCCGCACGGCGGACTACCTCGTCGACCTCGGCCCGGGCGCTGGCGAGCACGGCGGGCACGTGATGTTCCAGGGCCGTCCGCAGGATCTGATTTCGAATCCGGGCGAATCGCTCACCGGCCAATATCTGCGCGGCGACCGGCGCATCGAGGTCCCTGAAACGCGACGGCCCGCCACCGGCTCGGCCGTCGTCGTACGGGGCGCGTCCGAGAACAACCTGAAGCATATCGACGTGGGATTTCCGCTCGGGACGCTGACCGCTGTGACGGGTGTCAGCGGATCGGGCAAGTCCACGCTCGTCAACGACATCCTCTATCGATCGCTGGCCCGCACGCTCTATCGCGCGATCGATGAGCCCGGCGCGCACACCGCGATCGAGGGCACGACGCTCCTCGACAAGGTGATTCAGATCGATCAGTCTCCCATCGGCCGCACGCCGCGATCGAACCCGGCCACCTACACCGGGCTGTTCACGTTCATCCGCGAGCTCTTCGCCATGCTGCCCGAGTCCCGCGCCCGAGGCTACAAGGCGGGGCGTTTCTCCTTCAACGTGAAGGGGGGGCGTTGTGAGGCATGCCAGGGCGATGGCGTCATCGCGATCGAGATGCACTTCCTGCCGAACGTGTACGTGACCTGCGAGGAGTGCAAGGGGCGGCGCTACAATCGCGAAACGCTCGAAATCACCTACCGCGGGAAGTCGATCGCGGAAATGCTGGACCTGACCGTCGATCAGGCCCTGCCGCTCATCGAGAACTTCCCGGCCATCGCCCTCAAGCTGCGCACGCTGCGCGACGTGGGGCTGGGCTACATCAAGCTGGGGCAGTCGGCGACCACGCTCTCGGGCGGGGAAGCGCAGCGGGTGAAGCTCTCGCGGGAACTCGCGCGTCGCGCCACGGGACGGACCTTGTACATCCTTGACGAGCCAACGACAGGATTGCACTTCGAAGATGTCCGCCGGCTCCTGGACGTGCTGGGTAAACTGGTCGAGCAGGGCAACACGGTGGTCGTAATCGAACACAATCTCGACGTCATCAAGACCGCCGACTGGGTGATCGAGCTGGGGCCCGAAGGCGGCGGGGCCGGAGGACAAATTGTGGCCGCGGGACCACCCGAGGCGGTCGCCGACGTCCCGGACTCGCCGACAGGCCAGTTTCTGCGCCACGCACTGGGGCGGTCGCCCGCCGAATCGCAGACGGCATCCTGACACCTGTGGTCAGCGTGACACGGGTGATCTTGTCGCTTTGTGGTAACCGTGACACGGAGCCGCAGATTTTCATGACCCTTGACCGGTCACGATCGTTTTCTAAGTTGACGCGGATGAACAGTTTACGAGAATATCTCCCCCGGCAAGCCTGGCTTGGCAACGAGCTTGCTATAGGAGGCGGCGGGTAACGCATAGATGGCGGCACAGCGGACAATTCGCCGATCGGTCACTTGCGCCGGGATTGGTCTCCATTCCGGCCTGAAGGTCACCCTGTCCCTGAAGCCGGCTCCGGCCAATTGGGGCATCCGGTTCCAGCGCACCGACCTGCCCGGTTCGGAAATTCGGGCGCACGTCTCGCACCTCAGCGGCCGCCAGCAACTCCAGACCGGCCTCGTCTCGAACAAGGCGTCCGTCGACACGGTCGAACACCTCCTCGCGGCCCTGCGCAGCCTCGGCGTCGACAACGTCACAGTCGAACTGAACCACCCGGAAGTGCCCATCATGGACGGCAGCGCCGCGCCGTGGGTCTACTTGATTCAAGACGCCGGCATCAAGGAACTGAACGCGCCGCGTCGCACGATTCGCGTGCTCAAGAGTATCCAGGTGCAGGAGGGCGACAAGCGCATCGCGCTGTTTCCCGCTGACCGCTTCAAGATCAGCTACACGATCAGCTTCGATCACCCGATGCTCCGCCATCAGCAGAAGACGCT
>JBDTNQ010000204.1:0-3556 GCA_039933635.1 Acidobacteriota bacterium
GGATAAGGGGTCGGATGCTGGATGTACGGCCAGTCCACGTAGCGGCGGGCGAACGCGAGGTTCGCTTCGATGGACTCCCGTGTGTCGTCCGGGCTCCCGATGATCAGGCCGCCCACGACGAACATGCCGTGGCGATGGAGCATGTCCACGGCGTGCGTGGTCGCGTTGCCGACGGTGCGGCCCTCCCGGCGTTCCGCGTTCTTTGCGGTCGCTCGCAGGAAGGAGAGGTCCTCGGCCACCACGTTCTCGATGCCGAGAAACACATACCGGAATCCGGCGGTCCGCATCACGCGCGCCAGTTCGTCGCCGCCGGACACGAACGCGCTCGTCATGCCCTGCACGATGTAGTCGATGTGGTTGAGGCCCGCGGCAACGATCGCGTCGCACAGGGCCCGGAACCGCGCCACGTTCAGCGTGATGTTGTCGTCAACAAGGAACACGGTCCGCGCGCCGCGATCATAGGCGTCCCGGATGTCGGCGACGACCCGCTCGACGGACCACGCGTGAAAATTGCGCCCCCGCATCTCGATGATCGAGCAAAAACTGCAATCGTATGTGCACCCGCGCGAGGTTTCGACGACGTCGACGGGGCGGCCGAGCATGGTGTAGCCGCTGAGCACGCGTGAGGACCGGTTCGGCAGGCGCACCTCGTCGTCATTCAGATGGCTGACGTGACGCGGGGGCGTTCGCACGAATCCTGTCGGCGTCCGGTACGACACGCCTGCAACCGAGGCAGGGGACTCCCGACGCTCGAGCACGCGCATGAGCTCACGAAAGGTGATGTCCCCCTCGCCGTTCACGATGACGTCGACCCCCGACGCGTCGGCTTCCCACACGGCCGGCGCGAGACTCGGATCGTAGCCGCCGACGACAATCGTGACGCGGGGACGCAGACCTCGAACGAGCGCAATCACCCGCTGAGCCGTATGACGCTGAAACGTCATGACGGAGAGGCCGACGACGTCCGGCTCGAGCTCGGTGACCAGCCTCGTCACCGTTTCGGGAACCGAGGCCTGGCACAGCACGAGATCGGCAACGGACACGCGGTGGTGAGCATCGACGTTGCCCGCCAGCGATGCCAGGGCGCCATTCGGCATCCGCATCGTGAGCGTTGGCGTGTGCTCGAAGGAGTCCGGCATCGACAGCAGCAGGACGTTCATCGATTCCTCCCGTGACGGGCGCGTCACGACACCAGGCGGCCAGGGAGCCGGCCGACGGCCGTCAGCGATGGTATCCCGGCGGAGCTCGTTCCGGTCCAACGAGTATCAAGCGCTCATCCTCCCCAATCCCCCGGTTGAAAGGCGTTGGCGATCACCCTCACCTGCGGCTTCGCCGCCCCCGCATCGTCAATGGCGACCACATCGAATCGGCAGCGGTGCTGAATCTTGCCCGCCCAGGCGAGGTAGTCGAGCGCCATCGCCACAATGCGGCGCCGTTTCCAGAACGGGATCTGTTCCGCTGCCGAGCCGCGCCGTTTCGTGCGGCGCGCCTTCACCTCCACGAACACCATCGCGTCGCCATCGCGACAGACGATGTCAATTTCTCCAAAGCGGGTGCGGTAGCGTCTGGCAAGAATTGCGTACCCGAGGCGGGTCAATTCGGTGCAGGCGACGTCTTCGCCTTGTTTTCCGAGGATCTGGTGATCGCCGCTGTTGTGCACGACCTGGACAGAGCAAGGGCTGGGCCAAAAGGGTGGTCGAATGGAACGTCAGCAGGCAGGGGAGACGTGCGCAGGCGGGCGTGTGGGGACCGCGGGGGAACTCCGGCGGTTGCGGGCGGCTCTTGCCGCGACGGTACGAGTTTGTGTAAACTCGTTTGTCTGCCCAAGGGCGGGAATAACTCAGTGGTAGAGTGCGACCTTGCCAAGGTCGAAGTCGCGGGTTCGAATCCCGTTTCCCGCTCCAATTTATATCGCTGGGGCCCCCTGCACCCCAGCTGGCAGCCTTCGTTCCCCTCGCGCTTTGACCCTCGCTCCGCTTCGGCTGCGTCTTGATCGCTGGGAGCCTTGGCGCATGCAGTCCGTGGAGGGGCGGACCTTCAGGTCCGCCCCTGCGCCCAACTATTTCTTCATCGGCATCGCCATGCCCGGCATCGCCGCGGCGGGCGTTTCCTGGTGGTACATCGCGAGCCACTTGTCGCCGCGCTTCGTCCAGACCGTGGACGCGTAGGTCGGGCTCTTTGCCGCCTGACCCATGACCGTGCCTTTGCCGGCCCAGGTGTAGCTGGCGATCACCGTGGTCGCATCCACCCACGTGAACTTGAAATCGGTGAGCTTCTGTTCCGACACCTTGATCTGCATGGTCGGCATCTGCTTGAAGAAGTCGGCCACGGTCGTGTAACCCGTGTCGCCGATCATCGTCGCTTCCGGAGCGAGGTAGGCCTTCATGCCGGCGACGTCCACTTTCTCGAACGCCAGGTTGACCTTCAGTTCGTTCTCCGCGAGAGCCTTTTCGATCGCGGCGCGGTCGGCCGGGGCTTGCGCGGCCAGGGTCACCGCACACATCGTTGCGATGGCACAGACGGCCACGCCTTTCAGCAGTTGCTTCATGGGATCCTCACTTGTGGTTGGAGTATCGAGTCGCGTGCGCGCCGAGTGCAACGCTCCGAGTCTTGTGGGCATTGAACGCCCGAACGGCGGGGGAGTCAAGGACGACCATGGGGCGGCCGCGGGCGCTCACCAACCGGTCGTTCGGGCTCGGCGAGCCCTGTTCCGTCCGGTTCGCGCACTATCAGGTATGAGCCGTTTCTCCATGTTCGCTCTGATGCTCGGCGTTCTAGCCTGTGCCTCGCGTGCCGAGGCCCAAGTCGTTCAACTCGAGCCTGAGACTCCATCGGTGTCGATCTACGCCGGCGCGGGACTCTCAACGCTCTTTCGCGGGGACCTGGCGTTCACGAATGCCCTCGGTGGAGAAGCCGGCATTCGGGTGCCGCTGTCACGTCGCGTCTTCCTGGACACGTCGTTCGCCCAGTTCCGGGATCGGGAATCCTCGGTCGTTCTTGATCTCCCCATCCAGTCTCCGACGATGGTGATTGGCCATGTGGATCGGCTGGAGCAGCGGACGGAGCGTCGGGTGAGCACGGTCGAGTTCGCGGTGGTTTCGACCGGCACCGTCGGTCGTGTGCGCGTCGCGGCCGGAGGCGGCGCCGGGCTGATGGTGTTGAACCGAACGTTCCGCCAGACGCTCATCGGGTGTTCGCCGGCCGGCGCCACGTTCTGTGGCGATTCGCGGACGGACTTCACGAGCACCACCGGCACCGTTTTCGGGCTCGGCAGCGTTGATGTGCGCCTGACGCGGCGCGTCGGCCTCTACGGCTCGGGTCGCTTCGTGCTCGTGCTCCGGGACGTGGGCTCGAGTGGCATCCGGGTGACGGGTGGGGTGCGGATGGCGCTGTGACGAGGTTTCCTGGGAGGAAACTTTCGGAATATGATGGGTGGCTGCGGGCGGCCTTTCTGGCTGCGCCGTGCCGGCGTCGGCGGTCTGCGACACCGGAGCATCCTCAGGGCGCCGTCGCCAAGCGGTAAGGCAGAGGTCTGCAAAACCTCCATCCCCGGTTC
>JBDTNQ010000205.1:0-3465 GCA_039933635.1 Acidobacteriota bacterium
CGCTCCCGCCAAGCCGCCTCCCGATCTTGCCTCAGCCTCCCTCGAGGAGCTGATGAATATCCAGGTCACGTCGGCGTCGCGGAAGGAACAGCGAGCCATGGACGTGGCGGCCGCGGTCTACGTGATCTCGAGTGATGACATCCGTCGTTCGGGCCTGTTGTCCGTCCCCGAGATCCTCCGGCTCGCCCCAGGCGTGCAGGTGGCGCGCGTCGACGGCAACAAGTGGGCCGTTTCGATTCGCGGCTTCAACTCGCGCTGGTCCAACAAGCTGCTGGTCATGATCGACGGACGGACGGTGTACCAGCGCCTCCAGTCCGGCGTCGCCTGGGACATCGTCAGTCCGCCGATTGAAGATATCGACCGCATCGAGGTTGTCCGTGGTCCCGGTGGCAGCTTGTGGGGCGCGAACGCGGTCAACGGGATTATCAACATCCTGACAACGCCGGCGTCCGCCACATCGGGGCGGACCATGCGCATCACCGGAGGCACGCTGGGCACCATCGACTTCCTGGCGGAGTACGGCGGCCGAGCGGGCGCCGCGGCGTATCGCGCCTCATTTCAAGGCTCGCGGCGTGGCGAATCGGACCTGCCGGACTCGGCCAACCGGGCGCGCGACCAGGTTCGGGATGTCAGCGGCCACTTTCGAGTTGACTGGACCGGCACTCGCGACAAGGCGACGCTGCAGGGAGACGTCCAGGGCGGCCACAGCGGGACGGTCCTGGTAATTGGCGACGGCCCGATTCCGCCGCCCAACGGCTGGCAGCCTCTTGCGTTCTCATCGGATCGGCGGAACGGCAACCTACTGGCACGCTGGGAGCGCAAGACTGGCGACCATTCGGACCTGCAGGTGCAGACGTTCATCGATCTGGTCAGGCGTCGCGAGGTCGTCCAGGACTATCGCGCAACGACGTTCGACGTGGACGTGCAGTACCGCGTGGACGGCCATCGCCACGACATCGTCGCCGGCGGCGCGTTCCGCTTCATTGACGACCATGTCGCCGGCTCGCCATCCTTCAGCGTCTCGCCTGTCGACGCCAGGATCCTCGTGATCAACTCGTTCGCGCAAGACGAGATCGCCTTCGCGGGAGACAGGGTCGCGGTCACGGTCGGCGCCAAGCTCGAACATGACACCTTCGGGGGGTGGGCGTTCCAACCCAACACCAGGGTGATGTGGAAGATCACCTCTCAGCAGCGTTTGTGGGGGGCGTGGTCGCACGCCATCCGATCCCCGTCGCGCTTCGACCGCGGGGTCCTGGGTCGGCTTCCCTCGTTCATCGGCCCTGACGGTCTCCCGATCCGTGTGACGGTCCTCGGTAACGAGAACTACCAGTCCGAGGGCATGCACAGCACCGAGGTCGGATATCGCCTGGCCTCCAGGCAGGAATTCTCGGTCGACGTGAGCGCGTTCGTCAGTCGGCACGATCGTTTGGCCACAGAAGAGCCGATTTCGACGGCGCTCCAGTTCGACAACGGACGCCCCTATATCGACGTCATTCTGGAACTGGCAAACAACCTGTCTGCGGACACTCGCGGCGCCGAACTCACGGCGCGGTGGACGCCGGCGGCTGCGCGGGTGCGCCTCGATGCGGGCGTTTCGATGTTGCACCTGACTCCCCACCCCGGTCCGTCGACACGCGATCAAACCGCCGTCGACTTCGATGGCAGTGTGCCCCGGTACCAGTGGCGCGTGGGGCCAACCATCAAGCTGGGGCCACATGTGGACCTGACGGCCATGGTCTTCGGTGTCAGTCGGCTCCGCAACCTCGCCATTCCGGGCTACACGCGAGCGGACGTGGCGCTCGAATGGCGCCTTCGTCCGAAGCTGTCGATTGCCACGGCCGGCAACAATCTCTTCGGACCGGGGCACGTGGAGTTCGGCGGAATCGAGAGCGCCGCGACGCAGATCCTGCTGACCCGTACGGCGACGGCGCGTCTGACGTGGCGGTTCTGAACGTGGCCCGCATCCCCATGTCGCGCGTGGTCATCGGCCTGCTGGCCGCCTGCTGTGTGCCAGCGTCCGTCGTCCTTGCCCAGTCGGTGTCTGAACCTGCGCTGAAGGCCGCCTTCCTCTACAACTTCGCCAAGTTCACCGAGTGGCCGCCGGCCGGACTGTCGCCGTCGGCGCCCCTGAAGTTCTGCGTGGCGGATTCACCCGTCGCGGACGCTCTTGAACCGACGCTCGCTGGCCGTTCGATCGGGGCACACCCACTCGTCGTCGCGCGGGTGGCCCTCGCGCGAGGGCCGATCGACGAACTGCTGCGTGGTTGCGCGGTGGTCTATGTGACCGGCCTCGACCCGCGACGCGTCACGGAGTTGATCGAGGCGCTCCAGGGCGCGCCGATCTTCACCGTCAGTGATGTCAGGGCTTTCTCCGAGCAGGGAGGGATCGCGTATTTCTTCATCGAAGGCGAGCGCATGCGTTTCGGCATCAACACCGCGGCCGCGGAGCGGTCGCATCTGCACCTGAGCTCGCAGCTGTTGAGCCTGGCGCAGATAGTAAAGGACCGGTCCAGCCAGTGATGATGACCGCAGTCCGCCGGCGCTTCGGCCGTCTGTCCCTTGCGCGGAAGCTCACCGCGATCAGCCTGCTGATCAGCGGCACCTCCCTGACGGTGGCCTGCATCGTTCTGGTCGTGTTCGACCTTTCCAGCACGCGCATCAGGCTAGCCCGCGATGTAGGCATTCTGGCCGAGGTCGTCGGTCGCAACAGCACCGCGGCGATTGCGTTCTCCGATGCGGACGAAGCCTCCAAGGCGCTGGCGGGGGTCTCGGTCAACGAGCACGTCATGTCTGCGTCGATCGTGTTGCCCGGCGGCGAGGTATTGGCTCGCTACGATCGGGTGCCCCGGAAAGAGATGTCCGAGGATCTTCGGAGACTTCTCGCCGAGGTTGAGCGCGGCGGACAGCCTTGGCACGCCTTCATCGGGGGCACGTTGGAGGTGGCCCGGCCCGTCATCCTGAGGGCCGAGCGCGCGGGCATGGTGTTCATCCAGACCGACCTGGCTGATCTGCGATCTCGGGCGCTCGGATACACGGGGCTCGTCGCCGCCGTCCTCTTCGGATCGTTCTGGTTGTCGCTCGGGTTGTCGGCCCTTCTGCAGCGTTTGATTTCACGGCCGATCCTCGAGCTCACGGGGATCATGCGCGCGGT
This sequence comes from Acidobacteriota bacterium, assembly GCA_039933635.1. Taxonomy (GTDB): domain Bacteria; phylum Acidobacteriota; class Vicinamibacteria; order Vicinamibacterales; family SCN-69-37; genus JBDTNQ01. The sequence continues at coordinate 3,152 of JBDTNQ010000205.1, forward strand.
GACCCGCGATCGGCGTTATGACCTGAGGGCCGCGTCCGTGGGCGAGGACGAGGTCGGAGAGCTCGTCGGCGGATTCAACGAGATGCTGTCCGAGATTCAGAGTCGTGACGCGCAATTGCTTCAGCACCGCAATGAGCTCGAGGGCAAGGTCGCGGCGCGCACGGCCGAACTGCTGGCGGCCAACCATGACCTGATCGGGGCTCGCGATGGTGCGCTGGCGGCGAGCCGGGCAAAGAGCGAGTTCCTCGCCAACATGAGTCACGAGATTCGCACACCGATGAACGGCATCATTGGCATGACGGATCTCGTACTCG
>JBDTNQ010000206.1:0-3425 GCA_039933635.1 Acidobacteriota bacterium
GCCTCGTGTTTTCGAGTCGAAGTAGACGACGCGGCCTGCAGGGTGCAGGCCAGAAACAAAGCGATCGGTGAGGGCCAATCGGGGCATCTGTCAGCTGTTAGCCCAGCGTTAGCCCATAACCTGTCTAGCTTGCAAGCCAGTCCGCGCAGACATGCTATTGAGCCAATGTTTATGGTGCCGGGGGTGGGAATCGAACCCACACGTTCCTTGCGGAACTCAGGATTTTAAGTCCTGTGCGTCTGCCAGTTTCGCCACCCCGGCGTGAGTCGAAAGTATCGCACGGGGGCCCATCGAGCTCAGACAGATGGGGCCTTCAAGCGTTCGTCCTGCATCGAAAAAACGCGGTCGCGACCGCGCTCAAGACGACGGGCGCAGAGCGAAGGTGAACACAGCGTTGCCGGCGGCCACCGAGATGAACTGCCGGCCGTCGACGGCGTACGCCACCGGGCCGTTGGCGATCTGACCGCCGAGCATCTGCCGCCAGAGTACCGCTCCCGTCTTCGCGTCGAGCGCGTAGAAGTACCCTTCGCGGCCGCCGGCAAAGACCAGGTCCGAGGCCGTCGAGAGCACGCCGCTGTCGGTGACGTCCGCCATCTTGAATTGCCACCGGATCTCGCCGGTGCGCGGATCGACGGCCGTGATCGCGCCGTACCCGACCTCCGACGATCGCTGGTTAGTGCGCGACGCCGTCAGCGCCGGCACGTTGTGCGTGGCGCCGCCGCCGTTGAACTGGTTGCCTGCCACGTAGGTGTCCGCGCGGCGCGTGTTGATCGAATACGTGTCGACCCACGTGGGAATGTAGAAGAGTCCGGTTCGTGGACTGAACGAAGGCGGGTACCAGTTGGTGCCGCCCTGGTTCTCGGGATAGACGCGGATGCCGTCCTCGGTCACCGTCTGCACGCGAATCGGCCGGCCCGCCTCGTCGAACCCGCTCATCCACGTCACCTTGACGAACGCCTTGCCCAGCAGGAACCGGCCGGTGTCCCGATCCAACACGTAGAAGATGCCGTTGCGGTTCGCCGTCATGAGCACCCGCCTCTGACGGCCCTCCCAGGGAATCTCCGCCAGCACCGGAATCTGCGTCGCATCGAAGTCGAACTCGTCATGCGGCGTGAACTGGTAGTGCCATTTCAGCTTGCCCGTATCGGCATCGAGCGCAATGACCGACCCTGTGTACAAGTTGTCCCCTGGACGCATCGCGCCGTTCCAGTCGGGACCGGGATTGCCGATGCCCCAGAACACCGTGTTCGTGCCGGGATCGTAGGTCCCGGCATTCCAGATTGAACCGCCGCCCGTCTTCCACGCGTCGCCCGACCAGCTGTCATGGCCCGGCTCTCCCGGATGCGGCACGGTGTTGAACCGCCACACCTCGCGGCCCGTCGCCGCGTCGTACGCGGCCAGAAAGCCGCTGATGCCGTACTCGCCCCCGGCAGGTCCCGTGATGACCTTGTCCTTCACGACGAGCGGTGCGCCAGTGACGGCATACCCGGCCTCCGGCCGTCCGAGCGCGGTCGTCCACAACAGACGCCCGTCACGGGCGTCAATCGCGATCAGATTGCCGTCGAACGTCCCCATGAACAGCGTGTGGCCGAGCAGCGCCAGACCGCGATTGACGCGGCCGCAGCAGTTGCGTGCGGTCGCGGCAGGCGTGTACGGATACGACCAGAAGACCCGCCCCGTGGTCGCATCGAGGGCGACGATCACGTTTGGCGGCTGCACGGTGTACATCACGCCGTCGACGACGATGGGGCTGGCTTCGTATTTCTGCGTCGCTTCAGCCGGCGACGTCGTCTGCAGCACCCACTCGAGCTGCAGGTTCTTCACGTTGCCGGGCGTGATGCTCGTCAGCGGGCTGTAGCGCTTCCCACTCACGTCGCCCGAGTACGTCAACCAGTTCTGTGGCTCGCGAGCAGCGTTGAGCAGCCGGTCGAATCCCACCTGCGCGCCGATCCCGACACCACCAGCGGCAATGGCCGCCGCGAACAACAGGGCATGCATGAAGCGGCGCATCACGGCGGGCCACCTCGTCCGCCCCGGCCGTTCGCTGGCGGGGCCGGGGCTCCCCCGCCGCGCGGACCACCGCCACGCTGCGTGCCGGCGACACCACCACTTTGCGGCGGAGCGTTCAGCGTCTGCAGGTAACTCACGACGTCAGCGATCTGCTGCGGCGTCAGCGTGTCGCCATAGGCTGGCATCGGCGAGGTCGCCATCACTTCCCAGCGTCGGACGTCGTCCTTCCGCACCGACGTCAAGCGGCCGGTGGCGTCCATGAACTGCAACGAGTACGTGTCCTGGTTCAACAGACGGCCGGTGAGCGCTGGACCACTCGCCCGCAGGACGGTCACCGTGCGGTTGCCGTTCCGGATGTCGATGCTCGGCTTCGTCAAGGCTCGCTCGAGTTCATCGACGGGACGAGTGATGCCCATGCTCGAGAGGTCGGGACCGAGATAGCCACCAGCGCCGTTGATCATGTGGCAGGTCGCGCAATCGAGCGTCGCATACAGCCTCGCGCCGGATCCGGCGTTGCCCGGAAGTCCACTGGTCCTGGCCGCCGTCGTCGTTCCCGGACGCGATCGGAGGAACGCCACGATCTGCATGGCGTCAGCCTCCGACAGGCTGCTTGGCGGCATCGGGGTTCCTGGAATACCGCTACGGATCAAGCCGACGATTTCCTGATCGCTGGTCGCTCGGCGGAACGTGCCGCCGAAGAGATTGACCGCCGCGACCAGATCGCCGGTCGGGCCATGACACGAGCCGCACGAGAGCAGATAGGTCTGCCCGCCCCGCTCGATGTCGGCCTGGGTATAGCCGTGCGACGCGTCCTGCGCGCGAATCCCGCCGGCCCGCAACCCGAGGCTCACGGCCAGGGCCGCGAGCGCCGCCAGTCGCCGCGCGCGATGACGAGTGATGCCTCGAAAGGTCGTCACTCTTTCCTGGGGCCTTGGGCCTTGAAGTAGTGGCCGCAGAACTCGATGAACGTCGACCAGTTCGGCGCGTCCGTGTGCCCCTGGTCGTGCTGGCGGAACGCGATGTCGCCGTCGATCAACGGCGTCAACGGCGGCGGCATCTTCACCTTCACCGCCATCGGGTCCGGCACGTTGTCGAAGGTCAAGCCGAGCGCCTTGTTGCTCAGCGGTTTCTTGCCGAGCAGTTTCCAGACGGGGCTTGCGCCGGCGGTGGCCATGAAGGTGCCGGGCGTGTCCTGCCACGATTCACCGCTCCAGCGGGAGCCCGGGTGGCCATCGCCGTTGAACTCGACGTATTCTCCACCGCTCACGAAAATCGGTCGCGGCGCAACGAGCGCGATGAACTGATGCGCATCGGCCGGGAGGTCGTCCACTGTGAGCGGACCGGCGTACTTGATGAAGTTCCCGGCCATCCAGTGATACTCGCTGGTGCCCGCGAGACTCTCGACCTGTTCACCC
>JBDTNQ010000207.1:0-3280 GCA_039933635.1 Acidobacteriota bacterium
GGTTCAGGGTGCGCCGTGCACCATGCACCACCGTGCATCGTGCACCCATCAATCTCTCAGCAGTTCGTTGATCGACGTCTTCGCGCGCGTCTGTGCGTCCACGCGTTTCACGATGACGGCGCAGCTGAGTGAGTACTTGCCGTCGGCCGACGGCAGGCTGCCGGGGACAACGACAGAGCCGGAGGGTACGCGGCCGTACGTCACCTCGCCCGTCGATCGATCGTAGATCTTCGTGCTCTGTCCAATGAACACGCCCATGGAGATCACGGAGTGCGCCTCGACGATCACGCCCTCGACGATTTCGGAGCGCGCGCCGATGAAGCAGTGATCCTCGATGATAGTGGGCGTCGCCTGGAGCGGCTCGAGGACGCCGCCAATGCCAACACCGCCCGACAGGTGCACGTTCTTGCCAATCTGCGCGCAGGATCCCACCGTCGCCCATGTGTCCACCATCGTGCCCTCGTCCACATACGCGCCGATGTTGACGAACGACGGCATCAGGATGACGTTCGGTGCGATGTAGGTCCCGGCGCGGGCGACCGCGGAGGGCACCACGCGAAAGCCACCCTGGCGAAAGTCATCGGCGGTGTAGCCGTCGAAACGGCTTGGCACCTTGTCGAAGTACCGCAGATCGCCGGCCTGGACGACGCGGTTGTCGTGCGTGCGGAAATAGAGGAGCACGGCCTTCTTCAGCCACTGATGGGTCACCCACCGGCCATCGATCTTCTCGGCCACACGCAGCCGGCCTGCGTTCAAGTCCGCGATGATCCGGTCCAGCGCCTCTGACAGATCGGCGGGCACCTGAGCGGGCGACACCTCCGTGCGCCGCTCGAACGCGGCGTCAATCAACGATTCGAGTGTCTGTGTGGGCATGGCGCTCAGTACCGGGAACGGCAGAACGACGCGATCCGCTCGACGCCCTGCAAACAGGAATCATAGTCGGGGACGAGCGCGATCCGCACGTAGCCCTTGCCGGGGTTCGTCCCGTGCGCGTCGCGGCCGAGGTATTGCCCGGCCAGCACGGTGACGTTCGTCGCCCGGTACAGTTCCTTCGTAAACAGCGCATCGTCCTCCGGCGTGCCCGCCCACAGGTAGAAGGCGCCGTCCGGCCGGTACACCTTGAGGCCGGGCGACAACAGGCGAAGGGCGTCGTCGAACTTGGCGCGGTAGCGATCGCGGTTGTCGAGGACGTGCGCCTCGTCCCGCCACGCCGCAATGCTGGCGTGCTGCGCGCTTGGGCCCATCGCACTGCCGTGGTACGTGCGGTACGCGAGAAAGCTGTTCATCAGGCGGGCGTCTCCAGCGACGCCGCCCGAGCGCAGGCCCGGAACGTTCGAACGCTTCGACAAGCTCGTGAACACGATGAGATTTCGATAGTCGTCGCGGCCAAGCTGGCTGGCCGCCTGCAATCCGCCGATTGGCGGGGCCTGTTCGTCGAAGTAGATCTCCGAGTAGCACTCATCGGAGGCGACGACGAACCCGTACCGATCGGACATCGCGAAGATGGCTCGCCAGTCGTCGAGCGTGAGCACGCGTCCAGCCGGATTGCCGGGGGAACAGACGAACATCAGTTGGACGCGCGCCCACTCGTCAGGCGCGATCGTGTCGAGTTCGATCCCGAACCCGTTCGCCGCGGTTTGATTGAAGAACACGGGGGTGGCGCCCGCCAGCAACGTGGCGCCTTCATAGATCTGGTAGAACGGATTCGGGCACGCCACGAGCGGCGCTGGCCGCGAGGCGTCGATCACGGTCTGCGCGATCGCGAACAAGGCCTCGCGGGAGCCGTTGACGGGCAGCACCTCAGTCGCCGGATCGAGTCGCCGAAGCTGAAAGCGTCGGCGGAACCACGCGGCCATCGCCTCGCGCAGGCGATCGTCACCCGCGGTCGTCGGATACACCGACAACCCGTCGAGGTGAGCCACCAGCGCCTCGCGGATGAACCCCGGCGTTGGGTGCTGTGGTTCGCCGATCGACAACCGAATCGGGGGCACCGCAGCGGGCGTCACGCCTGCGAAGAGATCACGCAGCTTCTCGAACGGATATGGTTGAAGCAACGACAGGCGCGGGTTCATTGGGCCTTCCACGCCGCACCATCCGGAAAGCGGTACTCGATCCGCGACGCGGGCTTGATGGTGATGCTGTAGCCCGGCTGTAACGGCGCCATGTAGCGGCCCTTCTTGACGACCACCGGCTCCTCGAAGTGCTCGTGGAGGTGATCGACATACTCGATCACGCGATCTTCCATCGTGCCCGACACCGAGATGTAGTCCCACATCGACAGGTGCTGCACGTACTCGCACAGGCCAACGCCGCCGGCGTGCGGACACACGGGCACACCGAACTTGTGCGCCATCAGGATCACCGCGAGGTTCTCGTTCACGCCGCCCAGCCGGCAACTGTCGATCTGGCACACGCCAATCGCGCCGGCCTGCAGCAGTTGTTTGAACGTCACGCGGTTGGCGGCGTGCTCGCCGGTCGCGATGCGGATGGGCGCCACCGCCCTCTGAATGGTCGCGTGGCCCAGTGCGTCATCGGGACTGGTCGGCTCTTCGACCCACCACAGATCGAAGGGCGCCAGCTCACGAATGCGATCGATGGCCTCCTCGACGTCCCAGCGCTGGTTCGCGTCGACCATCAGCTTCCGGTCCGGCCCGATACACTCGCGTACGAACCGCGCCCGCCGGATGTCGTCCTCCGGCCTGCCGCCGACCTTCATCTTGAAGTGCGAAAACCCGTCGTCGATGGCCTCGTGACACAGGCGGCGCACCTTGTCATCGGAATAGCCAAGCCAGCCCACCGAGGTCGTGTATGCGGGATAGCCGTTCCGGCGGATGTCGGCTTCGCGGTCCTCCTTGCCATGGGCCTTCCGCTGAAGCATCTCGAGGGCTTCGTCGGGCGTCAACGCGTCCGTGATGTAGCGAAAATCGATGCAGGACACAATCTGCTGTGGCGTCATGTCCGCCAACAACTTCCACACGGGCTTGCGTTCGGCCTTCGCGTAGAGATCCCACACGGCGTTGACGATTGCCGCGAGGGCCAGATGCACCACCCCCTTCTCCGGTCCCAGCCAGCGCAGCTGTGAATCGGAGGCGAGGCGACGCCAGAAACCGGCAAAGTCGGCGGTGATGTCCTCGAGCCGCTGCCCGACCACGAGATGGCGGAACGCCTCGATGCCCATCGCGCAAATGTCGTTGCCGCGACCGATGGTGAACGTGAGCCCATGACCTTCGAGAGCCGCATCGGTCTTGAGGATCACGTACGCCGCCGAGTAGTCGGGGTC
>JBDTNQ010000208.1:0-3261 GCA_039933635.1 Acidobacteriota bacterium
CCGGGTGTCGCGCTGGGATTCACGCGCACGGCGACCGAGTAGGTTCCAGGCGTGATGCCCTGAAATCGAAACGTGCCGTCGGGCATGGCCGACGACGCCTGGAATCCGCTGAACGGCAACCCTTCGATGCGCTCGTGCGCGAGCAGGCTGATACGGGTGTTCGCCGGGATCTGGCCATCGGCCGTGGCAACACGGCCGTCGATGTTCGCGGCGGGAACGAGCAGAAGGGGAATGTCCACGCCGGAACGTTCCTCGCCTGCGCGCAGCATGATGCGGCCGGCCGCGGCCTCGCTCGAAGTACCCGGATAGAAGACCGGTGCGTAGACGACGTTCGGCGCGGACGCGGGTGGACGGGTCGAATCGCCCGCGGCGCGGCCGCCATCCCGCGCGGCGCGCAGCGCCCACTGAACCTCGGCGTCCGTCGTCTGGTGCACGTCGGCGTTCCCGCGAGTGCCCAGGGACGCCGTGGCCACCACCAGGTATTCGCCTGGGGTCAGACCGTAGATGCGGTACATCCCCCGGTCGTCCGTCTGCGGCGTGCCCAATCCCGCACGCGAGAGCACGCTCTGGCCGTTCTGATTGAAGCGGTAACGCATCACCGTGATCGACTGATCGCTCGCGGGGCTGCCATGCTGATCGCGAACCACTCCCGTGATGACGCCGCCGCGGAGCAGGGGGAGCGTCATTCCCGATACCCGCTGTCCATCGCTCAGGCTGATGGCGCTTCCCGCGCCTTCAGGCCGCTTCGCGCCAAACGACGTGGAGACGAATCCCTGGCGCGCTGCGGTGATGAGGTAGCGCCCGGCGGGCAGCGCCGAGAACGTGAAGTCCCCGGCGTCATCCGTGATGACAATGTGACTGACGCGCAGGTCCGCGCCCCCGATCCGGACGGATGCCCGGCGCACCGGCCGCGCCGGTGTTTCGTCCGTGACGACCTTGCCCGAAATGGATGCGGTGCCGGCGACGGACACCGTGCCGGCGAGATCACGCACCGGTCCTCGCTGTGCGGCAAACCCCAGCGCCAGCGTGCAGAGCACACCGATGATGCCGACCCGAATCTTTCCGTCGGGTCTCGTCGTCATCGCGGCCTCACCGGCTTCACGACGACGTCCTGCGTCTTTTTCTCGGCGTCGCCGACCGTCACGGTCACGGCCGAGGAGACGAGCCGCTGCAACGTGGTCGGGTTTTGCCAGTCGGGAACCGTGCCGGGAGGCGCCGCTGCAAGGTAGTAGTCACCAGGAGGCACTCCGGCGAAGATGAACGTTCCGTCTTTGCGTGGCGAGGCGTTCCGCAGGCGGCGCGCGACGGTACCGTAACCCATCCAGGCGCGCGGATCGGCCGGAAACAGGATGACCTCGGCAGCAGCATTCGGTGCGCGCGCCTCATCGCGCACGGTGCCCGACAGATCGGCCTGTCGATCGGAGTACGTGATCAACACGCGGGTGACGTCAGTCGTTCCAAGCTCGAACGGCGCATCCGTGATGTCTTTCCCATCGAGCGTCGCGCCCGCGAACGTCCAGCCGGGCAGACTCCCGGAACGGATGACGTACCTGCCGGGCGGCAATTGATAGCTTGTCAACTGTCCATCGGCGTCGATCTGGCCTTGCCAGATCTGGAAGTTGCTCCCGGCGCCCGGCGTGTGCCCATCCGCTGGATCGATGTTGACGAATACCCGGCGCAACTGATCGGCCGTGGGTTTCGGCGCCGCTCCGACGAACTCGATGTGGCCGCCAAGCCGCGCGCCATCGCGAAGCGTCACCATCGCTCCCGTCACGTCGCGATCGATCACTGATACGGGAAGCACACCCGAGACCGTGGGCGCGTTCGGAATTGGCGGAGGCGGGCCCATCACCATCGACGTGATCGTCGAGCCGCCGACCTGCACCGTAATCGAATTGCCCGCCGACGAACCGGAGGCCGGCCGCGCGGGCGCGCGCAGAACCTTGATCGTGTAATCACCGGCTGCCACGCCCAGGAACGTAAACCTTCCAGCCGCATCGCTCACTGTTATGGCCGATTCGAAGCTTTGTTCGCGCGCGATCGACTCGATCCCGGCCGCGAACAACGCGACCGCGGTGTTCGATGATGGGCCGGGGCCGACGACGGTGCCGGCGATGCGCAACGACGGAACCGGTCGTGGTTGGAAATCGATGTCTGAACGCTCCTCGCCCGACGCGAGTGTGATCACCGTGGCTTGCGTTGCGGTCGTTCCCGCCGGGTAATAGAGCGTTGGATAGACGAGCAATCGACCGTCGGCGCGCGGCGGGACAATTCTCGGCGCGTCCGGCGCTGGGCCGTTCAATCCGCCGCCGCCGGTCTTCAGGAGGAAATCGCCGACGCGCACGCCGCCCGATAGGGACAGCGGCGAGCCCCCGCCGGCATCGACCCCGGCCTGATAGGGCGATATGGTGCCTGTCGCCACACCGTCGGTGTAAGCGTCCTGCATCGACGTGGACACGGTGGCGATGGTCGTCACGACGGCCGCGACGTAGTCTCCCGGCACCAGTTGCGCCGAGCGGTAGACGCCGCGGTCGTCGGTCATTGGCTGGCTGCCGGCCGGGGTCAGTTGCCACGTGCCACCGACGATGGTGCGGCGGAGGACTCGGACCGGCATGCCGACGAGTGGCTCACCGGCCTCATCAACGACGGTGCCGCCGATTGCTGCGTACCGCCACATCGGGATGGTGATGTCGCCCCGTCTTTCACCGTCCAACAGATCGAATGGCTGTCCGCTCGCTGTTGGTTGCTGCTTACCCTGGGCTCCCGGCACGTACCCGCTCTTCGCTGCGGAAATCGTGTATCCGCCACGTCGAAGTCCGGCAAACACGAAGTAGCCGTTGCCCGAGGTCATTACCCTCGGCGTGGTACCTGACGTCTGCGCTGGCGGGCCCGCCAGCGTCACGGTCACGTCCCCCAGCGGCCTCCCGCTCGTGCCATCGACGACGCGGCCGAGGATTAACCCGGTGGCAGCCCCAGGTGCGGGCGTCTGTGCGGCGGCCGATGCTGCGACGAGCGCGAAGAGCCATGCAAGATGGAGCCTCATCGACCTGACCTCCGGGGAAACCCCGGGGCATTAGACACCGTTTGTGGTCGTTTGGGCGAGTGCTAAGCTCCACATTCATGCGAGCGCAACCCATGGTGTGGTTTGTAGCGGCGGGCCTGTTCGCGCTCGCCGCCGCCATGCGTCCATACGCATCGGCCTCCCTCGCCCTGGCCGTCACCTTCTTCATCTTTGGCGCCGCGGCAGTCAAGAGATCACGC
>JBDTNQ010000209.1:0-3191 GCA_039933635.1 Acidobacteriota bacterium
ACTTCAAGCTCACGCGCCTCGATGGCGACGTGTCGCTCCAGATGTACACCTCCATGCGGCAGCAACCGACTATCGCGCAGATGGCTACGATCATGCTGCGCGCGAAGCCTGGTTCGCGATCGATCCCGGACCAGACGAAAGCCATCCTCTTGAATCTCGAACGGGACATGTCCTCGGTGGACGTGTTGACGATGGCGCAGGTGCGATGGAAGTCGCTGGCGTCCGAGCGGTTCCGGACGGCCGTGCTCCTGGTCTTCGCCGGCACGGCGACGTTCCTGGCCCTCGTCGGCATCTTCGGGCTGGTGTCCTACGCCGTCGCACAGCGTCGCCGCGAGATCGGTCTCAGAGTGGCGCTCGGGGCGACCTACCGAGGCGTCGTGTCGCTGATGTTGCGTCAAGCGATGGTTCCCACCATCTTTGGAATCGTCGCGGGTGTATTGGGCGCGCTCGCGGCCAGCCGGCTACTCACCGCGTTTCTCTTCGACGTGCAGGCGACGGATCCCGCGACCTTCGCCGCCGCCATCGGTTTGTTCCTTTCTGCGTCATTCATCGCCGCGCTGATCCCGGCGCTTCGAAGTTTCCGCATCGATCCGGCTGTGGCGCTGCGCCACGAGTAGCGGGCGGCAGCCGAGCGTTGAACATGGTTCCAGAGTCAAACGTCGTTCCCAAAGGAGACACAACATGGATCCGGTGATGTCGTTGATCGTTCCGGGGTTCGTCGGTGGTGTGCTCGTCGCGCTGTGGTTCGTCGGTGCCCATCGCCGTTCGAGAAAGGCCGGCCCGGCGCTCGCGCATGATGACGGTGAGATGATCACCGATGCCATCAACATCTCTCACATCAGGGTTGCGGGCGTGGGCGGGCTCGGGCTCGTCGTGATGGCGCTCGTCGTCGCCGTGTTCGTTCCGAGCATCGGGGTATCTCTGGCGATCGGCGCTGCCTCGGGGAGCATCTTCGCGGTCGTCCTGATTCTGTGGAGGCGGCGAGTCGGGCCGATGGAATCGAGCGGGCGGCGCCCAGGCGCGAACACCACGCTCTCAATCGAGACGGTTGAATCTCCCGCGGAGCACCCGGTGGACGACAAAACGCACTCGCAGCGAAGCGGCCTCGTTTTCGGACGGGCGTGGGCCACGCCGCACGGTCGACGAGCGCGATGACCGCGTGCGTGTCGGCTCTTCTTACTCTTTGAAGAGCTTCTGCGCGAAGTGGTAGAAGTTGCTGCTCATCACGGCCGTGTCGTGGGCGTTACCGTCCAGGCGCCAGAAATGGGCCACGCCTTCAGCCCTGGGGGACTACCGTCACTTGAGCATCACCAGCACCATCCGCGAGGCCTCCGCCGCATCAACGGCATGTGGAACATTCGCCGGTAACCGTACGATGGTGCCCGGCGTCGCGACCACCGGCGCGCCGGCGATCGTCAACGTCAAGGCGCCCTCGATGACCATCACGACGGCGTCGAAGGGCGAGGTGTGCTCCGTGAGGCCCTGGCCCGCGTCGAACGCGAACAGCGTCATGTTGCCGCCGTCCGCCTTGGCGAGGATGCGGCTGGAGATCCCGTGTGGCGTGGCATTGACGAGCGATCGGAGATCGAACACTTCACCTGCGGGGACATGTGTGCCACCGGACATCGAAATACGACCTTTCCTGCAGACCACGGTCACGCGCGCGCGTGGCCGTCAGAGATACAAGCGTAGTTGAAACAACGCGGACAGCGAGGCGGCGCCGTATTCGCTGCGTAGCGTGAGCCCCCGCGGTGCACGGCCGTAGGGCACGAACACGCTGCCGAGCACCGACGTGCGGTCGCCGAACGTGTACGTCACGCCCGGAGCCACCACTCCAGACCGGTCTTTCGGGTTCTGCAGCCATTGCCCGGAGAAACTGATCTCGGGAGACATCTCGTACAGAGCCAGCACGGCCACGGCATGGCGGGACAGAATCTGCGTGTCGCCGCGGGCGTAGCGTGCGGCCAGTGCCGGACTCGAGAGCAGCGCCAGGATGTCCTCCGGCCGGGCCGCGCCGAAGCCCGAGTAGTGGTACTCGACGTAGGTCAGGATGCCGGAGCCGACGGGAACACGAAACGATCCACCCGCGACCGCCTTCAGGAGGGTGCGGGCGCCCGCACCAAGGACCGGCTCGTCGACACGAAACGCTGCCAGTTCGGCGTGCAACTCGGCGTCCCCCACGGCCGCCGACGTCGTCACCCCGCCGAACCCGTCCCGGCCGCGCCGCCCGCCCATCACCTCGACGTCGATCGGGCCGGCATACCCACGGATCCGCGCTCCGAATGCGGATTGATCGACGGTTCGGCCGAACGCACCAACGAGGTCGAGCGACGAGCGGTCCGTGACCTTCACGTCGGCGCGAACGGCATCCACGCCGCGACGCCATTCGCGATCGGCCTCGAGGGGCGAGAATGGCGCAAACAGATCGACCGCGCCGAACATCACACCGCGGCCCCAGCCGATGGCCTGGCGGCCGATGGTGATGTCCGCGCGGCCACGGTGCAGCCGTGCGCTGGCGCGATCGATCTCGTGGCGCCACACCACGCCGGATGACTGCGTCATCGTCCAGTCGAGCGGGCGGATGCGGAAGGGGGCGGCGCTCTCGGACGGCAGGATCCCTGCGGTCGCGATGCCCGCCGGGGCCGAGCTGTAGCGCAGTTGCTGCTCGTAGGCGACCGTGAAGGTCGCATCCGTCCCAACCTTCACTTCGGGCTCGAGCCGCAGCCGCGAAACGGACTCGCCACCGGTACGCTCCGGAAATAGCTCCGGCGCATCGGGGGCCCTGAACACGAGTCCGCTGGTCTTGATGGACGTTCGCAACGTGAAGGTGGCGGCCGGCGCGCTTGATGGCGCGTCCTGCGCAGCCGCCGCGGACGGATTCACCAGGAGAACGACGACGGTCACCGCCGCGAGAGGGGAGCAGCGCATGTCACCCGCTCTTCGCGGCCGGCGGCTTCCCAACGCCCGGTACGATGGCGTGCGGCGCCTCGCCCGGCGCGGGTTCGTCGGAGGCCACGCGTCCGTCCACGAGCGTGACCACGCGGACGGCGTGGGCGATGACGCGCGAGTCGTGCGTCGAGAACACGAACGTCATCCCGTGCCGGTCGCGCAGGTCGCGCATCATGTGCATCAGGATCTCGGCGTTCTCGCCATCGAGATTGGCCGTCGGCTCGTCGGCGAGCACCAGCGCG
>JBDTNQ010000210.1:0-3060 GCA_039933635.1 Acidobacteriota bacterium
CGGCACGCCGCCAGGTGGCGCGTGAGGCCCTCGTCGTCCAATCGGCCAGCGAACGTTAGACGACGGTCGACGTCGAGTTCGCGCGCGAGAGCTTCAAGCGCGGGGCGCAGACTGCCATCACCCCCGATGACGCAGCGGACGTTGCGGGCCGCTGGGGTGGTCATGGCGCGAATCACGAGGTCCGCGCGCTTGATCGGATCGAGCCGCGACGCAAAGAACAGATAGTCACCGTACCCGTCGCATCGATACGCCCGTGGCGGCGCCGGCGGATGCAGGACCTCCGCGTCGAGGTGATTCCACCGTTGAAGCCGGGCCCGGATCGTTTCGGACTGCACGAACCGCTTGGAGACCCGTTTGAGGAAATACGTGTCCGCCGCGTGAATGACGGCGCGCCGCGCACGCTCCTTGATCCGCCCCTGCGGCGACAGGCCCGCGGAGAACTCATCCCACAAGTCGTAATACTCACGCATCGTGTGGTTCAGCCACGAGACGTGGCGCGGGTGCCTGACGGCGAAGCTCGGATACCGCAGCGAAATGACCTGGTCGATCCGATCGCCATCGCCGGTTTGACCGACGTCCGTGAGCCAGTTGGCAAGGTAGGCGGACGCCTGGCGACCGAAACGGTTGGAGGGCGTGGTGGCGATGGTGGCGCGATGGCCGGCCTCGACGAGCGCGTGCTGCAGCGCGCGCGCGATGACGATGTGGCCGCCCTCGACGAGGGGCGGAGCCGAAGTCACGACGAGAATGACGGCCATCGGACGGTCAGCGCTCGGCGTCCGCGCCGAGCAACCTGGCGGGTACGCCGACGGCGGTTCCGCCCTCGGGCACATCGTGGCGGACAACCGCGCCCGCGCCAACGATGGCGCGATCCCCGATCGTCACACCGTCGAGCACGGCGGCGCCAGCGCCGATCCAGGCGCCCTCACCAATCGCGATGCCGTGGGAGACACGCCCCTGCTCCAACACGCCAGCCGACCGATCCGTCGGCTCATGGTCACCGCCGACCAGGTAGGCGTACGCGGCAATGAGCGTGGCTTTGCCGACGGACACGCGACTCGCGGAGAAGATCTCGCAATTGAATCCGATATTGGCCCCGTCAGCGATCTGGATATCGCCGTTCTTACACGAGAGAATCGTGTTGCGGCCGATGAAGACGCCCGACCCGATGCTGATGCCCGCGTTGGCCTCCCCCTTCGCGTCGAGCAGGCAGTTGTCGTCGACGACGACGTTGTCACCGATGTGAATCTTGTGCGGATGACGCAGCACGACGTTCTGGCCGAAGACGACGTTGCGGCCGCACGAGCCGAGCAGCCACGGATAGCACGTCTTGCGTAACAAGAGGCCGAGTGCGCCCGGGACGGATTGCGACAGGAGCACGATCGCCTCGTACGCCACCAACGCGCCGAAGCCAGGGCGGCCGATGATCAGCGCGCGATACTTGGTCAACGCGCTGCCCCGCGCGAAGAGTTGATCTTGCGCGCGCGGAATGTCGCGGGTCGGCGTTTCAGATCCAGCCCTGCTCACGGTACCACCCCAGCGTTCGCTCGATGCCCTCGCGCACACCCACCCGCGGCGCGTACCCGAGCTCCTGCCGGGCGCGACTGATGTCGAAGGCGCGACTCTTGCGGAAGAAGTCTACACGCCGGCGGTAGAGCGGCGGCGAGATTCGAAGCGGCGCGCACACGGCCTCGCATAACGCGCCGGCCAGCCAGATCGGCCACACGGGAAGTCGAAGCCACGGTCCGCCGCGCCCAGCGACGTCGGCAGTGACCCGCACAAGTTCGGCCAGCGTCGTCACCTCGCCTCCACCGAGGATGTAGGTGCGCCCGGCGGCGCCAGGAGTCTCACCGCAGAGTCGAAACCCCTCGCAGAGGTCGGTCACGTAGGTCAGGTGATAGAAGTTGCGGCCCGTACCAAGCATCACGAAACGCCCGCGGGCAATCTCGCCGAACAGCTTGAACAGCCTCCGATCGCCCGGACCATAGATCCCCGTGGGCCTGGCGACGACGAGTTCCACGCCGAGGCCCGCGGCAGCATCCCGCGCCAGGTTTTCGCCGAGGAGTTTCGTCTCCTGGTACACGTCGCCGGGCTTCAACGGTGCATCTTCGTTCGCGGGCGGGTGTTCGATGTCGCCGTGCACGCCGACGGTGCTGCAGTGGACCACTCGTCGCGTTCCTACCGCTCGGGCGGCCTCGAGCAGACTCACGACGCCGTCAGCGTTCACCGCGCGATAGCTGTCGGCCGGCAGACCGGCTTCGCGATAGAGCGCCGCGATGTTGTAGATGACCTCGACGCCCGCCGCGGCCCGGACAAGGCTCTCACGATCCCGCAGGTCCCCGATGGCGACGTCCAAGCCCGCCTCCGCCCACACACTGCGCTGAGCGGCGTTCCGTACGAGCACGCGCACGTCGCGGCCGGCGGCCGCCAGGTGTCTCGCTAGGTGCGCCCCGGTGAAACCGGTGACGCCGGTGACGAGCACCTTCATCGTTCCGCCACCATCGTCACGGGCGAGCCCAACAGACGCAACAATCCCACGCCGGACAACGCGCGCTCGATCCCCAGCGAGAGCGACAGCCGATTGATGGCCTTGTGCAACGCGATCGGCAGAACGAACTGGCGACGGACTAGAACCACGCGATAGCCGTTCTTGGTAAAGACCCGGCGGACGTCCGCCTCTCGCAGGACGCGATAGGCCTCCACCTTCGCGCCAGCCGCCTGGCGTCGTCGTCGGACCGCGCTCTCGACCGCGGCGGCGCTGGCGGCCGCCGGAAAATCGATCACGACGCGATGACGAGACACGCGGCACAGTTCCGCCACACACGTCGGCCAATCGATGACGTGCATCAGGAGGCGAAAGCACACGGCGGCGTCGACGGAGCGGTCACCCACGGGCAGCGCGTGCGCGTCGGCGACGTCGAACCTGATCGTCAGGCCCGCCTTCGCAGCGCGCTCCCGTGCGACCTCCAGCATCTCCGCAGACGCGTCGACACCGTGGACGATGGCGCCTTTCGCTGCAAGGGCCAGGGCCGCGCGGCCCGTGCCCGCTCCAACATCGAGAAT
>JBDTNQ010000211.1:0-2907 GCA_039933635.1 Acidobacteriota bacterium
TCCGAAGCGGGTTGGGACGACGTGGTGGATACGAACCTGAAGGGATGCTTCTTGTGTACACAGGCCGCGGCGCGCCAGATGCGTACGCAGGGCAGCGGCGTGATCATCAACATCGGCTCCGGATGTAACAAGGTGCCGTTTCCCGAACTCGTGTCGTATACGGCCAGCAAGGGCGGCATTGAGATGCTGACCAAGGTCGCGGCTCTGGAACTCGGCCCGCTCGGAATTCGGGTCAACTGCATTGCACCAGGTGCTGTCGAAGTGGAGCGCACCAGGCTCGAGCGACCGGACTACGCCGGCACGTTCGGTCGCATCACCCCTCTCCGCCGTGTCGGTCTGCCGGACGACATCGGACACGCCGTGGTGATGCTCGCCAGCCCAGCGGCGGCGTTCATTACGGGGCAGACGGTCGGTGTGGATGGAGGGTTGTTCCAGCAGCCGCCGTGGCCTTAGAGAGACCTAGCGCTTGACCGTCAGCCTGTCGCCAATGCTGATGGAGTTATTGCGGAGGCGATTGAGCTGTTTGATGGTGTCGACCGTCGTGTCGAAGCGACGCGCGATGCTGAAGAGCGTGTCACCGCGCTGCACCCGGTAGGTCATGGAAGATGACGTGCGCGTCGGCGCCGCTGAGGCCACGCTCGGGGCGCTGCGGGCCACGACGCGCGCGGTCGCGGTCGGGAGCCCCGAGGCCTGACGCTGCGGAATCATCAGGGACTGGCCGGCCTTGACGCGCGCGGTGGCGCCGAGGTCGTTTGCCTGTCGCAACTCGGCCTGCGCCACGCGGTACTTGCGGGCGATGATGGCGAGCGTTTCTCCACGACGCACCTGGTGGAACTCGAAATGCACGAAGAGCGGGTCAGCGGACTCGAGCTGTTTCTGGATCGTCGCCGCGGTGCCAATCGGCACCTTCAATTCGTGAACCCGATCCGGCGTTGTCGTACGGCGGAGTTCCGGGTTGAGCTCGCGGAGTTCCTCGACCGTGAAACCGCCCCATTCAGCAATGATCTTGAGGTCGAGCGCGTTCGGGACCGAGACGTTTTCGAACGCCAGTGGATTCGATCCGCTGTCGTCGAACCCGTAGAGCCCAGGATTCTTCGCGATGAGCGTGGCGGCCATGATCATCGGCACGTAGTCGCGCGTCTCACGCGGGAGGAAACGCGGCGTCGCGGTGAGATTCCAATAGTCAGTAGTGCGGGCGCGTTGCGTGGCGCGCTGGATGCGGCCGGGGCCGGCATTGTAGCTGGCCAGCGCGAGGTTCCAGTCGCCGTCGAAGTAATCACGCAGACTCTTCAGATATTTGGCCGCCGCGCGCGTGGCTTTCTCGGTATCGGCGCGCTCATCGACGAACCAGTTCTGCCGGAGACCATATTCCTGCCCTGTGCCCAGCATGAATTGCCACATGCCGCGCGCGCTCGCGCGCGACAGGGCGGTGGGTTTGAAGGCGCTCTCGACGAGCGGCACGTACGCGAGATCCTGAGGGACCCCTTCCTCCTGGAAGACGCGCCGAATCATCGGCAGATACCGGTGCGCCCTGGCAAGGCCGGAGGCCATGAAGTCGTGCAGCCGCCCCTGGAACAGTTCCACGAACGACAACACACGCTCGTTCGCGGGAATATCGAGATCGTGCGACGTGCGCTCAAGATCGGCGCGCACCGTCTCGCCGGTCGTCGCCGCGGGCTGCGGACGCTCGAAAACCGCAGCCGAGAGGAGTTCGTCAATCGCCGCGGGTTCGGATCGCGCTTCGGTCAGGCCATCGCCCTCGCGCAAGGCCAGTAGTTCCAGGGCGCTGATGCGATCGAGCATCTGATCGAACGCGGCCGCGACCACCGCGTCACTGCGCGCCCCGGTGGGCACTGCCAACAACTGATCGATTGCCGCATCGAAATGCTGGCGCGCCGCAACCATGCGCCCGTCCTGCAGCGCCTGCTCGCCCTCCGTGACCTCGGCCTGGGCCTTGTTGATGATCCCGGCAGATGGATCCGGACGCACCTCGACCTCACGGCCGACGGGTTCAGTGCCAGTAAAGCGATTGACGGGAAGGGGGGCGACGGGAGGCGCCGGTGTGGTGGTGGGCCGATTGTGCGCGCCGCACGCGGCCAGCACGCACGGAAGAGACACGACGAGAAGTCGGAGCTGCGATTTCATCGTTGTGTGTCTATGGCCGCCCACGCATCACGCCGGTACCGTACCATCCAGCGCCGGCCTGGTCAACGGGCAAGTGATTGCAAATGTGAGAGTTGTGTGACGGCTGGACAGCGGACCACGGCCACCGCTCTGGCGCGGGCCTCTGGTTCAGCCTTCGACGAAAACGTGATGCGCTTCGGCCAAATCGCGCGCGGCCGGCGTCACAATCGTGCGCTCACCGATCAGAATCTTCCGTTGCTGCCGAATGGCGATGCGGACGTCGTCTTCACACACGAACGGCACGGGGGCCGACGAGGCCGCGCCCACCGGTGCGCGGACGGCGGCCGTCGGCTGTCCAAGGGCTGCCGCCAGCTGCTGCTGCACGGCAAACGCGTCGACCTCCTGAGGCGTCGGTTCAACGGTGCGTCTGGGGAGGCTGACCGGCGGCGCGGCCGGCGCAGCCGCGGAACTGCGCGGGGCGCCAGTCGACGCCGGGCGCAGTTCGTACGCCAGGCGCTTGATATTCAGCAGGTGCCGCGGCGAGATGTTGTCCGACGTGATGTTGCCGCCATAGCCACCGCACCCGAGCGTCATCGCGGGATCCAGGCCGGTCGTCAGACCGATTGAACCGTGCGTCGTTGGCGTGTTCACCACAATGCGGAACGCCGGCTTCTTCAGTCCGAACTCCAGAATGACCGCCTCGTTGTTCGAATGAATCGACATCGTGTGGCCCATCCCGCCGTACCGCAGGATCTGGATGCAGCGTTCACAGCCGTCGCGCCA
>JBDTNQ010000212.1:0-2811 GCA_039933635.1 Acidobacteriota bacterium
GCACTTGGCGGCGCAAGCGGTCCCACAGTTCGCTCCCGGCGGCGCCTCCGCCACGGCGTTATCATTCCGCAGGTGGCAGCTGCCATGGTCCTGCTCCTCGTCGCGGGAGTGCACCTACGAAACCTGGCGCCAATGGAGACCGCGAACACCGGGTTCCGCACTGACGGCCTCACCACCATGTACCTCGGCATCATCGATGACCGACTCCCGGCCGGCCCTCCGACGAGCGACTCGATCGCCAGCCAGGCCGAGCGCCAACGACGTTTTCTGCGCGAGTTGACGACGAGGCTGGACGGCTCGGCTGGTACTGCCGCAGTAGCCCTGTCCGACTATCTGCCAGTGAGTACACGAGATTCACCATCGTCGCTCGTCTCGCGCGACAACGCGTCGTCTGGCGACTCGAGCGTGATATCAGCCTTCCAAACCTCGGTGTCGGCCCGGTTCTTCGCGACGCTGGCCATGCCCTTACGCGAGGGTCGCGATTTCGACGCGCGGGACGTTCGGGAGGCTCCCCACGTCGCCATCATCAGCGAAGCCGTCGCCTCACGTCTGTGGCCGGGACGGTCGGCGATCGGACAAGAATTGGGCCTGCCCGATCGCAAGGGCGCTGTGAATGACTGGCTGACCGTGGTGGGCGTCGTCGGAGACACCACTCACGTGCTGAAGCCGGGCGTGCCGATTCCCGCGTTGTACGTGCCGTTATCGCAGCAGTGGCGGCCGAGTCCGTCGAACTTGATCGCCCGCCTGCCGAGCGGTGGCACAGCCATCGCCACTCTCCGCGGTGCGGTCGTCACGGCCGATCCCGACGCGGCCGTGTATCGCGTGTGGATGCTCTCGGAGATGGTCGATGAAATGCTCTATCCACGTCGCGCCGCCGCGTGGATCCTCGCGGCCTCCGGCGTGGCGGGCCTGTTTCTCGCCACAATCGGCCTCTACGGCGTCATCTCCCATTCGGTCGCCCAGCGCCTGCGCGAGATCTCGATCCGCATGACGGTCGGCGCCGACAAGCGTGACGTCCTCGGCCTGGTGTTGCGCGAAGGGGCCTGGGTGGCCGCACTCGGCGTTGTCGTGGGGCTGCCGCTCTCCGTGTGGGCCCTTCGAGTCACGGCCAATCTGGTCGGTCCCATGCCGACGTTCGATTGGCTCGTCGTCGCTGTCGTGCCCGCGATCGTTGCGGCTGTGGTGCTCGTGGCGTGCTATGCGCCGGCCCAAAGGGCGGCGAACGCCGATCCCGCGGCCGTGTTGCGAGGACTGTAGGCCCCCCTGCTGTGAGACCGGATGCGTTGGGGTTGCGACCTCGGTGCGACGTGGTTCGCGCTCGCCGGTATGAGCCCACGGACGCCGGGCGATCCGTTCCGCGGCACTTTGCCTTCAAACGACGGTTCGGCGGCACGGAGATCGAAGTGACGGGAGAGTGGATTCTCGAGCCGCGCCGGGTGCGCTCGCGTCTCGCGCGGGACATCGGCCGGATCGTCAGGCGCTGAGCCCGCCACGAGCCGGTAACGGTAACGCACTGGCAGCAATCTTCGTGCTCGTCGATACTCGGGTCCTCACGACTTGGCCCGTGATGTGGTCAGGGGCGCAGCAGCTGGAATCCGCGCGTCACGCGGCCCCGCGCCAATTGTCGGACGTGACCGATATCCGCAGCGGCTGGGCAGGAACAACCCGCGTGCGCGTGAGGGACGCTCCGCCCGTGCCGTGCGACAGGGTCGACCAGGGCTGGCGTTTGAGGGAGATCGAGGGGAACTGATGAAGACATACATGCGAACGGGACTGACTGCGATCGCTGCGCTGCTCTGCGTGGTGTGGGTTGTTGCTCAGCAGGCCCCGCCCCAGCAGGGTCCGGGCGGAGCACAACCAGGAGCCAGAGGCCAGGCGGATGGCCGAGGGAGAGGCGGCGGCCGAGGCGGCGCCCCTCGAACCAAGAAGGTCGTATTGGCATGGGCGGACACTCGGAATGGCCAGGCGCAGCACGACAGCTCCACGCACATGTTGGCAGTGCTGGAGCGCATCGGGTACGAGTCGGGCACCTATGACATGTACATCCGCACCGATTCCGACATCATTTCGTACAACCCGAAGAAGACCGACGGGACGCCGGCCAGCGGCGGCCCGAACCTGAACAACGTCGATGCCATCTTCTTTGCGGGTCACAGGAATGTGCCGCTCGACGAGGCGGGCCAGAAGGATCTGATCAAGTTCATCAAGGAAGACGGGAAAGGGTTCGTGGCGGCCTACATTGCGTTGACCCCCTGGTCGACATTCCCGGAGATGACCAAAATTCTGGGAGCGACATCTGCTTCCGTGAATGTGCACGACCCCTTTGGGGGCACAGGCTCGGTCCTCGTGAACGAGAGTCCCGATTTCCCGGCGGTGAAGCACTTCCCGGGCACGATGGCGACGGGCCAGGCGTACTATCAGCCCGACGCCTACGACCGCACGGACATCCAGGTCCTGTTACGGAAGGACCTCTCCAACCTCTCGCCCGTGGCCAGTTACACGCGCCCGGACGGCGACTACCCGGTGGCGTGGATCCATAATTACGGCAAGGGCCGCGTGTTCTACTCCTCGCTCGGCAATGGCCAGGCGGCGGAGTGGGACGACAACAACCTCCAGCGGATGTACTTCGAAGCGATCAAGTGGTCGTTGGGGTTGACTCATTACGACGTCAAGCCCCACCCGCTTCCCGCCGATGCGCGGCCGCCGCAAGGCCCTCCGGCCCCCGCGCAGACCGCGCCTGGACGCGGCGCCCGTCAGGGAGCTCCCGCGGGCGCGGCTCCCACGCGTTGAGGCGAGGCTGATCAGAGCGCG
>JBDTNQ010000213.1:0-2621 GCA_039933635.1 Acidobacteriota bacterium
GATCATCGATATCTCAATGTTTGCCCCAGAGTTCCACCTGCACTCGCGCGTCGTTGAAGCAGGCGCCTCCAGCGATGTCCGTCAGCGTATCGGGCACGAGTGCGTTGGCGGTGGAACCGTTGAAGCTGCTGCGCGCCCAGAGTCCCTTTGGCAGCGCGACGGTGCCGGGCCGAATGTCTGGCGTGATCGTGGCCTCGCACTGCACTTCGCCGAGGTCGTTGAAGATCCGCACGGGATCGGTTTCCGCAATCGATCGGGCGTGCGCGTCATCGGGATGCAGCCGGAGCTTGGCCAGGCTTGGGCGCAGTTCACCGAGGGTGGACGAGATCGTATGTTCGCTCGCCGGCGAGATCAGGCTGAGCGGGTACTGCTCGGTGCGCGGGTCGGGGAGGTACACGTAGAGTCCGGCCTGCGTGGGCACCGACGAGGGGGACAGCTGGACGCGGCCATTGGGCGTCAATGGCATCACGTCGACGAACTGGATCGGCCGGCCGTTGGCGGGCCCCACCCCCGGCTCACCGGCGAGCACCGTTGGCCCAAGCGTTCCGGGCAGTCGTGCCGCGACCTCCATCAGCGCGCCGGCCTCGCCGAGGTCATCGTCACCCGAGACGTGGCCGAGCCGCACGCCGAGCTCGCGAAACAGGTCGTGATTCGATCGGGCCTCGCCCACGGGTTGAATCACCGGCTGCACGAGTTGGAAGTGATACGCCCCGTACCCCTTCGCGATGTCGTAGTGCTCGAGGAACGTCGTCGCGGGCAGCACGACGTCGGCATAGAGCGCGGTGTCCGTCATGACCTGTTCGTGCACGACGGTGAAGAGGTCCTCGCGCAGCAAGCCCGCGCGCACGCGGTTCTGGTCGGGCATGGTCGCCAGCGGATTGCAGTTGTAGACGAACAGCACGGAGACCGGTGTCCCGTCCGGTTGCGTGAGGACGCGACCCAGCTGATTCATGTTGATCGTGCGCGTCGGCGGCGCCGGTGTGTCGATGAGATCCTCGGCGCGGACGCCCCAGGCTCCCGAGTTGCTCATCGTATAGCCACCCCCGCGGACACCGAACTTTCCGGCAATCGCCGGCAGCGCCATGATGGCCATCGAGGCCGAGCCGCCGTTGCGGTTCCGCTCCTGCCCCCATCCGCAGCGAATGACCGCTGGTGACGAGGTGCCGTACCACTCGGCCAGGCGCGCCAGATCGGCCGCGTCGACCCCGGCTTCGGCGGCCGCCCGGTCAAGCGTCCACGCGCTGGCGGTCGCCCGCAGCTCGGCCGCGCCGTCGCAATGCTCGTCGAGGAAGCGCTGGTCGGCCCAGCCGCGATCGAAGAGCTCGCGGATGAGCGAGAGGGCGACGGGGAGATCCGTGCCTGGGCGAACCGGCAAATGCAGATCGGCCATCCGGCCGAGCGGCGTCCGGCGCGGATCGATCACGACGAGTCTGGCGCCACGCGTCTGCGCCCGTTTGATGTGCGGCACGAGGTGAATGCCAGAGGCGGCAGCGTTGCAGCCCCAGACCACGATCAGCCTTGCATCCTCGTAATCTTCGTAGGCGACGCCCGCCATCTTCCCGTAGAGCGCGGTCGCCGCGGCCCCGGTGGGCGCGGCGCACACCGTGCGGGCCAAATTCGACGCGCCGAACCGGCGGAAGAATCGCGCGTCTTCCAGGTCGCTCGTCAGCAAGCCGTTCGATCCGCCGTAGTAGAACGGCAGCACGGACTCGGCGCCCAAGGTCTCGCGGGCGT
Organism: Acidobacteriota bacterium; assembly: GCA_039933635.1. GTDB lineage: Bacteria > Acidobacteriota > Vicinamibacteria > Vicinamibacterales > SCN-69-37 > JBDTNQ01. The sequence continues at coordinate 1,735 of JBDTNQ010000213.1, forward strand.
GTTTCAGCTTTTCGACGATGAGGTCGAGCGCTTCGTCCCAGGCGACGGTTTCGAAGTCGGCACGGCCCTTGGGCCCCCGGCGGACGAGCGGGTGGAGCAGGCGCTCGGCGCCGTACACGCGGCGATCGAACCGGCGGACCTTGCCGCAGATGTACCCGTCGGTCGACGGCGCCAGGCGGCTGCCGTCGATCTTCTGGATCTCGCCTCGTTCGACGGTCACGACCAGGCTGCAGCAGTCCGGGCAGTCCAGCGGACAGGCGGTGTGGATGGTGGATCGTCCCCATGAACTCGGCGGGGACACGCGCGGTTCGGCCATGCACCAGTGTATCAACGGCGCGTCAGAGAACTCCGGACGCAGGCCACGTAGAATGTCCTCAGGCGCGTGGGCGCGAGGGAGGGATGATGGCGAGTTTTGGGGCGCGGATCGTCGGGGCGATGCAGTTGAAGGCCGCGACGTTCGAGGAGGTCGAGCACGATCGCACGGCGACCGGACAGGCCGCTGTCGTGGTGGTGCTCTCGCAGTTGGCGCAGGGCATCGGGGCCCTCAGATTCGGATCGGTTCGCGGGGTCGTCCTGGCCGTCGTCGCAGGCAGCATCGGCTGGGTCATCGGCGCGGCCGTGGTGCTGGTCATCGGCACGCGGCTCTTCCCGGCGAAAGACACCGAGGCCGATATGGGCCAGATGCTGCGCACGCTCGGCTTCGCCGAGGCCGCCGGGATGTTGGGCGTATTCGGTCTCGTGCCCGCACTGAACTGGCCGATCTTCGCGGTGTGCAGCGTGTGGATTCTGATCGCGATGGTCATCGCGGTCCGTCAGGCCCTGGACTACACGAGCACCACGCGCGCGATTGTCGTCTGTATCGTCGCGTGGATCGTGATGCTGGCCAT
>JBDTNQ010000214.1:0-2599 GCA_039933635.1 Acidobacteriota bacterium
TCGATGCGAAGCGCCATCGAATCGCCAAGGATGACGGTGCCTGGCCGCACGGCGCGGAGTTCGTCAATCGGCCCCGGATCGAACGGGTACCGATCGCGCGCCGATTCCAGCGCCGGCAGGTTGCTCGGCTTCAGGTCCGTAGACCGCGGTCCCCAGGTCGCGAGGGCGACCCGCCACAGAAATGGACTGATCGCAATCGCCACCATCGTCAGCGCGAAGATCGCAGCGCCAGGGCGACGCCGCCCCGAATCGAACGCGTCGGACACGTCGATACTTTATGGCAGAGAGGCCCGCGACCCGTGGAGCCACCGAAATCAGCGGTGATATGCTGGCCCGGCTTCATGGACCACGTGCCGGGCGGCCGCCTGCCGTTCGCGTTTGTTGAATGAACACTTCCACTGCCGCCTGGCTCGACGAGGTCGATGTGGCCGTCGTGTCGCACAATGGGCACGCCACGCTCCCCCGCGTGCTCGGGTGTCTCGTCGCCGCCGGCGTCCCCTCGGACCGCATCACGCTCTACGACATTGCCAGCACCGATGCGACCGCCCTTTGGCTGGCGCGCGACTGGCCGACCGTCCGCGTGGTGTCGATGGCCCACAACGAGGGCCCGAACCCCGCCCGTAATCGCGCCATCGCCGCGGCACACCGGCCGTACCTGCTGCTCGTCGATTCGGACGCCTACCTGCAGCCGACCGCTCCATCTGCGTTGAGAAACGCGATGGCGCGCGGCGTCGGCGCCTCGGTTCCGGTCGTCGTGCACGAACAGGACCCGAGTCGTATTCAGTACGCGGGCAGCCGGCTGCACTTCATTTGTGAAGCGATCACGCCATGGGCGGACCGCGCGCTCACCGACCGCGGCACCCAGGACGCGGACATCGGCACGGCGCCTGGCGTCTGTTTCCTGCTCAACATCGAGGCCGCGCGCAGCGTCGGCGGATTCGACGAACGCTATTTCATGGGTAAGGAGGACGGTGAGTTCTGCTTCCGTCTCCTGTCGGCGGGATTCCGGCTGGTCGAGACCCCCTCGGCCATCGTGGAACACGGCAGCCGTCCCCGTTCCACGTGGCTGTACCCTTTCCAGATTCGCAACCGCTGGCACTTCATGTTGAAGAACTACGAGATCCGGACGCTTCTCCTGATCGCACCGGCGCTCCTGCTGCATGAGCCGCTGCAGTTCGCCATCCTGGTGGCGAAAGGCGAAGCCCCTGCCTACTTCCGAGCGCTCCGCGAACTGCGCATCCTGGCGCGCGGGCTGATGCAGGATCGTCGTGCCGTGGAGTCCCGCCGGCGCACGCACGACCGTGACATCCTCGCCGCAGCGCCCCTCGTGGTGCGGCGGGATGTGGCCGATAGCGGCGTCTCACGTCTCGCCAAGCGCCTGTATGACTCGTGGCTCATCGGCTACTGGACCGTCGCCTCCCTGTTCCTCCGTTGATGCTCGCCTTCCAGAGATGACACGCAACTTCTTCTACTCGGCGGTCTCGGCCGGCAGCGCCGTGTTCATGCTGCTGCTCCTGGTCATGGCGGGGCGATGGCTCGGCAAAGACCAGTACGGCGTGTTCGTGTGGGTGGTCGGCATCGCCACCATCGCCGAAGTCTTCATGGACTTCGGCCTCCACCAGATCACGATTCGCGCGATTGCGCGCGACTCGACGCGCGCCGGCCAGCTACTTCGGACGTCGCTGTGGCTCAAGGCCCTGCCCGGACTTGCGATGGTGCTCATCGTCGGGGCCGTCGCCTTCAAGCTGCGCAGCGAAACCTCGGTCCGTCTCGCGTGCCTGGCGATGCTGCTATCGGCCACGATGCGTTCGTATTTGCTCACCGCACGCGGCATTCTCCAGGGCCTGGAGCGATTCGGCGACGACGCCCTCGTTACGACCGTCGATCGTGTGCTCCTGTTCATCTGCTGCGCGATCGCGCTCGTGGCAGGGGCGTCGGTGGTCCAACTGAGCCTGGTCTTTCTTGGTGTCCGCATTGTCACGGCGGGTGGCGCGGTGATCCTTGCCCGACGTCACGTGGGCCCGGGCACGGCCGATCCCGACCTGTGGCGGTCGCTCCCGGCCGAGGCGCTTCCGGTCGGCCTCTTCCTGCTGGTGTTGAATCTCTACAACCGCATCGACACCGTCATGCTCAACAAGCTCCAGGGCGACGGCCCGACGGGCCTCTATGGCGCCGCGTATCCGGTGTACGAAGGACTGACGTACGCCACGGCGATCATTTCGGCCGTGCTGATTCCGCGGCTGTCGCGTATGTGGGTCGAACGATCGCCAGATTACGGCCGGCTCGTCTTCCGAAGCCAGATCGGCGTGTTTGTCCTGGCGATCGTCATCGGCGCAGCGGCGTGGCCACTCGCCGAGCGAGGCGTCCTCATCTTCGGCCCGGAGTTCGAGCCGGCCGCGGCGACATTGCGGCTGTTACTGCTGGGCCTGCCGTTCGTCTACGTCACCTGGATCCTGCACGCCGTCGCGATCGCCGCCGACCGGACCCGCGCGCTGCTCGTGGTGACGTCGATCGGCACGGCCCTGAATGTAGGCCTGAACCTCGTTCTCATCCCGCGCTACTCGTACAACGGCGCGGCCATCGCCACCGTGATCAGCGA